>NZ_CANRPM010000057.1 GCF_947632445.1 uncultured Bacteroides sp. | reverse complement strand
GCCTGGGATGAGGGAAGCATCTCCAAAGCCGGTTCTTCACGTACTTACCGCCTGCGAGCTGTCAAGGAAGTCACCTTCCACAAGTAATGTCTTAGGAGATTAATGTATATATTTATTACTGTGGCAAAATACCTCCCGTTATCGCTTCGGAACAACGGCTCCTGTCGATTAAGTTAAGCGACGATGATCGATTAAGTTAGTCGATGATGATCGATTAAGTTAAGCGATGATGATCGATTAACTTAAGCGATTAGACCCCCTTCAGAACACCTTCTGGCGGGGGTTCGGAGTACCCTTTTCCGGTGAAGGCAAATGGAAGGAAAACGGCCGGAACGCGGGCCGGTTTTGTCATTATTTTTCATTCTTGCGGAGTGAGACTTTTAATCGGAGGATTTTATAATGGAGATACTTTCTTGACAAGTCCTCGAAAGGAGCATTTAAATACAAAAGAGAGCGCATCCGGCGAGGATGCACTCTCTTCATAAAAAGAATCTCATTTATCAGAAGTAGAACCCAAAACCTATTTTCACTCCTATCTCGGAGCGATCCTTATTGATATCCCAATAAACGGCCGGTTCAACAGTCACTGTCCTTGAGAGGAAAAAAGCATAACCGGCTTCGGCTCCAAAGCCTATCAACGTGCGCTTGTCATGTTTCCAGACATGATGGTTCATGTTGACATTGGCATCCAAGAACACACCTATCGCATCGAAGTAGTAACGTCCGCCGACACCCAACATATATTCGTCGGCACCTCCGCCTTGCCATTCGGCACCGGCACGCACCAACAAAGCCACATTGTCTGCCAGGAAAGCACCTCCATTGGCCTCGATGCCAAAATGAGCTTTTTCCGTTTGGGTATTATAAGACAGATTCAGCCCTGTCACAGACGGATTAACAAACCATTTCCCTTTCTCAAACTGCGCCTGAGCCACGACCGTGACCAACAAAAGGCTGAAAATAAACACCAGTTTCTTCATATATCTATATCGCTTTTTAGTAAAAAATGACTTTAGCGCAAATATAAATCAAAAAAGTGAGACTTTTAACTCATGACAAAAGAAAAAGTCGGCAAGCCAAACTAAAGCAGATGACTTCTTCATTTTTTCCAGGCTCTCCCCTCCCTTCTAAGCTTTTCATATTTGGCCTTCCAGACGTTGAACCATACGAAAGCTATAATCACAACTCCCATTGCAATCAGTCCCGCATTCTGAAGTCCTAAATTCAAACCTTCAGGAGCCACACAAATGTAAGAGGTACATACTGCCGTCATGAACAGAGCCGGCAGCAGGGTGATACAGAAACGGAAACGGGCACGTTCGCGCACCAGCCAGACGGTAACGGCCCACAAAGTAAAGACAGATAAGGTCTGATTGGACCACGCAAAATAACGCCAGATAATCTGGAAGCCGTCAGCATCGCGCAAGCTGTAAATCAGCAAAGCGGTAGCAACAACGAACATAGGAACGCAAATGTACAGACGATTCCGTATGGACTTCTGCTCCAATCTTAGGAAATCGGCTACAATAAGGCGGGCTGAACGGAAGGCCGTATCGCCACTGGTTATAGGAGCTGCAACGACACCCAGGATAGCCAATACGCCTCCGACTTCGCCCAACCAGTCTTTACTGATATCGAACACGACAATAGAAGCGTCACTGATACCCATGCCGTTTTCATGGAAGAAATAAGTGGCAACCGTAGCCCATACCAAAGCGACAATCCCCTCGGTAATCATCGCTCCATAGAAGACGGGGCGTCCATGGCGTTCGCTCGTCATACAGCGTGCCATCAAAGGACTTTGCGTAGCATGGAAGCCCGAAATGGCTCCGCAGGCAATGGTAATGAACATCATCGGGAAAATCGGAGTGGTTTCAGCCTTGGGATGCGTATTCTGCATTCCGTCCCAAACCTCAGGCAAGGCAGGGAAATGCACATAAAGCATCACCAAAATTCCTGCTGCCATGAATATGAGAGCCGCTGCAAAAACAGGATAAATCTTGCCGATTATCTTATCTACCGGCAACATGGTAGCAAAAACATAATAAATGAAAATAATCACAATCCAGAAGGTCATATCGAGTGATTCGGGCGTCAATTTAGCCAACAGCCCTGCAGGAGAAGCCACAAAGACAGCCCCAACCAACATCATCAGCAACACGGTAAACGCACGCATGACTTGCTTGGTGGTCAAGCCCAAATAACGGCCAATAAGTTCAGGCAAGCTTTCACCACCGTTACGCAACGAAAGCATGCCTGCCAGGTAATCATGAACAGCCCCGGCAAAAATACTGCCCAGCACAATCCACAAATAGGAAGCAGTACCGAACATTGCTCCCATAATAGCTCCAAAGATAGGCCCTACGCCGGCAATGTTGAGAAACTGTATCATAAAGACTTTCCAAGTAGGCAAAGGTATATAATCAACTCCGTCCGTCTGTGTCAATGCGGGAGCCGGACGATCGTCCGGGCCGAAAATGCGTTCCACCAAGCGTCCGTAGAGGAAGTAGCCGGCAACCAATGCCAACAAAGCAACTGTAAAAGTAATCATCGTAGTTTATTTTATTATTTTTTGGGAGCAAAAGTAATTGTTTTCTGTTTACCTTATACTTTTTAGCAACAGTTTTTGTAATTTCGCCGACAAAATATAAGAATAAGCAATTCCCGAATGATGAACATGAACCGCATATACTTGCTGACTGTTTTCAGTTTCTTGATTATGCTCAATTTATCCGCACAGCCCGCACCCAAGTACGAAGTACGCGCAGTATGGATAACCGCTGTATATGGTCTCGACTGGCCACGCACCAAGGCAACAAGTCCTGCCGGCATACAAAAGCAGAAGGAAGAACTGGTAGAAATATTGGACAAACTGAAAGACGCCAACTTCAACACCGTATTGTTTCAGACACGTACACGTGGCGATGTTCTCTACAAATCGGACATAGAGCCCTATAATTCCATTCTGACCGGCATAAGCGGCAAGGATCCGGGTTACGATCCTCTGGCTTTTGCCGTAGAAGAGTGCCACAAGAGAGGCATGGAGTGTCATGCCTGGATGGTGACCATCCCGCTGGGAGGACGCAAACATGTAGCTTCACTGGGCAAACAATCGGTTACCCGCCGACAGCCCAAAATCTGCGTACCTTATAAACGAGAGTATTTTCTCAATCCGGGCCATCCTAAAACGAAGGAATATCTGATGAGTTTGGTCAAAGAAGTCGTAGAAAGATACGACGTGGACGGCGTGCATTTCGACTACTTGCGCTATCCTGAACGCGCCATCCGCTTCCCTGACAGCTATGACTACCGGAAGTATGGCAACGGACGCAGCCTCGACCAATGGCGCAGAGACAACATCACGGAAATTATGCGTTATATATATAAAGGTGTAAAGCAACTGAAACCCTGGGTTAAAGTCAGCACTTGCCCTGTAGGGAAATATCGTGATACCAGCCGTTACTCATCCAAAGGGTGGAATGCCTTTCACGTTGTCTATCAGGATGTACAAGGATGGCTGGGCGAAGGCATTCAGGATCAGATTTATCCCATGATGTACTTTCGTGGCAATGCGTTCTATCCATTTGCCCTCGACTGGCAGGAGCAGAGCAACGGCCGCCATGTAGTGCCCGGCCTTGGTGTCTATTTCCTTCACCCAAGTGAAGGCAACTGGAGTCTGGACGAAATACAACGACAAATCAACTTCATACGTAGCCACCATCTGGCAGGCGAAGCTCACTATCGAGTGAGATTTGTGACAGACAACACCCAAAACCTATATGACATGCTTCAAAACGACTTCTATGCCTATCCTGCCTTACAGCCTCCTATGACATGGGCAGACAGCATCGCCCCTTCAGCTCCATCCGAATTGAAAGTCGAACAAATATCTGACGGATACACCCGCTTGCGCTGGAAAACTGCGACAGACAACGATATGCACAACACACCTGCTTATGTGGTTTATGCCTCAGACGAACTCCCTGTCAATACACAAGACCCGGCAAACATCGTAGCTACAGGCATACGTGAAGCGGAATATATCTATGCCCCAATCCTGCCCTGGACATCACGCCGTCATTTTGCCGTAACGGCCATAGACAGATATGGTAACGAAAGTGAGCCTTCGACTCCTGCAAGCCTATACTAATCCACTTCAAGCAGTGCCAGACAACGGCTTTCCGACGTAACCGGCACCAGAGGAAGACAACCACGCACCAGTCGTCCGTCTTCTACTACAGGAGCCGATTTCCGCATTCGCTCAGCATAAGCTTCGCGCAAGGCATCAGGCCCTGGGTAATGCTCGATACGAAACAAACCGCTCAAGCCGGGAGCCAGTACACGTTCTGCCAGACGAAGTGCCACAATCCCCATATTCATACGCAGGTTGACTTCCACCATCGGATGAAGACGAAAGCCATCCTTCTCTTTGCATACCATCATGTCTACTCCCAAAGGGCCTCGATAACCGGCTTCCGCATATTCCTCTAACAGCAAAGCGATATGAGCGCACAAACTTTTCAATGCTCCAACAGGAACATAACGTGACATATATTCCTCAAAATAGGTGAATGAAAGAACCCGATTACCCAAGTAACGGCCCCGTCCGTCGGTCATAAACAAAGAATAACCTTCAAAAACGACTTTCCCACAAGCATCAATTACAAACTCCATCGCAAAATCATCCACCTTATTATATATAGGAGAAGCAATTAACGCCCCCTGCTCCTTCAACACACGTCCACACCATCCTTTCACGACAGAAAAACCATTCTTACACCAACACAACCCTTTCCCGCTGCTGGACCAGGGAGCCTTGAATACCACCCCACCCCGATGTGCCTCAACATACATCCGACAAGCGTCCGGCGTCTTGAGAATTTCTGCTTCTCCACAATACAGTTCGTCGGCAGGCAGCTTGCCCAACAAAGCCGCGGAAGTTTGTCTGGATGCCAATGTCCGATATGTTTCTATCCAATCGGCAGAAGGCAAACGGCCGACAGCCACGCCATTTTTCAGAAAAAAGTGACGAATAGCAGAATTCCATCCCCAAGGTGCCATTTCCACTCCTTCCCTCCGCATCACATCGGCACCCATCACAACCTCTACTTGCAGATTAAACAAAAGGCACATTTGCGTCGCGTAATCCATCGCTTTCCCATCAGAAATCCATACTTTTTCTCCTGCCTTCGCATACCATAAAGGGAGTAAAGCCAAATCGTGCGTCATCCCACGCACCTGTTCGGGTGCAAGATAATGTCTCTCATTGCAGGCCAAAGCTAAATCCGTATCTGGATTAAACACATGCAACTTCATACTTTTTTTATTTTCGGATACAAACTTACGCATTTTTTGCAATGTCTACTTTGCAATCCTATAAAAAAGCTATATATTTGTAGCCAATAAGAGTTTAGTGATATGGAAGCATTCTACCGCACACACGCCTATCTTGTGGAGCACACTAACGCTCCGGTCCGTCGCGACCTTATGGACGAGATTGACTGGAACGACCGTCTTATAGGCATCAAAGGAACGCGCGGTGTGGGTAAAACGACTTTTCTGCTTCAATATGCCAAGGAGAAATTCGGAACCGACCGCTCCTGCCTCTATATCAACATGAACAACTTTTACTTCTCCGGTCATGGCATCGTAGAGTTTGCTTACGAGTTCCAGCGTCGCGGTGGCAAAGTGCTTCTGATTGATCAAGTATTCAAGTTTCCCAACTGGAGTAAGGAATTACGCATGTGCTACGACCGCTTTCCCAACCTGAAAATTGTCTTCACTGGTTCGTCAGTCATGCGACTGAAGGAAGAAAACCTCGAACTGCGTAACATCGTAAGAAGTTACAACTTGCGTGGTTTCTCTTTCCGTGAGTTCTTAAACCTTCAGACAGGTATGAAATTCCATGCCTACACGCTGGATGAAATTCTGAACAACCACCAACAAATAGCCAAAGGAATATTGGCCAAAGTACATCCATTAGACTATTTTCAGGATTATATGCATCATGGATTTTATCCTTTCTTCCTCGAAAAACGCAACTTTTCCGAGAATTTGCTCAAGACCATGAACATGATGATAGAAGTGGATATCCTGCTTATTAAACAAATCGAACTGAAATACTTGTCGAAAATAAAAAAGTTGTTGTATCTCTTAGCTGTAGATGAGCCCAAAGCACCCAACGTAAGCCAACTGGCCAACGATATAGAGACTTCGCGTGCCACGGTGATGAACTACATCAAATACTTAGCCGACGCCCGCCTCATCAACATGGTTTATCCGGTAGGAAAGGAATTTCCCAAAAAGCCGGCCAAAATTATGATGCACAATTCAAACTTGATGTACTCCATCTACCCGGTTAAGATTGAAGAGCAGGACGTGCTCGACACGTTCTTCGTCAATACCTTGTGGAAAGACCACAAAGTGAATCGAGGAGATAAAAACGTCTCATTCATGGTAGATAAGAACAAAGCTTTCAAGGTTTGTCCAGAGGGTATCAAAATAAAGAATAATCCAAATATGGTGTATGCCATACACAAGATGGAAATCGGACGAGACAATCAGATTCCGTTGTGGCTGTTCGGTTTCTTGTACTAAACACATACGGTAAAAACGCAGAGAAACGAAACTATAATAGAAAGAGATTTTTCACTTAATAAATTCATTTAGTTATGACTAAACAAAAAAAATTCATCACTTGTGATGGCAATGAAGCCGCTGCTCACATCTCGTACATGTTCTCCGAGGTAGCAGCCATCTACCCCATCACCCCGTCGTCTACGATGGCTGAGCACGTAGACGAATGGGCTGCCGCAGGTCGTAAGAACCTCTTCGGCGAAACAGTATTGGTACAGGAAATGCAGTCGGAAGCCGGTGCCGCCGGCGCCGTACACGGCTCATTGCAGGCAGGTGCGCTGACTACCACCTACACTGCTTCTCAGGGTCTGTTGTTGATGATCCCCAATATGTACAAGATTGCCGGCGAGAACCTGCCCTGCGTATTCCATGTATCTGCGCGTACATTGGCCAGCCACGCTCTTTGTATCTTCGGTGACCATCAGGATGTAATGTCTTGCCGCCAGACAGGCTTTGCCATGCTGGCAGAGGGATCTGTACAGGAAGTGATGGATCTCGCCGGTGTTGCCCACCTTTCTACACTGAAAGCACGTGTACCGTTCATCAATTTCTTCGACGGTTTCCGCACTTCTCACGAAATCCAGAAGATCGAAAAGCTGGACAACGAAGACCTCGCCCCGCTGATTGACCAGAAAGCTCTGGCAGAATTCCGCAGCCGTGCCATGAACCCCATGACTCCGGTAGCACGCGGTATGGCCGAAAACCCTGACCATTTCTTCCAGCATCGTGAATCTTGCAACAGCTTCTATGATGCAGTTCCTGCTATCGTAGAAGACTATATGAAGAAGATCAGCGAAATTACAGGCCGTAACTACGGTTTGTTTGATTATTATGGCGACCCCGAAGCTGACCGTGTCATCATCGCCATGGGTTCTGTAACCGAAGCCATCCGCGAAGTCATCGACTACCTGCGTGCCAAGGGTGAGAAAGTAGGTTTGGTGGCCGTTCACCTCTATCGTCCGTTCTCTGCCAAGCACTTCCTGGCAGCTGTGCCTAAGACTGCTAAGCGCATTGCCGTACTCGACCGTACCAAAGAACCTGGTGCCAACGGCGAACCGCTCTACATGGATGTTAAAGACTGCTTCTACGGACAGGAGAATGCTCCGCTTATCGTTGGCGGACGCTACGGTCTGGGTTCGAAAGATACCACTCCGGCACAAATCTTTGCCGTTTACGACAACCTGTCATTGCCGACTCCGAAGAACCACTTCACTATCGGCATCGTAGACGATGTTACCTTTACTTCTCTGCCTCAGGAAGCTGAAATCGCCGTAGGTGGCGAAGGCATGTTCGAGGCTAAGTTCTACGGTCTGGGTGCCGACGGTACAGTAGGAGCCAACAAGAACTCAGTGAAGATCATCGGTGACAATACCGACAAACACTGTCAGGCATACTTCTCTTACGACTCTAAGAAGTCAGGCGGTTTCACTTGCTCTCACCTGCGTTTCGGTGACACGCCTATCCGCTCTACTTACTTGGTCAATACACCTAACTTCGTAGCTTGCCACGTACAGGCTTACCTGCACATGTACGACGTAACCCGCGGTCTGCGCAAGAACGGTTCGTTCCTGCTCAACACCATCTGGGAAGGCGAAGAACTGGCAAAGAACCTGCCGAACAAGGTGAAGAGATATTTCGCACAGAATAACATTACCGTTTACTACATCAATGCAACTCAGATTGCACAAGAAATCGGTTTGGGCAACCGTACCAACACCATCCTGCAATCTGCATTCTTCCGCATCACAGGCGTTATCCCCGTTGACTTGGCTGTTGAGCAGATGAAGAAGTTTATCGTGAAGTCTTATGGAAAGAAGGGGGAAGATGTTGTTAACAAGAACTATGCCGCTGTCGACCGTGGCGGCGAATACAAGCAGCTGACTATTGACCCGGCATGGGCTAACCTTGCCGACGACGAAAAGGCTGCCAACAACGATCCTGCTTTTATCAACGAAGTAGTTCGCCCTATCAACGCTCAGGACGGAGACTTACTGCCTGTATCTGCATTCAAGGGTATTGAAGACGGTACTTGGGAACAAGGTACTGCTAAGTACGAAAAACGCGGTGTTGCTGCATTCGTACCCGAATGGAATGCAGAAAATTGTATCCAGTGTAACAAGTGCGCTTACGTTTGTCCTCACGCTGCCATCCGTCCGTTCATCCTTGACGCTGAAGAGCAGAAGGGTGCAAACTTCACTCAGCTGAAGGCTGTAGGTAAGGTATTCGACGGCATGACATTCCGTATGCAGGTAGACGTACTCGACTGTCTGGGTTGCGGTAACTGTGCTGACGTATGTCCGGGCAATCCGAAGAAGGGTGGCAAGGCTTTGTCAATGGTTCATCTGGAAAGCCAAATGGGCGAAGCAGCCAACTGGACTTACTGCGTAGAGAATGTGAAGAGCAAACAGCACTTGGTAGACACCAAGGCCAACGTGAAGAACTCTCAGTTCGCTACTCCGCTGTTCGAATTCTCAGGTGCATGCTCCGGTTGCGGCGAAACTCCGTATGTGAAGTTGATTTCTCAGCTCTTCGGTGATCGTGAAATGGTGGCTAATGCAACAGGATGTTCTTCTATCTACTCCGGTTCCGTTCCTTCTACTCCTTACACCAAGAACGAGAAAGGTCACGGTCCTGCATGGGCTAACTCATTGTTCGAAGACTTCTGTGAATTTGGTTTGGGTATGGAACTGGCTAATGAAAAGATGCGTGCCCGTATCGCCAAACTGATGGAAGAAGGCATTGCCAACGAAACTACTCCGGCTGAATACAAAGCTATCTTCACCGAATGGTTGGAAAATCGCCTTGATGCAGAAAAGACCCAAGACATCTACGAACGTATCGTTCCGATGTTGGAAGCAGCCAAAGATAAATGTCCTATTTGTGCAGGCATCTACAACCTGAAACAGTACATCGTAAAACGCAGCCAATGGATTATCGGTGGTGACGGTGCTTCTTACGATATAGGTTACGGTGGCCTTGACCACGTTATCGCCAGCGGCAAGGACGTAAACATCCTCGTACTCGATACTGAAGTTTACTCTAACACGGGTGGTCAGTCTTCTAAGGCTACTCCGGTAGGTGCTATCGCTAAATTTGCGGCTGCCGGCAAGCGTGTACGTAAGAAAGACTTAGGCTTGATGGCTACTACATACGGTTATGTATATGTAGCACAGATTGCTATGGGTGCCGACCCGGCTCAGACTCTGAAGGCTCTGCGCGAAGCCGAAGCCTATCCCGGTCCGTCACTCATCATCGCTTACGCTCCATGTATCAATCATGGTCTGAAGGCTGGTATGGGTAAGAGCCAGGCTGAGGAAGAAAAAGCTGTCAAGTGCGGTTACTGGCACTTGTGGCGTTACAACCCGGCTTTGGAGGCTGAAGGCAAGAACCCGTTCACTTTGGACAGCAAAGAACCCGAATGGGAAAGCTTCAAGGACTTCCTGAAGGGTGAGGTTCGCTACGCATCTGTAATGAAGCAATATCCTGCAGAAGCCGAACAACTCTTCCAGGCCGCCGAGGACAACGCTAAGTGGCGTTACAACAGCTACAAGCGTCTGGCCCGCGAAAACTGGGGAGCTGAAGTTGCTGAATAACCAAGTCAAATCATAAGGAAAGCATAGGCGGACATCCGCCTACTTTCCATTACCCTTATACAAAAAGCCCCTACAGAATGTCATTCACTGAAAGGAAACATCTCTGTAGGGGTTTTGTTATTATCTGCAATCAAAGGGAACAGGCATTACCCTCACAACAATCCGGGTTAGACTCTCCGCTGTATTCTGGATGACGTTGTAACCAACGAACTGCATAAGAACAAGTAGCCACTAAATTATAGCCCTGCCGACGCGCATAATCATAAGCCTCTTTGACAAGTGCTGAAGCAATACCTTGTCCTTCAAGAGAAGTCGGAACAATCGTATGGCGAATGTCGAACGTATTATTTTCAATACAATAGGCGACATAAGCCATTTCACCATTTTGTGACAAAGTAAAACGATGTTTTTCGGGGTTGTGAAGAATTTCCATCATAATGCTCTAATGTTAAGATTCTACTTACCAGTGACAAAAGTAGGATTTTTTATCCTATAACCAATAACTACACAAAAAAACCTTTATCTATGTATTCGGATTGAGGCGACTCTCTCCAAGACATATTAGAAAAGAAAGAAGCGTTATGCTTATCTTGAAAGAAGTGTAAAGCCTGAGAAACTAAACAATCGTATGACAAGAAAGCATAGTGATTATATATCTAACAAGAATCAAGATCGTTCTATACAATCTTTATTTTGCCTTGTTTAATTTATTCCAAATATCGCGGATCGTTTCTTCTCCTTCAAAATAGTTGTGTTGTTCATCGCATTTGAAGGTTTCACCATTTGGCACGATGATAATCTTGTTGGAATCAGGGTATTCGCATATATCGTGGCCTATATAAGTGCGTATATCAAGGAATATACACGGCTCTTCCGTATGATTGTAAAGTTGATGGGTCCCCGTTTCTCCTGCTTCGAAAAATATAATATCACCCGATTTTACTATTTCTACGCCTTGGGGAGTACGTAATTTGGCTGCACCTTGTTGGATGATAAATAGTTCCTCAGCATAACGATGGAAGTGATAAGCAGCATTACATTCACGAGGATTGAGTTGTCGCACATCGAAATTGAGCCATTGTGGGGTAATTCCCATAGTCTCTCTTGTTCTGTCCGTCAGTAGCCTAAACCCATCTATCTTGTTCGGATTGGGTTGGAAATCTTTGACTTCACTCTTTATTATTGTTGCCATTATCTATTTGATTAAAATTATTTTAGTATTATCGTATCAACTTTCAGAATAACATTGAAACTCGCTCTTGCTGAAAGTCAATAGCCAACGCCGCCTCGCGCTCTTTATCATTGAATGTGGGCATTAGTCCATCAATCCACTTATTGTAACCATTATCCTGCTTGATATTGCCCGCCAGTATGCAGCCTGTCATCTTGCCCTTATCGGTAATTTTGAAGGCATAAGATGCACCATACCAACCATAGCGAATGATATACTCGCACATCAGCAACCCGAACTCTTCACCTTGATCATCGGCAATATAGTTCACTCCCCACACCGAATAGGCAAGGTGTGAAGCCTCACGAATATCTTCTTCGGTAAATTCTTCTATTTCCATAACTCCTTTTTTCGAGACAAAAGTAATGAATTTAAGTTTCGCAAGTGCTAAAATGATGTAATAAAAAAAGGCTATTACTTGCATTTGCCTTTTTTATCAGTGCTTATATTACTATACGTAAAATCTTCAAAAGTTAGAAGAAAATCCAGCTTATAAAGGCACGTCAGTTCGGGATAAGTTTTTCTTAAAATAATGTCAATTGGATCGTTCTTTCCACATGTGCCGACAATGCTTTCAGCTTGTTCTCAAAGAATGAATATGCCGTAAGTGCAGAGCAGATGTTCATGATGAAATTGTGGATTGAGCGGTGTCTTGAATGTACGATGTTGGCATAGCGTCCGCGGTTACGCTGACGGTGTTCCTTATCTTCAAGAAGGAGTTTTTTCACACATTCGGATGCGAAATTCTTGCAAAACTCATCCATAATACAGAAAATTCCTATAACTTTGTCTTCGGTAATCACCGCTTGTATTCTTGTAAGTTGTTGCAAGCCACCTATAAAGGTGCAAAATATTTGCAAGATTACCAATTTTTATGAGGCTTTTTTTATCCCGAACTGGCGTATTTATAGTAAAGAGTTTTTTATCAAAGCATTTTTTGAATATATATGAAACACCAATCATCAATAAAATCAGCAGTTACAGACGAATTGCTTAGAATTTGTTGTTTCCTGTTCTATTACGTAATCTTGATAGGCCTTGGGGCAGTAATCTTAGTCGGAGCATCTTGGGCATCACTCCATCTGATAATGGATGTATTGCCGGCAGTACGAAATATTCGTGCTATGATATTCATTGTCATGATTACTATCGGCATTTGCTTATTGGCACTAATGCTTGGTATTTATTTAATAAAGCCATTATTTTCATTTCATAAAAATACTAAGGAAACAAGAGTTGAAGTATTTGAATCAGAATGTCCGGAGTTATTTGAGACGATTAAAGACATTGCAAAAAAGACTCAATGCAAAATGCCAAAGCATGTATATCTATCCCCAGATGTAAATGCTTGTGTGTTTTATGACACAAGTTTTTGGAGCATCTTCTTCCCTATTAGAAAAAATCTGGAAATTGGATTAGGTTTGTTTGATGGAACAAGCATTGAGGAAGTAAAGTCAATTATCGCTCATGAATTCGGACATTTTTCACAGAATAGCATGAAAGTCGGTTCAACAGTATATGTGACAAACACCGTTTTGTACAACCTTATTTTTACTGATGATTTTTGGGATAAATGGTTAAATGAATGGTGCATATCTGATACAGGTATAATACGCTATTTCGGTGTATTCACGAGGTGGCTTACAAATTTGATAAAGCATTTGACTGCCCGTGTATATAGATTTGTGCAAAAAGGCTATCTTAAATTATCCCGATACATGGAATATGATGCCGATAGTATTGCGTGCCAATGTGTTGGAACAGATACTTTTATTTCAGCTCTATGTAAAATAGAAGTACTTGCAAATAAGGATAATCTCTACCAGCAAATGCTCAGTTCTCTTATCAATGAGCAAAAAATGGTATCTAATTATTTTGTGGGTAAGGATATTGCATCTAAGTTCATACCAAATAAGGAAATTCCACAATTTACATATGATTTTGAATTTAAAGAACCTGTACGAACATATAAAGTGGATTCTCGTGTCAGAGTTGAAGACATTTGGGCTTCACATCCATCTTTGGAAGATCGTATTACGAATGCAAGATCTACAAATATCGCATTGTCTTCTAACACAAAGTCCATATCGTCATGGATTTTGATTCCACAGGATATTTCTGAAAAAGTCTCCACATTGTTTATTTCAACTATTAGAAACAATGTTGAAGATACATTGACGTATATTTCAGATGAACAATTCACAGAATGGACTGCAAAAGAAATTGAAGAGAATTTCATGGATGAGCGTTTACGCCCATTCTTCGGGAATTCGATCCTTGAATTTGATTTAGATCATCTGACAGAAACACCGATAGAATATCCGTTTAACGATGAGAATGCATTAAAGATAGCAGAATTTTTTACTCGCATTGCCGATTGGCGACTATTAAATCAAATTAAAAATAAAGAAATTGAGGCCAAAGAGGTTCAAATTGACGGCATTGTTTATAAGCGTAAAGATATTCCTTTTGAAAAGTTCAAAATCGAACTTGATATTATTCATAAGAAGGTAGTAAAAATATACTCTGATATTTATGCTTATGTTTGTAATAAATGCGATGAGAATAAAAGGAAGTCATATCGAAATTCATTTGCCGCACTATTTTATGCTCAACATATTAGGCAAGAATTACTTCCACCGTTATTTGCCCATCGAGATAAATTACTCAACGAATTAAATAGAGTGACAAGAAGAGATGAAGAAGAATACAAAGAGCTATGCTCCTTAGTTAAAGACTATGAGCAGCATTTAAAGAAAGCACTCACAGACATAGATTTAAATTGGATATCAGCTACTATTGGCGCAGAGGAATACATCAAAAATCTCAAAGATTATTTGAATAAAGAACACAACTCTTTCTATCAAGTAGATGTAGATGCGATAAACGAGATGTTTGATATAACAAATGGTTTATCTGATATTCAAGAAGCTGTTTATAACATAGCCCAACGTTCTATATGCAATATAACAATAAGTGTATTAGATAATAAATAAAAATATTTAGACACATACAATTACAATCGTGGCGTGGAGGCCATTCAGAACAACAAGGCAGAAGAAGCTCTTGAATATTTAAACATTTTGCAAGAATTTCGCATCCGAATGTGCGAAAAGCCTCCTCCTCGTCACCGCAACCTCAGACGTTATGCCAACAAGGAACTCCAAGGGCGTGGGCACGAACGGCAAGGGAACTTTACGGCATATTCTTTCTTTGAGAACAAACCGGAGGCATTGCCGGTACATGTGGGAAGAACGACTCTATTGATATTGTTTTAACAGGAGTTTATCCAGAACTGTCGTAGAGTATACATAATAATCTCGAGACATACGGGGCCTTATAAAATCCACTCAAAATTACAGTTTCATTTGTTTTTTGCGTAAGTTTGCATCCCAATAAGCAAAAGACGAAACATGAGCGAATCAAAATCTATCATCATCAAGGGCAAACATAAATGAGGATTGAATCTATGGAATACAATAAGATAGCCGTATCGGTTGAACAACAGTTCGGAGAAGTCATAGACATCATTCTTCAACATAAGAGCCGTGCCTCCAAAGCTGTCAATGAAGAGTTGTTGCTTACGGCATGGCATGTAGGAGGTTATGTTTCAGCTAAATTGAAAAGCGAGGAATGGGGAAACAAGGTCGTAACACAACTGTCGGAATATATCCGATCGAAGCGACCGGATATTAAGGGATTTGGACGGAGCAGTATTTATAATATGGTGCTGTTTTATGAGGAATATTCTACGGCAGCATTTGCTGCAACAGTTGAAAAGTATCTGAATTCTGAATTTGTCCAGCCAAGAATTGGACAAATTGAAGCGAGCCGCTCCATACAAGAGGCATCTGTAATTGTGCAGCCAAAAACTGCACAAATTGTCCAGCCGGAAATTGGACAAATGCCGAAGATACTGGAACTGACAACATTGACCAACCATATAGAGATATTATGCCGTTGCAAAAGTAACGAAGAACGGATGTTCTATATACTCTATGCCAATAAAGAACATTTGGTAAAACGGGAGCTACAGCGTTGCATCTCAAATCAGACATATACAGCTTTATTGGGTAATAAGGACAATATGTCAAAAGGATTGCTCGAAACTTATCCCAATGTTCCGGTCATGTTTAAAGATACTTTATTTGTCGATTTTCTTGATTTGCCGAAGAAGCATAGTGAAGCACGGTTGAGAAATGGTTTGCTGGAGCACATGAAGCAGTTTATTCTTGAATTGGGCAAAGATTTTATATTCATGGATCAGGAATATCGTCTCAATATCGGTACATCTGCATTCAAGGCCGATTTGCTGTTCTTTCATCGCGGATTGCAGGCATTGGTCGCTGTGGAATTGAAAAAGACGAAATTTCATCCTCGCGACCTCGGACAGTTGGAATTCTATTTAGAAGCACTTGACCGGGATGTGAAACGCTCCAACGAGAATCCGTCCATAGGCATAATTCTCTGTCCCGAAGCTGACCGAGTAGTAGTGGAATATGCCATGAGCCGAAGCATGAGTCCTACGATGATAGCGGAATATAAACGCATCCTTATTCCGCAGGAGCGTATGCAGGAGAAACTGAATGAATTTTGTGACTTGTTCCTGAATAAAGACTGATTATGATGGCAAAATATCATAGGAACTGATATTAAATATCAAATCTCTTAAATTAAAAATTTGTATGGCAAAAGAAATCGAACCGAAACTCCAAACCATTGGAGTTTACCTTAAAAAGTCTGATATATTTCGTATTCCGGAATATCAAAGAGCATATTCTTGGAACATATCCAATTGTGACAAGTTGTGGCAAGATATTGAATCATATATAGATCAAGATGCCGAGGACCCTTATTTTTTTGGAACGATCATTATTGATTGTTCCATGGAAGGCTATCTGAATCTAATAGATGGACAACAACGAACAACGACTTTTCTGCTCCTTCTTAAAGCTATGCATTTGAGAATAACTGAAATTCTGAACGACATGGCAGACACTGAGGAGGCTGCAGGACTTAGGAGAAGTTTACAGCAAAGTTTAGATTCCATATTTGAAATTTTATATCGTGCAGATGTAAGAAAACAGCTTGAGATTGAAAAAGATTGGAACAAGGCCAAAGGAGTTAAAATTTTAGAAAATGTATCTATCAATGAACTTCATAAAAATGAATTGAACCATATCATTGAGGCCAAGACCTTTGCTGACGCCGAGAAAATGGTTTATAAGTTCCCGCGAAAACAAAAAGACAATAAATACACCAACTTTTTTCGGAATTTCAAGTCTTTCTATGAGCGTTTAAACCATTGTCACGAATCAAACCTGGATGTATTGGTTAATGGGTTCCTAAATAAGTGTCAGATTATAGAAATTAAAAGCTGGCAAATTGAACAGGCAATAACGATGTTTAATTCACTGAATTCGACTGGTATGCCTTTGTCTGATGCAGATATCATATCTGCACACCTTTTTTCTCATGCACCCGATAAAGCGAACTTTAAAGAAATTTGGGAGCCCATAATACGTAAGGCTGATGAATTAAGCCAAAAGAAAATCGTTAATATTGATAGTGTACTTCAGCAATTTATGTATATAAATCGTTCCAAAGAGCATCAATATGAGGAAGGGCAACTGACAACGCCGGGCGTAAGAAAATATTATACAGCCCTTTACCCGGGGCTTTTAGAAGATCCTATCAAAATATGTAATAATTTTAGCAAAATTCTAAAGATCTGGGACAAGATTCAAGGGTACCCGATCACAAAACTATTGTTGAAGTTCAACGAAAACTTCAAACTTTTTCTTATTTCTTACCTTTATAGAGTTCCTGAAGACGAAATATCAGAGCATAATATCACACCAATCATGGAATGTTTGCTTCGGTTGTTCGCACTTCTTGAAGTCGAAGATTTTGGCTTCTCCTCACGTTATTTCAAAACATTCCTTTTCAATGAAAATTTTAAATTAGTCGATCCTAATTATTCGATAGACAAAATTATTGAAGATTTCGATTCTCATATAAATTCTTTTTGGAAAAAAGAAGATGTAACTGCTGACCTTAAAGAATATGATAAAAACATTTTAGTTTATCTTAATGAATATATTTATGCTAAAGAACATAGATTACACTTTGACTTTGTCCAAGATAAAGTAAACGTAGAGCATATTATGCCTGCAAGTGGACATAACATAGATGCTATTCGTACTGATGCCAAAATGACATTAGAGGAATTTGATGATATGGTCAACCTTCTCGGAAACAAAATTTTGTTGGAAGAGGATATCAATGACTAGTCCTGAATAACCGTTACAGTTATTGGACAAAAATAAATTATTTATTACAGTTCAGCAAGGTTAGTCTT
>NZ_CANRPM010000056.1 GCF_947632445.1 uncultured Bacteroides sp. | reverse complement strand
CGCAGTATCGCCAGTATCCGGGGATGGAAGTTGCCGTATTTGTCACGTGGTATACGGAAGGTCAGTGTCCGTCCGTGCCCGTATGTCCTGCCTGGACGGTAGCCGTTGCACTTGTCCCGGCCAGACCTTCTTCCTGAAGATATTCCCTGCGTTTAGACACCATCAGGCTCTCCAACATTATCTCCATCAGGTACTGAATACCATTTTCTCGCTCCGAGTGCTTGCATATTAACTCGGAAAGTTGTTCCTTTGTCAAATCCATAAAGTCTACTCTTTTTTAGTTTTTGTTTGTTTTGATCTTTACAAAACTAAAAAATCTGTAGACTTTTTTATCCCTCGGACACACTTTTTGAAACAGTATCTTTTAGTGCGGTAAAATTACAGAATTTTTGTGACTCTGAGCGTAAACCTTATTGCTCCATTACTGTCAGCGAGCAAACCTCTTCAATAACTAACCGACCAAATTTTGATGCGGTTGTTCTAGGTCGGATACATCTCTTTTGCACGGTTTGTCTGCGACAGACTTTCTATCCATCTCTTCAATACGGCAAAAGTCAAGTGTCTGAACATAATTCGGTTCGTTCCAAGATAACGTTCCAGGTGATTTACGGCAAGACGGTAATTCTTCGCATTACGCTCATGCCCCGATCTTATCATTCGGTCAATGTGTTGCGTCGCATAGTCACTAAAACATACCTCCTCGTCTGTTTTCATCAGATATTCGACGACCTCCTTAACACCCCAAAGAGAAGAGTTCGTTCTGTTCAGACGGTCTGTATATTGTCGGATAAGTATTGCACAATACTCGTTGACAACGGAATCTGTCAGTTCCCAGTTACTTGTAATATGTGCGGCATCGACAATCTTGTCCGTCTTGATATAACCCGGTTTTCTGTTGTGTACAATTCTAATGTACACGGAGTAGAAGCCGTTTGTTCCCAGCTTTCTTGCCATAGCTTTTAATGTTGTCATATTCAATCAAGTTTATAAATGATGGTGTAAGCGGAGGGGCATTTAGTGTAAGCATAGAGTAAGCAAATATGGTTATTCGGCTCAATTTCTGCGGTCAAGTGTACGAACTGTCTAAGCGCAAATCAGGCTGTAATTACCGCTAAAGCAGTGAATTACAGCCTGATATTAAGAATATTTATATTAGAGTGTTATTCCTCTATTGCAGCCTGCGCCGCAGCCAAACGTGCGATAGGCACGCGGAAGGGTGAGCAACTCACATAGTTCAAGCCTACCTTGTGGCAGAACTTCACGGACGACGGTTCACCACCATGTTCACCACAGATACCGCACTTCAGATTCGAACGGATAGCACGCCCCTTCTCGGTAGCCATCTGAACTAACTGGCCTACACCATTTTGGTCGAGTACCTGGAAAGGGTCTACCTTCAGGATCTTCTTTTCCAAATAAACCGGCAAGAAGGAAGCAATATCATCACGTGAGTATCCGAACGTCATCTGTGTTAAGTCATTCGTACCAAATGAGAAAAACTCGGCCGACGAAGCAATGCGATTAGCAGTCAGGGCTGCACGCGGCACTTCAATCATTGTACCTACCTTGAACTCAATGCTGTCGCCCATTTCTTCAAACAGTTTGGCAGCCTCAGCACGAATCACTTTCTCCTGTTCCTTGAACTCGTAAAGAATACCTGTCAACGGTACCATAATTTCAGGATGTGTTTCTATGCCTTCCTTCTTCAGCTCAAGAGCCGCACCTAAGATGGCACGGGTCTGCATCTGAGTGATTTCAGGATAAGTATTACCCAAACGGCAACCGCGGTGACCCAACATCGGGTTGTGCTCGCACAGAGCCTCTACACGCTGTTGGATATATTGCAAGCTAACACCCATGGCTTCAGCCATTTCCTGCTGTCCCTTCAGATCGTGAGGTACGAACTCATGCAAAGGCGGGTCGAGCAGACGGACAGTGACAGGGTAACCCGCCATTGCCTTGAAGATACCTTTGAAGTCGGCCTGCTGATAAGGTAAAATCTTATGCAGAGCTTTGCGACGGTCTTCAGCATTTTCTGCCAAAATCATTTCACGCATAGCTTTGATCTTCTCGCCTTCGAAGAACATGTGTTCTGTACGGCACAAACCAATACCGACAGCACCAAAATTACGAGCCACGGTAGCATCGTGAGGCGTATCGGCATTTGTACGTACCTGCAACTTAGCATATTTATCGGCCAGTTTCATCAGTTCGGCAAAATCACCGGACAGCTCAGCTGCCTTCGTTTCTACCTTTCCTTTGTACACTTCACCCGTACTTCCATTCAGCGAAATAAAGTCACCTTCTTTCAAAACCACACCATCTACTTCCACTGTACGGGCTTTGTAGTCTACGTTCAGTGCACCTGCACCTGATACACAACACTTACCCATGCCACGAGCCACCACAGCTGCATGTGATGTCATACCGCCACGAGCTGTCAGGATACCTTCAGCCACAGCCATACCGGCAAGATCTTCAGGAGAAGTTTCGATGCGAACCATCACCACTCGCTTACCGGCAGCACGCCATTCAGCTGCATCATCGGCAAAGAACACAATCTGACCACAAGCAGCACCTGGAGAAGCAGGTAAGCCACGAGTCAGCACCTTAGCTTGTTTCAAGGCAGACTTATCGAATACAGGATGAAGCAGCTCGTCAAGTTTATTGGGCTCACAACGCATCAACGCTGTCTTTTCGTCGATCATACCCTGACGAAGCAAATCCATAGCAATCTTTACCATAGCGGCACCCGTACGCTTTCCGTTTCGTGTCTGGAGGAACCAGAGTTTGCCTTCCTGAACAGTGAACTCCATGTCCTGCATATCGCGATAATGGTTTTCAAGCTTCGTCTGCAAAGCATCCAGTTCTTTGTAGATTTCAGGCATAGCCTCTTCCATGGAAGGATACTTAGAAGCACGCTCTTCTTCGCTAATACCTGCCAATTCAGCCCAACGTTGCGACCCGATCTTGGTAATCTGTTGCGGCGTACGTATACCGGCTACCACGTCCTCACCTTGTGCATTGATCAGATATTCGCCATTGAACAAATCTTCACCTGTTGCAGCATCACGGCTAAAGCAAACACCCGTAGCAGAAGTATCACCCATATTACCAAAAACCATCGCCTGAACATTTACGGCTGTACCCCATTCATCAGGTATGCCTTCCATCTTACGATAGAGGATGGCACGCTCGTTCATCCAAGAATCAAACACAGCACAAATAGCACCCCACAGTTGTTCGTAAACACAAGTCGGGAAGTCCTGTCCGGTACGTTCTTTTACCGCAGTTTTGAAACGCTTCACCAGTTCTTTCAGGTCTTCCACATCCAATTCATTATCCAGCTTCACACCTTTTGCATGCTTCACGTCCTCAATGATGGCTTCAAACGGATCAATATCATCCTTGTTGGTCGGTTTCATACCCAACACGACATCACCATACATCTGTACAAAACGACGATAAGAGTCCCATGCGAAACGTGCATTACCCGTCTTTCGGGTCAAGCCCTCCACAACTTCATCGTTCAGACCCAGGTTCAGAATAGTGTCCATCATACCCGGCATGGAAGCACGGGCACCCGAACGTACCGATACCAGCAACGGATTCTCTACATCACCGAACTTGGAAGACATAAGACTTTCCACATGCGATATGGACTTTTCAACATCTTCTTTCAACAATTCAACCACTTTGTCGCGTCCCATTTCATTGTACTCAGTACAAACTTCTGTTGTAATGGTAAATCCCGGAGGTACCGGTACGCCAATCAGATTCATCTCGGCCAGGTTCGCACCTTTACCGCCCAACAGATTTCTCATGTCGGCCTTGCCTTCTGCATGGCCATTCCCAAAGGTATAAACTCTTTTTTTATCCATAAATATTAAAACAGTTTTAAATGTGCTCTTCTCAATTCGTGTGCGCAAAGCTAAATATATTTTACATACTATAAAACTTTTCGCACAAGAATTTTAGATAAAAATGCAATTTCGACATTACAATCTTTATAGTTCATCCCAAACACCAATATTTACCGGAAAATAGCTATTTTTGCAGCAGAATTTATTAAACTGGTATAAAAGTGGCAAGAAAGAGAAAAGGATTTCCCTTATTGGAAAAGGTAACAATAACAGACGTGGCTGCCGAGGGAAAAGCCATCGCAAAAGTAAATGATCTGGTTATCTTTGTACCTTATGTTGTCCCTGGAGATATAGTCGACTTACAAATCAAAAGAAAGAAACATCACTACGCAGAAGCAGAAGCAGTAAAAATTCACGAATATTCCTTAAAAAGATCCGTTCCATTCTGTCAGCATTATGGCGTATGCGGCGGGTGCAAATGGCAAGTGCTTCCTTATGCCGAACAAATCAAGTATAAACAAAAACAAGTAACCGACAACCTGACGCGTATCGGAAAAGTGGAATTACCGGAAGTTTCTCCTATTTTAGGTTCAGACAAGACTGAATTCTACCGCAACAAACTGGAATATACATTCTCCAACAAACGTTGGCTTACCACTGAAGAAGTAGAACAAGATGTGGTGTATGAACAGATGAACGCTGTAGGATTCCATATTCCAAACTCGTTTGACAAGGTATTGGCCATTGAAAAGTGCTGGCTTCAGGACGATATATCCAACCGCATCCGCAATGCCATCCGCGACTACGCATACGAGCACAACTATACTTTCAACAATATCCGCACCCACGAAGGTATGCTGCGCAATCTCATCATACGTACTTCATCGACGGGTGAACTGATGGTTATATTGGTATGCCACATCGAACGCGACGAAGAAATGGCACAGTTCAAAGCAATGCTTCAATACGTAGCCGACTCGTTCTCCGAGATTACCTCCTTAATATATATAGTAAACAATAAGGTGAACGATACGATTACCGACCTTGACGTACACACATTTAAGGGCAAAGACCATATTTTCGAGGAAATGGAGGGCTTGCGCTTCAAAGTAGGCCCTAAATCGTTCTACCAAACAAATTCAGAACAAGCCTATAAACTGTACAAAGTGGTGCGTAATTTTGCCGGACTGAGTGGCAACGAACTGGTGTACGATCTCTACACAGGTACAGGAACCATTGCAAACTTCATATCCCGGCAGGCCCGCCAGGTCGTCGGCATCGAGTATGTACCCGAAGCTATCGAAGATGCAAAAGTAAATTCTGAAATCAACGGCATCGACAATACACTCTTCTTTGCCGGCGACATGAAAGACATCTTGACACAGGACTTTATTAACCGGTACGGACGGCCTGACGTCATCATCACCGACCCACCCCGTGCAGGCATGCATCCCGATGTCATCAACGTTATTCTGGAAGCACAACCCCGACGCATTGTCTATGTCAGCTGTAACCCTGCTACACAAGCCCGTGACCTGCAACTGCTGGATGCGAAGTACCGTGTCAAAGCCATACAGCCCGTTGATATGTTTCCCCATACCCATCATGTGGAAAACGTCGTACTGCTTGAACTGAAAGAACAATCTGCATCCGAAAACCAATAAGTATCTCTTCACGTGTCAAAAGAAAAAATAACCGCAAGGGCCCGTACTCAATATACGGATTTCTTTGTCAAAGAGCCGATGGAACTGATGGAGTTCCTGGCTACCAAGATGCCTCAGGCCAGCCGTACCAAGCTGAAATCGCTCCTGAGCAAACGCATTGTTTTTGTAGACAATGTCATCACCACCCAATATAATTTCCCCCTGAAACCGGGAATGAAAGTACAGATCAGCCGGGATAAAGGCAACCGGGAGTTTCACCACAAGCTGCTGAAAATTGTCTACGAAGACGCTTACCTCATCGTCGTGGAGAAAATGCAAGGACTGCTCTCTGTCAGCACTGAACGACAGAAGGAACGTACCGCCTGCACCATCCTGAACGAATATCTGAAGCGTTCGGGAGGCAACAACCGTGTCTACGTAGTACATCGCCTCGACCGGGACACTTCCGGCCTGATGATGTTTGCCAAAGACGAAAAGACGCAGCATACACTGCGTGATAATTGGCATCGGATTGTATTCGACCGCCGTTATGTAGCCGTCGTAGCAGGTGAAATGGAAAAAGACAGCGGCATCGTCCGCTCCTGGCTGACAGACCGCACGCTGTATGTTTACTCAAGCCCGTCGGATGACGGCGGGAAAGAGGCCATCACGCATTACCGCACTATCAAGCGGGCCAACGGATATTCGCTCGTCGAACTGCACTTGGAAACGGGACGAAAGAACCAGATACGCGTCCACATGCAAGACCTGGGACATCCCGTCATCGGCGACGGACGCTATGGCTTCGAAGACCTCAACCCCATCGGCCGCCTGGCGCTCCATGCATTCAAACTCTGCTTCTATCATCCCGTCACCGGAGAAAAAATGGAATTCGAAACGCCCTATCCGCCAGTCTTCAAGAAACTGCTGGTGAAACAGAACGACAAGTCTTCATAAAACAAACCGGGCATTTTCCTGTGCAAATCCGTCCGTTTCCCGAAGGAATTGCATACTTTTGTACGTCATAACAAAAAGGAGTTTTCATTATGAAGAAACTGATAAGAGGAGCCCGTTTCACTCCCAAGGGCTATTCCGATGAAGTAGAAGCCAAGATACAACAATATAAACGCGAAGGTGTCCGCCTGCCACAACGCCACTTGCTCCGCACCGAAGAGCAACTGGCAGGCATCCGTGAAAGCGCCAAAATCAATACTGCCCTGCTCGATTATATTTCCGAGAATATCCGCGAGGGCATGTCTACCGCCGAAATAGACCACATGGTCTACTGTTTCACCACCGATTACGACGCAATTCCCGCACCGTTCATGTACGAAGGCTACCCAAAGAGTGTATGCACCAGCATCAACGACGTCGTGTGCCACGGCATCCCCAGCACCAAAGAAATCCTGAAGAGCGGCGACATCCTCAACGTCGACGTATCTACCCTATACAAAGGCTACTTCTCAGACGCCTCACGCATGTTTATGATTGGTGAAGTGAGTCCCGAAATGAAACGCCTCGTCGAAGTGACACGCGAATGCCGTGACATCGGTGTCCGTATGGCACAACCCTGGACGCGCTTGGGCGACATCGGGGCCACTATCCAGGAACATGCCGAAAAGAACGGCTACAGCGTAGTGCGCGACTTATGCGGACACGGATGCGGCGTCAAGTTCCACGAAGAGCCCGACGTAGAGCACTTCGGCAAGCGAGGTACGGGCATGATGATTGTGCCAGGCATGACGTTTACCATCGAACCGATGATTAACATGGGCAGTTATGAAGTCTTCGTTGACGAGGCCGACGGATGGACTGTATGTACCGACGACGGACTTCCCTCGGCCCAGTGGGAAAGCATGATCCTGATTACCGAAGACGGAAACGAAGTATTAACAGCATAAAAAGACATCGCAATATCATGGAAATCGTATTACTGATTATCGGATTAGGCATCGGAGCGGGCGTCGGAATGCTGATTGCAGGACGTAAAGTCGCCGCACTGAAAACACAGCTGGAGGCCGCACAGCAACGTGAAGGCTTATTGAATCGCATGACCGACGAGCGTCTTGAACGCGAGAAGGCCATTGCCGAAGAGCGCCTGAAAGCCATCGGACAACAAAATGCCGAGCGACTGGCCGCACAAGAAAAACAGTTCGGTGAACGGCTGGCCGAGCAGGAACGTCTTTTTGCCAACCGTCTGGCCGAACAGGAGCGGTTGTTCAACGAACAGAGCAGCAGCCGTGAGCAGCAGTTTGCCGAACGGTTGGCCGAGCAGCGCCAGCAGTTGGAAAAACGACTTACCGAACAACGCGAGGAAGCCGAGGCCCTGCACCGCCGCATGAATGCCGAGTTTGAAGCCTTGTCCAACCGTATCTTCCAAAGCAAGACCGACGACTTCAAGCGGCTGAATGCCGAGCACATCGGAAACCTGCTCCGTCCTTTAGGCGAAAATCTGAAGGATTTCCGCGAAAAGGTAGAGCAGGCGTACAATACGGAAGCCAAGGAACGTTTCTCGTTAGGCGAACGCATCAAAGACTTGGTCGAACTGAATAACCGCCTGAGCGAAGAGGCTAACAACCTGACCCGTGCCCTGAAAGGCGACTCGAAGATGCAGGGCAACTGGGGAGAAGTCATATTGGAGCGCCTGCTGCAAGCGTCAGGCCTCATCGAAGGCGAACATTATGTCCGTCAGGAGTTCCTGCGCGACGAACGCGGCGAAGTCCTGACCAACGAAGAAAGCGGCCAGCGCATGCAACCCGACATCATCGTCCGTTATCCCGACGACCGCGAGATGATTATCGACTCCAAGGTCTCCCTTTCGGCCTATGCCGCCTATACGGCTGCCGAAGACAGGGAAGAACAGGCCCGCCACCTGAAGGCGCATCTGCAATCCGTCCGCGCCCACATCGACGAACTGAGCCGCAAGGACTATTCACACTACGACGTCAAGGCCCCCGACTTCGTCATGATGTTCATTCCCACCGAAGGAGCCTATCTGCTGGCCGTGCAGAGTGATGCCAACCTGTGGGAGTACGCTTACAACAAGAAAGTCGTGCTGATGAGCCCCACAAACCTGATTAGTGCCTTACGCCTTTCGCTTGACCTGTGGAAACGCGAAAATCAGGTGAAGAATGTACAGGCCATCATCAAGCGCGGTACGTCACTCTACGAAAAAATAGCGGGCTTCACCGATACGTTCCAGAGCATCGGCGACCGTCTAGTCAGCCTGCAGAAAGATTATGACAAGGCATTAAAACAGTTCTCCGACGGGGCAGGCAGTGTCGTCCGCCAAGCCGAACAGCTGCGCGGCATGAGCCTGACGCCCAAGAAACGCATCTCGGCCCGCCTCCTGCCCACATCGGAAGAAGACCGGACAAACGAGACATCCGATGCCGATATAAAAGAATAAATAACAGTCACACGCCCCCACGTCTCATGCGTGGAGACAATCCTCTACTCTTGTCCATCCGAGACAGGTTCCATCGGCTTTTCATATATAAGAAGAAAATAGGATTTCCGCCATCTGGAAATCCTGTTTCTGCATACAGAACGTCATCTCCCTTACCGGCTATAAATCTGTAGCCGGGCGGCTGTATTCTTACAGCCGGTAGGCCCGAAGACGGAGGAAAGCATAACGAAGCTATCAGCTAAAGGAACTGTTCCATAATAATTTTAGTTAAATGAACATTTACCTCCCCAAGTGATGTTAACAAATTGACAATTAATTCCTATTTTTGCCCCCGGTAACAGACAATAAGCCGGAAAGAACAATGATAATAACAAGCCGATTAAAACGATGAACAAAAACAAATCACTGATTATAATAGGAAGCGCCCTCATCCTGCTGTTGATAGGAGTCACCGCCTTATTGGTGATGGAAAAAACAACCAACAAAGAACTGATACAGGAATTCGAACTGGAAAAAGAAGACCTGGAAAACGACTACACCCGCTTTGCACAGCAATATGACGAACTGAAACTGACCATCTCGAACGATTCGCTTTCCGTCCTGCTGGAACAGGAACAAATGAAAACCCAACGCCTCCTGGAGGAACTGAGAACGGTCAAAAGCAGCAACGCATCGGAAATACGCAGACTGAAAAAGGAACTGGCCAGCTTGAGAAAAGTCATGGTCAGCTATATCAATCAAATCGACTCGCTCAACCAGCTGACCGCCCGACAGCAAGAAGTCATCAAAGACGTGACACGCAAGTACAACGATGCTTCCCGGCAGATAACCAACCTGTCAAAAGAGAAAAAGACGTTGAACGAGAAGGTCGCTCTGGCCGCACAGCTCGACGTGACAAACATCCGCATCGAGGCACAAAACAAGCGCGGACGCGAAACGGACAAGGTCAAGAACGTGGTGAAATTCAAAATAGATTTCAGCATCGTGAAAAACATCACGGCCGAAACGGGCGAAAAGACAGTGTACCTGCGCATCACCAAGCCCGACAACGGCGTCTTAGCCAAGAGCGAGGCGAACACATTCAAATACGAAAATCGGGACCTGACCTATTCCATCAAGAAATACATTGAATACACAGGCGAAGAACAGGCCGTCACCGTATATTGGAATGTAGAAGAATATCTGTATGCCGGCAATTACCGCGTCGACATCTTTGCCGACGGAACCTTAATCGGTTCACAAGGTTTCTCACTCAAATAAAAAGGGTCCCAAACAAACATAGTAGGGATAAAGTAGGGCTTCGGAAGGGAGTCAGACTTTATCCCTTTGCTCTATCGCAGAAACGCAAGTTAACGGTCTTTTTTTAACCGGTATGCCGAACTTTTTCTAACTTTGCACCGTTATTTATGCAATCATTGCCGACTTTCGTTTCGGCAATCAAATAAAAGCGATTATAACACGTAGAATGCAATGAAAAAGTTCTTATGTTCCACCTTATTGAGCTTATCGGTCTGTGCAGCAGGCGCACAGCAGGTGCTGAGCTTGGATAGTTGCCGCGCATTTGCAATGGCCAACAACAAGCAACTGTCGATAAGCCGGGAGAAAATTAACGCCGCACACTATCAGAAGAAGGCAGCCTTTGCGAATTACCTGCCCAAGTTCGATGCAACAGGCGCCTATATCCGCAATCAGAAAGAAATATCCCTGCTGAGCGATGCACAGAAAGATGCCTTATCTAATATCGGCGCCAACCTGAGCGGAGTCTTGCAGAACGGAGTGCAGAACATGATTACACAAAATCCGGGTCTGCTGCAAAACCCGCAATTCATGCAACTGATACAGGCTTTCGGAAGCGTAGACCTGGCAAGTCCGTTAAATCAGGTAGGAAATTCATTGGTAGATGCTTTTCGCACCGATACGCGAAATATGTATGTCGGTGCCATTACCCTGACACAGCCACTATACATGGGTGGAAAAATACGGGCCTACAATAAAATAACAAAATATGCCGAAGAACTGGCACGCCAACAGCATAGTACGGGCATGCAGGAAGTGATACTGAACACAGACCAAGCCTACTGGCAGGTGGTATCCTTAGTACACAAAAAGAGACTGGCCGAAGGGTATCTGGAACTTCTGAGGAAGCTGGAAAGCGATGTAGACAAAATGATCGACGAAGGAGTAGCCACAAAAGCCGACGGCCTTTCAGTTAAGGTGAAAGTCAATGAAGCGGAAATGGTGCTGACCAAGGTGGACGATGGTTTGAGCTTGTCGCGCATGTTGCTGTGCCAGCTATGCGGACTGGATCTCACCACAAATATCGTATTGGAAGACGAACAGGAAGAAAACTTGGGAGAGGCCGGAATGGCCGGCAACCCAATCAATATGGAAAGTGTTTATGCCATACGTCCTGAAGTCCGCAGCCTGGAGTTGGCTTCCAAAATCTATGACCAGAAGGTGAACGTAACCCGCTCGGAAATGCTGCCTTCCATTGCCCTGATGGGAAGCTACATGGCTACCGACCCGTCCGTACTGAACAGTTTCGAAAAGAAATTCAAAGGTATGTGGAACGTAGGTGTCATGGTATCAGTTCCCTTATGGCACTGGGGGGAAGGCATCAATAAAGTGAAAGCAGCCAAGGCTGAAGCAAACATTGCACGCTATCAGCTGGAAGAGGCGAAAGAGAAAATCCAGCTGCAAGTAAACCAGTCGGCATTCAAGGTGAACGAAGCAGCCAAGAAACTGGCAATGGCTGAAAAAAATCTGGAGAAAGCGGACGAGAACTTGCGTTACGCCACCTTAGGCTTCGAGGAAGGAGTAATCCCTGCCAGCAATGTACTGGAAGCCCACACAGCCTGGCTTTCCGCCCGGTCGGAAAAGATTGACGCCCAGATAGACGTGAAACTGACCGATCTTTATCTGAAGAAAGCTACGGGAGAACTTTCATCAATGGAGAATTGAAATTGGAGAATGAAGAATTATCAATTCTCAATCATCAATTATAAAATTATTAATTATCGAAATGGATACAAAATCGCAAAACAGTAACATGCTGCTGGCCTTCCTGACACTGGTAGGCGTCATCGCAGTAGTGGCCCTGGCAGGTTTCTTCATGCTGCACAAAGGGCCGGAAATCGTTCAAGGACAGGCCGACGTCAACGAATACCGCGTATCGAGCAAAGTACCGGGACGCATTTTGGAGTTCCGCGTAAAAGAGGGACAAAAAGTGAAGGCAGGCGACACACTCGCCCTGCTGGAAGCTCCCGACGTGCAGGCCAAGCTGGAACAGGCACGGGCCGCCGAAGCTGCCGCACAGGCACAAAACGAAAAGGCCATCAAAGGAGCACGCCAAGAGCAAATCCAAGGTGCCTATGAAATGTGGCAGAAAGCACGCGCAGGCGTAACCATTGCCGAAAAATCATACAAACGCGTAAAGAACCTCTATGACCAGGGGGTCATGTCGGCACAGAAACTGGACGAAGTGACAGCACAGCGCGACGCAGCCATCGCTACGGAAAAGGCGGCCAAATCGCAGTACGACATGGCCAAGAACGGTGCCGAGCGCGAAGACAAAGCCGCCGCCGCAGCGTTAGTACAGCGTGCACGCGGAGCCGTAGCCGAAGTGCAGTCGTACATCAAGGAAACATACCTCATTGCCCAGACAGCGGGAGAAGTCTCGGAAATCTTCCCTAAGGTGGGCGAACTGGTAGGTACGGGAGCACCCATCATGAATATCGCCGTGATGGAAGACATGTGGGTGAGCTTCAACGTGCGCGAAGACCTGCTGGAGGGACTGAACGTAGGTACAGAGTTTGAAGCCTACGTACCGGCACTGGACTGCGACATCCGACTAAAAGTGTACTACATGAAGGACTTGGGCACCTATGCTGCCTGGAAAGCCACGAAAACCACCGGCCAGTTCGACCTGAAAACGTTCGAAGTAAAAGCCAGCCCATTGGAAAAAGTCGATGGACTGCGGCCGGGAATGAGCGTAGTACTGGAAAAATAATCAAGAATGAACGCAACGAAATACAAAGCTCTATGGAACGTGATGAAGCGCGAAGAAAAGCGCCTTGTCTCCCGTCCGCTCTACCTGTTCTGCATGGTAGTGGCACCGTTGTTCTGCTACGTGTTTTTTACCACGCTGATGGATTCGGGACTGCCGCAGAACATGCCGATAGGCGTAGTGGACGAAGACATGACGACCACCTCGCGCCAACTGGTGCGCAACCTCGATGCCTTCGAGCAGACAGCCGTTGTGGCCCATTACCCCAACGTAACCGAAGCACGACAGGCTATGCAGCGGGGCAATATCTACGGTTTCTACTACATTCCCGAAGGAACCACCACCAAGGCGCAGGCCCAACGTCAGCCCAAGGTATCGTTCTACACCAACAATACGTTGCTCATTGCCGGCTCACTGCTTTATAAGGACATGAAGATGATGAGCGAATTGGCCTCGGGAGCCGCCTCCCGTTCAGTGCTCTACGCCAAAGGAGCAACGGAAGACCAAGCTATGGGATTCCTGCAGCCTATTGTCATTGACACGCATCCGCTGAACAATCCGTGGATCAACTACTCGGTCTACCTAAACAATACCTTTGCGCCGGGCGTACTGATGCTGCTTATCTTCATGGTGACGGTATTCTCCATCGGCGTGGAAATCAAAGATCGAACCGCTCGCCAATGGTTGCATACAGGCAACAATTCCATCTGGATATCATTGGCCGGCAAGCTACTGCCCCACACAGCTGTCTTCTTTCTGATGGGTATCCTGTACAATGTCTATCTGTACGGATTCCTGCATTTCCCCTGCAACAGCGGCATTCTGCCGATGCTCGTCGCCACTCTATGCCTCGTATTGGCTTCGCAGGGAATGGGCGTGTTGATGATCGGCCTCCTGCCTACGCTACGCCTGGGACTGAGCTTTGCTTCCCTGTGGGGCGTGCTGTCATTCTCAATGTGCGGGCTGTCGTTCCCCGCTATGGGCATGCACCCTACGCTACAGGCATTGGCTAACCTCTTCCCCTTGCGCCACTATTTCCTGATTTACGTAGACCAGGCTCTGAACGGGTATCCGATGATCTATTCATGGACCAACTATATGGCTTTACTGCTATTTATGATGCTGCCATTCCTCATTGCCCACCGACTGAAAGCAGCACTCATTTACTATAAATACGTACCGTGATGAAAAAGAAAACAACGTTCAGACAACATATCAGACAAGGTATTTGCGACCTGTTCTACATCTGGAAGCAGGAATTCCGTACAACTTTCCGTGACCAAGGGGTACTGATTTTTTTCATCTTGGTACCGACAGTCTACCCACTGATCTATTCATTCATCTACACCAACGAAACACTGCGCGACGTACCAGCCGTGATTGTAGACCGATCGCGCAGCTCGTTGAGCCGCCGGTACGTGCGCATGCTCGATGCCAGCCCCGACATCCGCATCGTATCCCAATGTGCCGACATGGAGGAAGCCAAACTGGCCCTGCGCAACCGCGACGCCTATGGTATTGTCTACCTGCCCGAAAACTTCAGTGACGACATTGCCGCAGGACGGCAGACGCAAGTAAGCATCTTCTGCGACATGAGCGGGCTGATGTACTACAAAGCCATGCTGAGTGCCAACACAGAGGTGTCGCTCGAAATGAATGCGGAAATCAAGATAGCCCGCGCCGGCAACACGACCGACCGTCAGGACGAGATTACGGCCTACCCCATTGAATACAAAGATGTGGCGCTGTACAACCCCACCAACGGATTCGCCGCCTTTCTGATACCGGCGGTATTGATACTGATTATCCAGCAGACACTGCTGCTGGGTATCGGCCTTTCAGCAGGAACGGCCCGCGAAAAGAACCAGTTCCGCAACCTGGTACCCATCAACCGCCACTACAACGGCACACTGCGCATCGTCATGGGCAAGGGATTGAGCTACTTTTTAGTGTATACACTGGTAGCAACTTACGTGCTTTGCGTGGTACCCTGGCTCTTCAGTCTCAATCAGATTGCCCTACCCTGCGAACTGATCCTATTCACTCTACCCTACCTGAGTGCTTGTGTTTTCTTCGCCATGACGGCCTCCATCGCTATCCGCAACCGCGAGACATGTATGCTGCTGTTCGTCTTCACCTCCGTACCACTACTGTTCCTTTCGGGCATCTCGTGGCCCGCATCGGCCATCCCGCCTTTCTGGCGCTATTTCTCATACCTGTTCCCCTCTACCTTCGGCATCAACGGCTACGTGCGAATCAACAGTATGGGGGCCACACTGAATGAGGTGCAATGGGAATACCAGGCCCTCTGGCTGCAAACCGGCATTTACTTCCTAACCACCTGCCTTGTCTATCGCTGGCAGATCCTGCAAAGCCGCCGTCACGTCATCGAAGCCTACAAGCGCTACAAAGCCCTCCGTAGTGAGTGACCGGTGGAACGTCTTCCCATAAAGCAACCCATCCAAGCCATCGGAAGCCTTTCCCCAAGTTTTAAAGACCTGTACGAAGGCCCGTATAGACATCTTCCAGCCACCTTTCCATCAGCCAACAGGAAATAAATTTCATCCTTTTAAGTTTATTAACCTTCTATCTATTGCACTATTACGAACTATTCGTAGATTTGCATAGAATTCAAATTAAAACTTTACTCCATGGAAAAATTAACAAGACAAGAAGAAGAAGTGATGTTGTACATCTGGAAGTTGGAGTCCTGCTATGTCAAAGACATCCTCGCCCAATTCCCTGAACCGAAGCCACCTTACACCACTGTGGCCTCTATCGTCAAAAACCTAGAGCGAAAGCAGTACGTGAAGCCCTTGCACATAGGAAACACTTACTGCTACACACCGCTCATCCGCGAAAGCGAATACAAGGGAACATTTATGAGCGGCTTCGTCCGCAACTACTTTGCCAATTCGTATAAGGAGATGGTCTCGTTCTTCGCCAAAGAGCAAAAGATCTCGGCCAACGACTTAAAAGATATAATTGATATGATTGAGAAGGGAAAAGAACAATGAAAAATGTCTGCATAGCGAACAAATGAAGAATTTCCCAACGCACAAAGGCAGTTTCATTCTTAATCCTTCATTTTTAATTTAAAGATATGGTCTATTTTCTGAAAATCAATGTGGCACTAGCCCTGTTCTACGCCTTCTACCGGCTGTTCTTCTACAAGGACACGTTCTTTGCCTGGCGGCGGACAGCCTTACTGTGCTTCTTTGCCATGTCGACTGCCGTACCGCTGCTCGACATCCAGAACTGGGTGGTGCAACAGGAACCAATGGCGGCCATGGTCGATCTCTATGCCGCCGTAGTGCTGCCCGAACTGACCCTGACCCCGAAACCCGAAACGGACTGGACACAGTTACTGACCGACGGCATCGTCATCACCTACTGGCTGGTGGTTGCCCTGCTAACCCTACACTTTCTTGTCCAGCTGGCAAGCATCGCCCGCTTGGTACGATGCTGCCCCATAAAGAAAATAGACGGTACCACCGTACATCTGCTTCCGCGTGCAAAAGGACCTTTTTCGTTCTTCCACTGGATATTCGTCTGCCCCGACGCCCACACCAGCGACGAACTGCACGAAATACTGACCCATGAGCGCACCCATGCCCGACAATGGCACTCTATCGACGTGTTGGCGGGCGAATTGGTGTGCATCATCTGCTGGTTCAATCCCTTTGCCTGGCTCATAAAGCGAGAAATACGCACCAATCTGGAGTATATGGCCGACGAAAAGGTCTTGAAGACCGGCCACGACTCTCACACATACCAATATCACTTGTTGGGTTTGACACATCATAAGGCTGCAGCAACCATCTATAATAGTTTTAATGTATTACCTTTAAAAAAACGTATCATTATGATGAACAAACGAAGAACCCGAACAATAGGGAAAACCAAGTATTTGATGTTCCTCCCGCTGGCTACCTTATTGATGATCGTCAGCAACATTGAAGCAGTGGCACGCGCCACAAAGAAGATTACAACTGAGGTTATCGAGGCCGTCATGCCTGCCGAAGCGACACAGCTTCAGATTGAAAACATCACTCCTCTGACACAACAGGAACCTGATGCCATTCCCCTGCCCCGGCAGGAGAAGTCCGATAAGGTAATTTATAAAGGAAAAATCATGGACGAAGTTGGCAATCCGTTGGGCAATATACAAATTATCACTGACCAGAAGTTCCAGTCTGCAACCGTAAGTACGGTCAATGCCGAGGGAGAGTTTCGGGTAGAGACTTCCTCCGAAGCAAGTATTCTGTTTGAACATATCGACAAAGACGGCAAGAAGATGGTACGGTTTTGTAGGCCTGCCGAATTGGCCAAGATGGATCCCAACAACATGATCATCACGTTGATGCCGGTAAACGTTATCAAGCCCGACGAGACAGAATCCGACGTCTATGAAGTCGTAGAAAATATGCCCCAATTCCCCAACGGAGGCATGCCAGCCTTGATGCACTACCTGTTCGACAACATCCGCTATCCCGAAGCGGCCTATAAAGTAGGAACACAGGGACGTGTCATCGTGCAGTTTGTAGTGGCCAAGGACGGAAGTATCAACGATGCGAAAATCATACACGGAGTGGATCCCGCTTTAGATGCCGAAGCTATCCGTGTCATCAGCGGTATGCCCAAGTGGAAACCCGGCACGCAGAAAGGCGAACCGGTCAACGTGAAATATGCCGTCCCTGTCACGTTCCGCCTGACTCCCAATCCGGTGAACAAGACAGACGAGTTGGTGAACTATCAGAAGCCCAACGCCCCCGTAACAGGCGAAATCTATGACGTCGTGGACAAAATGCCTGAATTTCCCGGCGGTATGACAGGCTTGATGGAACACCTCGCCAAGAATGTCAAATATCCGGCCGAGGCCCACGCCAAAGGCATACAAGGAAAAGTGGTGGTGGAAGTGATCATCAATACTGAAGGCAAGGCGACTAACGCCAAAATTATCCACAGCGTTGATCCCAGCCTGGATGCGGAAGCTCTGCGCGTAACCACTACTATACCCGACTGGACACCCGGTATCAAGGATGGAAAGCCCGTGAACGTAAAGTACGCCATCCCCATCATATTCCGCCTGCAATAGGAAATTCTCTCTTTAACGTAAGTTCGATATAAGAATTAATATAGTTATCTGATTAATAAGGACATAGCTATAAAAGAATTAAATTTGTAGTGTCAAGCTATCACATTTAAATGATTGTCACTATGTTTTCGGAGTCTGAAGTTATAGAGATTTATTGGTGACTAGTCCTGAATAACCGTTACAGTTATTGGACAAAAATAAATTATTTATTACAGTTCAGCAAGGTTAGTCTTG
>NZ_CANRPM010000055.1 GCF_947632445.1 uncultured Bacteroides sp. | reverse complement strand
TTATGGAATAAAACAAAAAATAGGCTGCCTTTAAAGGCAAGGTATTTTTTGTTTTTTCACGGAAATGTTTACCAAAGACTCAGTCCTGTCAACAATATCCATTGATAATCAGGCGATTTTGTTGACAGGACTATTTTGGGCCTTCGGAAGGCGGTTCGGGAAGCACACTGTTCATCTCGTCGACGCTCCGGTTGACCAATATCCAGATACGTCCATAGCGGGTGCGGGCATGCTCGAACCCCATTTCCGTCAGTGCATGGTTCACGTGCACGGGATTGAGCCGCATCGACCCGAAACGGGCGCAGATCTGCGAGACTGTCACGTAGCAGCCCTTCTCCGTCGGCAACGGACGGCGGTAGTGGGCGAGAATCAGCTCGCGGGCGGGATTGGGCGCCTCGAAGCGGCGGTTGCGGCAGTTGAGCGCCTCCACCTCGCCGCCCTGGAACCAGTAGCGGAAGCCGTCGTCGAGCAGGGTCTTGGCCTGGGCATAGACGCCTTCGTAGTCGATGGGGGTCGTCCAGGGATTTTCGATGTGATCCACCTCGAAGGGCAGCCAGCGGCGGTTGCCGGTGTCGTCGGTCAGGAATTGCAGGTTGTTGCCCGTAGCGCAGAACGAAGCCACATGGGGCCGCCGCACCTTGTTGCGCCCGTAGGCCGGCCGCTCGTTGATGTAGAGCATGGTGGTCATGGCCTTCAGCTGGTTCAGTTCGGGCCGCTGCATGGAGTCTATCTCCTCGAAGTTCACCAACAGGTTCTCGGTGATGGTGAAGAGGTCGTCTTTGGTCAGGCGCTGCGAGTTGGTCTTCGTGGTGTAGTAGCGGCGCAGCCGGGGCGGCAGCAGGTTCTCCAAAAAGGAGCTTTTGAACGACCCCTGCGGGCCGAGGAGGACGAGGATTTCGTGGTTCACCACCCGGTCGTCGAGCGCGGCGGCCAGCAGCCCCACCAACCAGCGGCGGAAGTAGTAGTCGAACTCGGCAGCCGACGTCTCACGGCATACCACCATCCGGGCCAGGCGGCCGATGTGGTCGGTCACGCCGTCCCAGGGTGGCAGCGCGTCCAGGTAGCGGCGCAAGGGATGATAGGAAGGCACGAAGTCGCTCTGCAACAGGGTACGCAGGCGGAAGAGGTCGACATCCAACCCCTCGTGCTGCATGGCCCGCCACAGGGAGTTCTCCAGCGCGTCGGTCATCGGCTGCCAGCAAGGCTCCTCCCCGCCCGTGCCTTCGCTGAGACACACCTCCAACTGGTGGATCAGGAGATTGCGGCGCAGGCGGCACCAGTGGCCGATGAAGGTCTCCATCTGCTCTACCGACGCACGGGAGGCGCGTGTGCCGCCCGGACTGCCGGCAGCGTTCCGCACCCGCAGGTAATGCGAAATGCGGCAGGTGGCATGCTCGTCGGTCTGGGCATAGCAGCTGCGCACGGTGGCCGTTACGGAATGTTCGGCGGCATCGTAATCGGCAAACTCGCCGAGAGCCCACGCCTCGGCATCGTCGCGGTCGACCCCGAAACGGTTCATCCAGTAGAGGCAGCGGCTGATGTAGGCATTATGGCTGCCGGGAGCGTAGTCGATGCCGTCATTCTCCACCAAGCGGCGCACGGTGGCGGCGGCACTCGCGGCCCGCACGGGACGTCCCCGCGAGGCACGGGAGTGCCGGGGAGCCTCCGGCTTCACCGCCAGCGATTCGGCCTCAGGACGGTAGCAGACGTCGGGGTCGTGGCAGAGAACGGACATGCGGGTGGCGTTCTTGCACTGTTCGTCGACCGTCACACCCAACAGGCGGGCGTAGTAGCCGTTCACCGTCTGCCAGGCACGGGCAAACGTGCGGGCATCCTTCGGGGCAGGCTGCACACGCGCCACCACCCGCAGTCCGCACCCCGAAAGGGTGATGTAGGCGAGAAACGTATGCGGGTCGGCTTTCACCTGGCCGGCCAGTTCGGCGGGGCTTCGGTCTTTCAGGTCGTCTATATCCACCATCACGCAGTCGGAGTAGCCCCGGACATGCTTCCGGCTGCGCCCTCCCTCCAGGAGGACGGAACAGACAAAGGCCGCCTGCGAGACCTTCAGGGAAGTCCTGCGATACTTCAGTTCTTCGACGGCGGCGGTGTCGCCCGCAGCTTCGGCGGCAGCCAGGCGGGCACAGGTCTCGCGGTACAGGCGGGTGACGGTGAGATGGTTTCCTCCACGAATTTCTTCCACCAACCCGTCCCACGTAGCGGGTACGGGCACGGTGTCGCGCAGGGAGGCAAAACGCGAGGGCCGGAATGTGTTTTCACTTTTCGCTGACATAATTTTCAAGGTTTACTTGTTTATTCGGTTTCGATTCATGATATTTGGGCATGCGATCTTTCCATGTTTTTTCGGCGAAGATAGTCATCGACGGATAAAGCGTGCCGCACGCATGGGTGCAGCATAATTAAGTTCCGTTCGGCTTGTTTAACTACTTTTAGCCATACAGCCGGTTGTAGGGAGCTTTCATTTTTTTCTGGATATGGACGCAATAAAAAAGAAGTCCAATCCGTGGATAGACACAGCGGCTCACGAACTGGACGTTATCCGCAGAAGATGGCACCTCACTTCCGACCGCCAATTTGCCCACACGATAGCCATGAACGGGCGCACGGTAGCCAAACTGAATCCGAAACATCCAGACGGTTCGCTGGCGCTCGAAACCGTAGATCGCATCTACAGCATACTCATCACGCTATGCCGAATCGAATATAAGGGCGAAGAAAGGGAGGAAGAATACCGCCGCCTGACGGACTCAAGGATGCGCATCGCCATGAGCGTAGCTCCGTTGCCACCATCCATCCAAGCTCTGGCAGACGACGGGACGGAACCGTGAGACGGGAAAGCCGGACGCAGCCGCAGGGAGACAGGATGCCTGCATCCCCGCCCCGCCATACCGACGAACCGCCCGAACAAGGGAAGCATGCCCCGAAGGGCAAGCCGCGACTTCCCTGCGGGGATGTTTAGGCAGAGGGCCATAAAAGAAAAAGGGAGAATGTCCTCACAGACACGCTCCCCCGGAATACACAACGCATGTATTCACACCCATTGTTTAACAAACACAATATCGCAACGTCGTGACACGTCCCAACAACGGGCCGTATTTCCGTCTCCTGACGGACTAATAATATTCAACATCTACATTGCCGCTTACTCTCGGACACGCCATGCCGCTCTCAACGTAGAGGGTTCCAGATGTTTCAAATCGGATGATGGAGTTCACTTTCGCACCGTTCCTCAGTCGCATGTTACCGTTGGTTTGTTTAACATCACTGGTTTCCGTCCACGAACCAAATTCAATTTCCGAGTCAACATTGAAGGTAACAAAACTATAGTAGCCTCCATCAAGGATAAGCTTCGCACCATGAAAAGATTTTATCTGAAGATTCCGCCTATTGGCGACATCCACAGACGGCGGCGGTATAATAAAGCCACGTGTCTGAGCTTTTACCGGCATAGAGAACGAGAAAGTATAGGGGGACTGAGCGGAGGATTCATCCGTCAGAAAAATGGGGCTGGAACCTTTTGTTTCCCCTATGCTCAAATGCACGTCACGCGCAAGAGCCGGAATTCGGATTGTTTGCGAATATGTAAGGTCAAGGCTTTTCAAACGGACATCGGCAGCCCCGCCCTTGATTGCCGCAATGGCTTCATCAATCGTTTCAACCTCGACAGTGCCATTGTCCTGACCACCCTCCGTAGAGGAATAGGACAAGGGCGCCATAACCTCGATACCTCCGTCCTCGACCTCGAAATCGCCCTGCGTATTGATGGTGGCGGGGTCGTCGTCATCGCTTGCGCCCAATCGGGTCATCTCGCCTCCTGCCGTCGAGAGGCTAAGCTCGAAGCCTTTCGAGTAGACACCGGTGGGCACGGGAATATCTATCTTCAGGGTGCCGTCCTCCGGCTGGCCGTCCGGCACGATGACGGTCACTCTGTCGCTGCCTTCGGTTATGCGGCTTAGCGTTATCCCGCCGTTGGTCTCGACGAAGGAGGCATCGCCGGCTATCAGGTCGCCGTTGCGCGCCCTGAGCGTGACGGTCTTTTCGCCTTCGACCGGCACATTCTCAATCGTGAAGCGGCAAAGTCCGCTCAGCATGTGGAAGAGGGTGACCTCTTCGGATGGGTTGAGCCGGCCCCACATGGGAGGATTTGTCGGCCACCCATAGCGGTAAGTATCCTCGAAAGTGTAGGTCATGTAGTCCATCCACATATTGGCGGGAAAGACGGCGTAGGTCAATAGCGACTGATCGTCGTCACCTCCTACGGAGTAACCCTCGAAAAGGCCTTCGTTCGTGCCCGCACCGTCAATGAGCGTGTACAACGCCTCGCGGCCGTTACCCCAGGCATAGAAAGAATCGAACATAGTCCACACTACGTTGTAATGCTCGTCGACCATCGTGCGCGTGGAGGGAGCAGCGGTCGATACCCGCAGCGTACTGCGCCCGGTTCCTGTATCGGTTGGCTGCAGGATGTTTTCATTCTCCGAACATCCCGTAAAGGCAAGGGACAGCATCCCCACCCATGCAGCCGTAAAAATTTGTTTTACCATATTGTTGTTTTTTAGGTTATGTTATTCGGTTTATCTGTCATGCCGAACGTTTGTCATGCCGGACGGAGTGAAGCATCTCTGTACATGAGAAAGAGATCCTTCACTGCGTTCAGGATGACAAGGGGTGCAAGTTCATTTCTTATCAATCGCCCCAGGTGTTGAAGTTGGGGTCGAAGGAGCCTGTATCTCCTGCGGGGCTTTCGGCGCGGTCGTGCGTCAGGACAGGGAAGTCGTTCTCGTCCTTGTTCTCCTTCCAGCCGCAATAAAAGGCATCGGTGCCCGGCGAGTGCTCGGCCGCACATGCGTTAAGGGCATTGATCACACTGTCATAACTCCGTTTGGTGCTGCCCGAATAGAGTATTCTGCCGGTAGGATAGTTTGCCATTCCGTCGGCATCCAACCCGAACACACAGACCGTCACTCCCTCCCGCTCTCCGACAGCGGTATTCACGCTGCCTCCGTCGTCGAGCCAATAGCACTGGCCTATGGTTGTCCACAGGCTGCCGCACACCGCTCCCACATGAGTGCCCGCCCCGGATCCTACGCTCACACGGCCCGTGTTCACGCAATTATAGAGGGAAGAATGACCGGTCATCGTGGTATCTCCCCGGCACTCGGAGGTTATTCCGCCTGCGAAGTCTTGGCGGCTGTCACGTCACCCGTGTTGCAGCAGTTGGTCACGGAGGCATACTCGCCCACGCTTCCGGCTATGCCGCCGGCGTATGTCCCGCCCGACACTTTTCCTGCGTTCAGGCAGTTATAGACCCGTCCGACAGCCTCCGCATCCACAGGAGCCAAAAGGCCCACGATGCCGCCGACATAGGATCCGTCGGCAAGGACTTCACTCCCTTCCTGCGCCGTGCAGTTCATAATGGAAGTTTCTTTACCGGCCGCCCCGGTGCGTCCCGCAATCATGCCGGCACAATCGGCCAGGGCTTCCACACGTCCCTCGACGGTGCAGCTGTCAATCGAGGCATTCTCGACCTGTCCCGCAACGATTCCCGCGCCGGAACGGGCCTTTACGCTGGCATCGGTCAGGTTCAGGCTGACGATGGCGCCTCCCGTCACGCGGCCGAAAAAGCCCTGGCAGTCCGCGTCATTGCTTATGAGAAGATGGGAAACGACATGGCCTCCCCCGTCGAAGACGCCTGAAAAAGACTGAAGGGCGTCGGCTTCGTTATAACCGATAGGTACCCAGCCTGTTACCCCGCCGGTGTAGTGGGAGGCCAGGTTTATGTCGGCAGTGAGAAGGTAATTCGCCTTGCTCGCCAGAACCGAGTCGCCTCCGTCGGCGGGACGTATGCACCGCCCGGGTGCGTTGACCGCATCGCGCATCGCGACAAGCTCCTCCAGCGATGTTACAAGGAAAGGCGATGCACCGGTGCCGTTGCCCTGAAGATAAATTCCCGTATCGGGAACGTCGGGGATCTCAGGAATCTCAGGGGATATTTCTTCATCATCTCCACATGCAGATAGCAGCAATGCCATCGACAGGATATAGCCAAGATGTCTCTTCATAGAAAGTCGTCGTTAAAACTTATTGTTTGAAAAATCACTTCAAAGATAGTAACCTTGCATGTGTGATACGCGACTATGCGTATTAAAAAAAGCTAAAAATCTTTTTTGTATATCCGGGGGCATGCCTATTCATGCGGAGGCATGGAGACTACGAAATAATGCTTGCATTGAATTTTAGTTATTTAGGACTTTCCTTGTGTGTTCGGACTTGTTTATGTAACTTTGCGAAGCTATTTGCACATAACTAATATAAGAATATATTTGGAAGAAACAGTTAGTTAATGCGTAAAAGACATCCTTGACACTCGGCTGAGATACCGGAATTAGCACTTTATAAACACATCAGTACAGTCAAGGCGATAGGTGACTACGCTCTTATATATCTGGGCGTGGGCAGTTTGGTTGTTGTCTGATGTGGGCTGTGCTAAGCCTTGGTATCAACCTCTACCACGCCCTTTTCTCCAAAGAAAGAGTTTTTACTTTCTATAAAATTATAAAAGTAGTGGTAGATGAGTAACTTAGCTTTTCCCCCTGAAAACATTTCAGCAGTTCTATCAGGTCAAGAACTTGCAGACAAATTGTATCCTTTAATAGGAAAAACATTTTATTTAACCGGGAATCCGCGTACAAATGGTTCAACATTGCGTAAAATTATAGCAACGCTATTGAATGATGGCTCAATAAAAACTGCAGACCCAGTTGATTTTGAAATCATTCCATTGAAGAAGAAAGGTGTGCCTAAATTATTAGCATGCTTAGCCGATTCGTATATTGTCACAACCGGGAATAGCTACAATTTGCAAGTTTGGAATAGATTTCCTAATACCTTCAATGTATTGGTTAAATATAAAAAGGACAATGCAGCAATAACATGCAATGATATTAGGCTGATTTTGGTTCAAATAGATACCAATAAAAAACAAATAAAAACGATCGTTATAACGACTCCTCAATATATAGTTGATAAGTTTGGTTCTTTTGGAGTTCCCACTATGAAATATCAACTTATCATCATAGATACAAAAAGAAAAGAGATTACAAGGCAAGATTCAAAATGTTTATTCTATGATGATGCCGAAAACATGTCTTCCCATACTCAGGCTAACTCTCTTACGATAACTGATCGTATTTCTGCTTCTCCACAGACAGGCAAGTTATTACCCCTTCGCATGATAAAAGACAAAGTTATCGGTTCTTTGCTTGGCAGAAAACTAAAGAACGCAGATATAAAGACACGCGGACAAGAATTAGAACGCCTTGTAGCCTCTCTTCTTGGCTATCACGTCGATGACACATTGGTTGGCGGTTACCCAGATATACCCAATCAACTGTTAGAGATAAAAGTTCAAGATTCTCCAACTGTCGATTTGGGCAAGTACTCTCCAAGCAATCCTGTTATAATAGATACCAATCTTAACATAACAACAGAAGATGTTCGATACTTAATTGCTCTTACGAGCAAAAGTGGAATCATAGAAGGTCTCATTCTGTGTCCGGGGAAAAAACTCGGTGAGCATTTTACTTTTGTCAATGGTACAAGCTATAAGTGCCAACGTTCAATTCCAATGAACTTTTTTGATTCATTCAGTGGTAAGTCGGTTTTCAATCCAGCGTATCCTAGCAATCCGTAATACCAAAAGATATTTTCACTAATCTATCAATCTCAGATATAAGTGATTTTTTCTTATTTATATCTGAGTTGCTATTTAATTTCTTGACAAGCGATACAATCTGTTTTGAAGAATCCAACTCTGGAGAGGGTATAGGATATTGTTCAATATACTGAGCAAGATAACGCCTGCGCCCTGAATACAGTTTGTTGTTAAAACACAAATCGTGATATTTAACCATTACATTAGAATTGCTTATTCCCTCAATTAGCAATAACAGAAATTTTTCTTCCTCATTTTGTGCACACATCCAATAGCAGTTGCCATTTACAATAGCTCCGCTTTCATCATAGCAAAAACGAGGGTGTACACTAATATCCGGGAAAACGACTTTCGGCAATTTCCAAAAAGTAGGATTTTGAGGGACCCAATATTCGTACCATCTACGTCCTGCTTCCATTAAATACGTCCTTTCCTCTAACTGCTTTTGATGCGCTTGAAGATAGCGCAAAGCAGAAGGGTACTTATCAATTTCATACACTTGACGTTTCCCGTCCTTTGAATAATGGGGATATAAGATGTCCAGCATTGAATCCTTGTCAATCGTCCATGCTTCAATGTTCTCTTGTGAAATCATAGGATGGAGAAGATCTTTCTCTATTTTATACCCTTCTTTGTCCCATAGTTGAGATATGAATACATTATCAGCACAAGATTTTATACCAACTCGAACTTTGAATTTATCTTTTATTCTAAATGCGGTATGTGCATGAATGGTATCAATCCATTTATTTTCTTTCTCATTAGACATCTGCCAAATTTCCGTTTTATCAGAAGGATGCTTAAGTAATCCAACTTTAAGAAGGTATTTTTGTTTATTAACCATATAGCTACCAGGACGTTCTGACTTTAGAACATCATAAATATCTTTCAAAGAACACACAACTTCACTTTTATCATCCTTATCGGCCTCATAGATGCTTATATATTTCCCAACCGTTGATGTAGAGTTTCTGCCTTCTTTTTTTCTTCCAATAAAAATAGCTGGCAATACGGCTGCATCAAATAGTTTTGTATCACCCAGATCTATTATTTCAATCACGTCATAATTATCCAAAAGGAATTTCCTTATATCGCTGCCGCTTTTTGTACTGATATAACGGTTTGAAGTAATAACACCAAGTATTCCACCTTTTCTAAGGGCATTTGTCATTGCCATTAAAAAAGGATAATATAAATCAATACGCCCTGTAAGATTAAAATCACGTGCTAATTGTTTTGCTTTTACAGCCCCTAATGTCTGCGTTCTTACATAGGGTGGATTTGCAATTACAATATCAGCAAATTCTCTACGTAAATTGTTTGTATAAAGATTTGCGACATTAGGGCATATCGTTAAAAAATCCTTGTATATAAAATCGCATTTTTCCTCCGAATCTAAACATTGCATTACAGAGTTCGCTTCCTGTAAATACTGTTCATTGGTATCATATCCAATTAAAGAGACTATCCTATTTCCCTCCAATTCATATATTGCAGATAACAACGAACCGTCACCGCATGCGGGGTCTAATACAGTAAGTGATGATAGAGAAGTATCAACTGTAGAACATATCTTTTGTGCCAAATAATTCGCCAATCCCTTTGGAGTAAATGTAGCCCCTGTTTTCTTTATTTCTGTAAGAGTATTATTCATTATTAATCTCCTTCATAATCGTTTTTGAACCATACTCAATAATATCTTCTGCAACCATGCCAATCACTTCTTTTGCATTATCTTCTTTGTAAAGTAGCGGAACATCTATACCCAACATAAAAGCTATTTGCCTTTGCGTAAACTTATTAGCCTCTCTTAAACTCTTTAGCTTATTGGCAAATTTCATACAAAGGGAGTTGTCGACTAAATTCGTCAACAAAATTATCACAATTACTTCAATCCGCCAAACAACTTATAAAGACATTTTTTATAGTTGTTTGTACCCTGCCAAGTATTTTAAATTAATAATCCGCAATTACACTTGCCAAATACGAACAGCGCACCGGAAAGGGCCTTTACAGGCATAAAAACAAAATCAAAGGTGCATACGGGAATTACGAGCATGAGGAGAATGGCACCATGCAGGAATACATGGCAAGGCATTATTAGCTATATTCTCCTTTTTGCATATTAAGCCTGGTTCTTGTTTATTCAAGCGGGGGCACGGCCGACGGCCGTCTCAGTGGAGGAACGAAAAAAAGGGGAGAACATCCTCACGGACACCCTCCCCCAAATTGACATAAATAAACGTGTTATGCTACTCTTGTCAATCTTCTTCTTCTTCAACTTCAGCGTCGTAGTCGAGAACCGTCCTCTTGTTGGCAAGCATACGGTCATAGTCTTCCTGGGAACCCACGATGACTTTCTCGAACTCACGCTGACCTGTACCGGCAGGAATAAGGTGACCGCAAATCACGTTCTCCTTCATACCTTCCAGACGGTCTACCTTGCCGTTGATGGCTGCTTCATTGAGCACCTTCGTCGTTTCCTGGAACGAAGCGGCGGACATAAAGCTCGACGTCTGCAAAGCGGCACGCGTGATACCCTGAAGAATCTGGGTAGACGTGGCTGGCAGCGCCTCGCGCACCTGTACGGGCTTCAAGTCGCGGCGTTTCAGTATGGAGTTTTCGTCGCGCAGCTTGCGGGCAGTCACAATCTGACCCGGTTGCAGGTTCTCCGAATCGCCTGCATCGATCACTACTTTCTTGCCCCAAATGCGGTCGTTCTCTTCCATGAACTCGATCTTGTCGACTACCTGCTGCTCAAGGAAGCGGGTATCGCCGGGTTCGTTGATTTCGACCTTACGCATCATCTGGCGTACAATGATCTCGAAGTGCTTGTCGTTGATCTTCACACCCTGGAGGCGGTAGACGTCCTGAATCTCGTTGACAATGTATTCCTGAACGGCCGTAGGCCCTTTGATGGCTAAGATGTCGGCAGGCGTAATGGCGCCGTCGGACAACGGAGTGCCGGCACGCACATAGTCATTCTCCTGTACCAAAATCTGCTTGGACAGCGGAACAAGGTATTTCTTAATCTCCCCATCCTTTGCGGTAACGACGATTTCGCGGTTGCCGCGCTTCACCTTGCCCATCGTAATCTCACCGTCGATTTCGGAGACGATGGCGGGGTTGGACGGGTTGCGGGCCTCGAACAGCTCGGTCACACGGGGAAGACCGCCCGTAATATCGCCGGCCTTGCCGACCGCACGCGGTATCTTTACAATCACTTCGCCTGCTTTCACCTTCTGGCCGTCTTCTACGACCACATGGCCGCCCACAGGGAGGTTGTAGGTACGAATCAGTTCGCCATCCTCGCTGATGATGTGTGCGGTAGGCACCTTGGCCTTGTCTTTGGACTCGATGATGATGATTTCACGCAAACCGGTCGATTCGTCGGATTCTATCTTATAGGTGACGTTCTCGATGACGCTCTCGAACACTATCTTACCGGCAACTTCGGTGATGATGACTGCGTTGAAGGGATCCCAACGGGCGATAAGCCGGCCTTTCTCCACCACTTCCTTATCGGCCGCATACAGCGTAGAGCCGTAGGGCACGTTGTGGGTGGAGAGCACAATATCGGTATTGACATCGACAAAGCGCAGCTCGGCCAGACGGCCTACTACAATCTTGGCGGGTTCGCCTGCTTCGTCGATCACGTCGACGGTACGGAGTTCCTCGAACTCAAGACGGGCATCGTTCTTGGCGACGATGCTGGCGTTGGCGGCGATGTTGGCTGCCGTACCACCGGCGTGGAAGGTACGCAGGGTCAACTGGGTACCCGGTTCACCGATAGACTGTGCCGCAATGACGCCGACGGCCTCTCCTTTCTGTACCATACGGCTGGTAGCTAAGTTGCGGCCATAACACTTGGCGCACACACCCTTCTTGGATTCGCACGTGAGTACGGAACGGATTTCGACGCTCTCGATGGGAGACTCTTCAATCTTCTGGGCTATTTCCTCCGTGATTTCCTCACCGCCGGACACAATCAGTTCGCCGGTTGTGGGATGTACAATATCGTGCACGGATACACGTCCCAGAATACGCTCGTACAGCGTGGCGATGGTCTCGTCGTTGTTCTTAAGAGCCGTACAAACCAGTCCGCGAAGTGTACCGCAGTCCTCTTCGTTGATAATCACGTCGTGTGACACGTCGACCAGACGACGGGTCAGGTATCCGGCATCTGCCGTCTTCAAAGCGGTATCGGCCAAACCTTTACGGGCACCGTGCGTAGAGATAAAGTACTCAAGCACGGACAGACCTTCCTTAAAGTTCGAAAGAATGGGGTTCTCAATGATCTGACCGCCTTCGGCACCGGCCTTTTGCGGCTTGGCCATCAAACCGCGCATACCGGAGAGCTGACGAATCTGCTCCTTCGAACCACGGGCGCCGGAATCCAGCATCATATAGACGGAGTTGAAGCCCTGGTCATCCGATGAAATGGTCTTCATCAGGATGTTGGACAATTCGGAGTTGACGTGTGTCCAGATATCAATTACCTGATTGTAACGCTCGTTGTTGGTAATGATACCCATATTGTAGTTGTTGATCACCTGTTCCACTTCTTCGTAGCCCTTCTTTACCAGCGCCTCCTTCTCTTCGGGGATAATGATGTCGCCCAAGTTGAAAGACAGTCCTCCCTTGAAGGCCATGTAGTAACCTAAGTTCTTGATACCGTCAAGGAAGTCGGCCGCCTTGGACACACCGCACACCTTGATAACGTGGCTGATGATGTCGCGCAACGACTTCTTGGAGATGATGGTATTGATGTATCCGGCTTCGGTCGGCACAATCTGGTTGACAATGACACGCCCGACAGAGGTTTCATGCATCATCTTCTTGACAATATGGCCGTTCTCGTCTACATCTTCCACAATCACACTGACAGGTGCGTGGATGTCGCACTTGCCTTCGTTGTAGGCAATCAGGGCTTCTTCGGGCCCATAGAACGTCAGTCCTTCGCCCTTGGCGCCCTTACGCAGCTTGGTGATGTAGTACAGACCGAGCACCATATCCTGTGCAGGCACGGTGATGGGTGCGCCATTCGCCGGATTCAGAATATTGTGTGACTGGAGCATCAATAACTGTGCCTCCAGAATAGCTTCGTTACTCAACGGGAGGTGGACAGCCATCTGGTCACCGTCGAAGTCGGCGTTGAATGCCGTACATGCCAACGGGTGCAACTGGATGGCCTTTCCCTCGATCATCTTGGGCTGGAAGGCCTGAATGCCCAGACGGTGCAGTGTCGGGGCACGGTTCAGCAGGACGGGATGACCCTTCATCACATGCTCCAGAATATCCCAGATAATGGGTTCCTTGCGGTCTACAATCTTCTTGGCACTCTTCACCGTCTTCACGATGCCGCGCTCAATCAGCTTGCGGATAATGAACGGCTTGTAGAGTTCGGCTGCCATCAGCTTGGGAATGCCGCACTCGCCCATACGCAGTTCGGGACCTACGACGATAACCGAACGGGCGGAATAGTCGACACGCTTACCCAACAGGTTCTGACGGAAACGTCCCTGCTTACCCTTCAGACTGTCGGAGAGCGACTTCAACGGACGGTTGGCATCGGTCTTCACAGCGCTGGACTTGCGGGAGTTGTCGAACAGGGAGTCGACGGATTCCTGTAACATGCGCTTCTCGTTGCGGAGGATGACGTCGGGAGCCTTTATTTCAATCAGTCTCTTCAGACGGTTGTTGCGAATGATGACACGGCGATAAAGGTCATTGAGGTCGGACGTAGCGAAACGGCCGCCGTCCAACGGAACCAACGGACGCAGTTCGGGCGGAATGACCGGCACGATACGGACAATCATCCATTCGGGCTTGTTGCGCCCGCGCGAAGCACGGAACGACTCAACCACCTGCAAGCGCTTCAGAGCCTCGTTCTTGCGCTGCTGCGATGCATCATTGTTGGCACGATGGCGGAGTTCGTAGGACAAAGCGTCCAGATCCAGACGAACCAGCAGGTCGTAGATTGCCTCCGCACCCATCTTCGCGATGAACTTATTGGGGTCGGTATCTTCCAGATATTCGTTGTCCTTCGGGAGCTTCTCCAACAAATCCAGATACTCGCCTTCTTCCAGAAGGTCATATTGAGACACTTCGTCGGCCAGCACACCCGGCTGAATGACCACATAGCGCTCATAATAGATAATGGCATCCAACTTCTTGGTCGGCAGACCCAGCAGATAGCCGATCTTGTTGGGCAGGGAGCGGAAGTACCAGATATGGGCCACAGGGACAACCAACTGGATGTGTCCCATACGCTCACGACGTACTTTCTTCTCTGTCACCTCCACACCGCAACGGTCGCAGACGATGCCTTTGTAGCGGATGCGTTTATACTTGCCGCAGTGGCACTCGTAGTCTTTGATAGGGCCGAAGATGCGTTCGCAGAACAAACCGTCACGCTCAGGCTTGTAGGTGCGGTAATTGATGGTTTCAGGCTTTAAAACTTCACCGCTCGAATTCTCCAGAATATCTTCAGGTGAAGCCAAACCGATAGCGATTTTCGAGAAATTACTCTTTATCTTATTATCTTTTCTAAAAGCCATACTTTATATTGTAATTGATAATTGACAATGGATGATTGAAAAATTACTCTAAATTGATGCTCAATCCGAGTCCGCGCAATTCGTGCAGCAGTACGTTCAACGACTCAGGAATACCCGGAGCAGGCATCGGCTCACCCTTCACGATGGCTTCGTATGCCTTCGAACGTCCGACTACATCATCGGACTTGATTGTCAGGATTTCCTGCAGGATGTGTGCGGCGCCGAATGCTTCGAGCGCCCAAACCTCCATTTCTCCGAAACGCTGTCCACCGAACTGTGCCTTACCACCCAACGGCTGTTGCGTAATAAGTGAGTACGGGCCGATGGAACGGGCGTGCATCTTGTCTTCAACCATGTGTCCCAGCTTCAGCATGTAGGTCACACCCACAGTAGCCTGCTGCTCGAACGCCTCTCCCGTACCGCCGTCGTACAGCGTAGTCTTGCCATAACGCGGCAAACCGGCTTTGTCGGTCCATACGTTCAGGTCGTCCAACGTGGCTCCATCGAAAATCGGAGTGGCAAACTTGACACCCAGCTTCTTTCCAGCACTTCCCAATACAGCCTCGAATATCTGGCCGATGTTCATACGGGAAGGCACACCCAACGGGTTCAGTACAATATCAACCGGAGTTCCGTCAGCCAAGAACGGCATGTCTTCCTGACGCACTACGCGGGAAACAATACCCTTGTTGCCGTGACGTCCGGCCATCTTATCGCCGACACCGATCTTACGCTTCTTGGCAATGTACACCTTAGCCATCTGGATGATGCCGGAGGGCAGTTCGTCCCCAATGGTAATGGCAAACTTCCTGCGCTTCAGCTCGGCATCCAGCTCTTTGTACTTCTTGATGAAGTTCATCACCAGCGTATGAATCAGCGTGTTGGCATGTTCATCTTTAGTCCAACCGCTTAATTGGATAGACGTGAAGTCCAAATCGCTAAAATCGGAAGCGCGGAAACGGGCACCCTTAGCAATGACATCGGCTCCCATATAGTCCTTCACACCTTCGGAAGTCAGCCCATCGGTCAACTTCAGGAGCTTGTCAATCAGTATCTTGCGCAAAGCGGCGATCTTGCCTTCAAATTCCTCGTCGACCTTGAGCAGCAGGGCCTTATCGGCCAGCTTGGAGCTGCGGGTCTTAATGGCACGTGAGAACAGACGCTTGCCGATAACCACTCCCTTCAATGAAGGCGAGGCCTTCAGAGAAGCGTCCTTCACATCACCGGCCTTATCACCGAAGATGGCACGAAGCAGTTTTTCCTCTGGAGAAGGATCGGACTCACCCTTCGGCGTAATCTTACCGATCAGAATGTCACCCGGTTCGATACGGGCACCGATACGCACGATACCGTTCTCGTCCAAGTCTTTGGTAGCTTCTTCACTTACGTTCGGAATATCAGAAGTCAGTTCTTCCATACCCCGCTTCGTCTCGCGTACTTCCAACGAATATTCTTCCACATGTACAGAAGTAAGCAAGTCTTCCCGAACCACGCGCTCGTTCAGCACGATGGCGTCCTCGTAGTTGTATCCCTTCCACGGCATGTAGGCTACCAGCAAATTCCGGCCCAACGCCAGCTCACCGTCTTCGGTCGAATAACCTTCGGTAAGGATCTGGCCCTTCGTCACACGCTGTCCTTTCACACAGATCGGACGGAGGTCAATGGTCATATTCTGATTTGTACGGCGCCACTTCGGGATGCAATATTCTTTCAGCGCCGGTTCGAAACTTACAAATTCTTCATCTTTCGTCCGGTCATAAAGGATACGGATGGTCGTAGCGTCTACAAATTCCACAACGCCATCTCCTTCGGCCGTAAGCTGTGTACGCGAGTCGCGGGCCAACTGACGCTCAATGCCGGTTCCGACAATCGGGGCCTCGCTGCGCAGCAAAGGCACTGCCTGACGCATCATGTTCGAACCCATCAACGCACGGTTGGCGTCATCGTGTTCCAAGAACGGAATCAAAGAAGCGGCAATAGAGGCAATCTGCTGCGGAGAAACGTCCATCAGCTCGACTTCACCGGGAGCAACGACCGGATAATCCGCATCCTGACGTGATTTTACTTTATCCCGGATAAAGGTTCCGTCGTCATTCAGCGGAGCGTTCCCCTGGGCAATGATCTTGCCTTCCTCTTCTTCGGCACTCAGATAAACCAAGCCTCCAGGAGACAGATCCACCTTACCCTTTGCCACCTTGCGGTAGGGCGTCTCGATAAAGCCGAGGTCGTTGATCTTCGCGAACACACAGAGAGAAGAAATCAAACCGATGTTCGGGCCTTCAGGAGTCTCAATAGGACAAAGACGGCCGTAGTGGGTATAGTGTACGTCGCGCACCTCGAAACCGGCACGCTCGCGCGACAAACCGCCGGGGCCTAAGGCCGACATACGACGCTTATGAGTAATTTCAGCCAGCGGATTCGTCTGATCCATGAATTGGGACAAAGCATTGGTACCAAAGAACGAATTGATGACTGAAGAAATCGTCTTGGCATTAATCAAGTCGATCGGGGTGAACACTTCATTGTCACGCACGTTCATACGCTCACGGATGGTACGGGCCATACGGGCCAGACCGATGGCAAACTGATTGGCCAGCTGCTCACCGACAGTACGCACACGACGGTTACTCAGGTGGTCAATATCGTCTACATCCGCCTTCGAATTGATCAATTCAATCAGATACTTGATAATCTCAATAATATCTTCTTTCGTCAGGACACGCACCTCCATGTCGGTCGTCAGGTTCAACTTCTTGTTGATACGATAACGTCCTACATCTCCCAAGTCATATCTCTTTTCAGAGAAGAACAAGCTATTGATGACTTCACGTGCACTGGCATCATCTGCAGGATCCGCATTGCGCAACTGGCGATAAATGTAAAGCACAGCTTCCTTCTCCGAATTGCTGGGGTCTTTCTGCAATGTATTATATATAATGGAATAGTCAGACCGGTTCGGTTCCTCCTTATGAATCAGGATGTTCTGAACGCCTGCTTCCAGAATGACCTCTATATGTTCCGGTTCAATCACCGTTTCACGGTCGATAACCACTTCATTGCGTTCGATGGAAACTACTTCACCGGTATCTTCATCTACAAAGTCCTCAATCCAGGTTTTCAAAACACGGGCAGCCAATTTGCGTCCGATAATCTTCTTCAGATTGGTTTTGTTCACCTTTATGTCTTCTGCCAAATTGAAGATTTCAAGAATATCCTTATCGCTCTCAAAACCGATCGCTCTCAGCAACGTTGTAACGGGCAATTTCTTCTTACGGTCGATGTAGGCATACATGACATTGTTGATGTCTGTAGCAAACTCGATCCAGGAACCCTTGAAGGGAATGATACGGGCCGAATACAACTTCGTGCCATTGGCATGTACACTCTGACCGAAGAATACGCCCGGCGAACGATGTAATTGGGATACAACGACACGCTCGGCACCGTTGATGACAAACGTAGCCTTATCCGTCATGTAAGGGATAGGTCCAAGAAAAACATCCTGAATGACCGTATCGAAGTCCTCATGATCGGGGTCGGTACAATACAGCTTCAATTTCGCCTTTAACGGCACACTATAAGTGAGCCCTCGCTCTATACATTCGTCGATGGTATAACGCGGCGGATCAATATAGTAGTCCAGGAATTCCAGCACAAAATTGTTTCTTGTATCGGCAATGGGGAAGTTTTCAGCAAATACTTTATACAATCCCTCGTTCTTACGTTTCTCGGGAGGAGTATCCAGTTGTAGAAAGTCTTGGAATGACTTCAATTGTACTTCCAGAAAATCCGGATATGCAAGCGGATTCTTAGTCGAAGCGAAATTAACTCTTTGATTTACAGTATTTGAAGGCATCTGATAATGGATTTGTAGAAGTGAATTTTAAATATATACACAAAAAGGTTAAGAACCCTTTTCACGAAGGGCTCTTAACCGAATACCTGTTTTACAGGCTAATGTTATTTAAGTTCAACTTCAGCTCCAGCTTCTTCCAATGTTTTCTTCAATGATTCTGCTTCGTCCTTAGCCAAACCTTCTTTTACTACGCTAGGAGCACCGTCTACCAGGTCCTTAGCTTCCTTCAAACCAAGACCGCAGGCTTCCTTAACGGCCTTAACTACTTGAAGTTTAGCTGCGCCAGCGCTCTTCAATACTACGTCGAAAGATGTCTTCTCTTCAGCGGCGGCAGCACCAGCGGCTGCGGGACCGGCAGCAACAGCAACAGCTGCTGCAGCAGGTTCAATACCATATTCTTCTTTCAGGATAGTTGCAAGTTCATTAACTTCTTTTACTGTCAAGTTAACTAATTGTTCTGCAAAAGCTTTCAAATCTGCCATTTTTGTATGA
>NZ_CANRPM010000054.1 GCF_947632445.1 uncultured Bacteroides sp. | reverse complement strand
AATGGCATATGAGATGATATGAACAAAGCATCTTCTATGCCATTTTTATTTTTAAAGACATTTACTGAATGTCCCTAATTTACATCCTTCATTGGAGGAACCACAGAAAAAGCATTTTTTACCATATCAATGAAAACCTTTGCAAAGATGTAAAATTCAATACATTACAAAGGTTTTATCACTCAAAATGTCCATTAGACCCAAACATTGGACTCCCAAATACAAACAATGAACTGGAGGGTATATTTGCGGATATCAAGACAAAGCTACGGGTACACAGCGGATTAAGCAAAGAGAACAGAAAGAAACTTATTGATGAATACCTGAGTAGGCACTATTAAGATGGAAACGTATCACCCGAAATGTCCATTAGGCCGACATTTCTTATCCCGAACTCACGTATGGGAATAGTTTTTTGAAATTATAACTAAACACAAAAAGCCAACTTACCCCATTACGGATAAGTTGGCTTTTTCAGTTCTGAACATATCTATTTGGAAACAGGATCCAGATATAAGAGAACTTATAACTGAATCCTATTCCTATTTACACAAAATTTTAGACAATGCTTCATCCTATCGGGCAGATAAAATATGTGCTAATTTCATTCAGCCGATAGGTTACATTGATGTTTTTATTCGGCTGCGGGAGTTTCAGCTTCAGTAGTAGGAGCTTCGGGTGCTTCTTCGGAAACCTTAGCAGCTTCTTCGGAAACCTTAGCAGCTTCTTCAGCAGCTTTGGCGGCAGCTTCGGCAGCTTTCTTCTCGGCTACGACTTTAGCTTTAGCTTCGTTTACTTTCTTTTCAGCATCGAGACGTGCTTTGGCTTCAGCCTTCTTGGCTTTTTCCTGTTCAGCTTTCAGTGCGGCCAGTCCGTTCTGCTTGTTGTTCTTCCAGGCTTCGAACTTGGCTTCTGCTTCTGCTTCACCAAATGCGCCTTTAGCTACACCGCCCAGCAGGTGCTTCTTCATGTAGACACCTTCACGGGAAAGAATGTTGCGGACAGTGTCGGTGGGTTGTGCGCCATTCATCACCCATTTCAGTGCGCGTTCAAAGTTCAAATCTACTGTGGCAGGATTCGTGTTCGGGTTGTAAGTACCGATTTTTTCAATAAATCTACCATCACGTGGTGCTCTTACGTCAGCAATTACGATGGAGTAGAAAGCGTAGTTCTTGCGTCCATGTCTTTGCAATCTGATTTTTGTTGCCATAAATGTTTATTAGTTTTTAATGATTTGAATTATGCTACTAACTCGTAATAGTGGGCGCAAAGGTAAGCATTTTCTTTTTGACCGCCAAGCAAATGCACAGAAAATGTATGGAACGCTGGGCTACAGACATTGCGACGTAACAAGAGGGTTATTGATAAAAAGGATAATGGATAACGATGTTTTATTATCCATTATCCAATGAATACGATCCGTTAAAGCGTCACGCCATTTTTGAAAATAGCTATTTCTTTGTAGCCTTTCTTCTCGTTGTTTACCAATTCGCCGCTGACCACACGGATGATGTAGTCGATAAAGCGTTCGCAAGTCTGTTCCATTGGTTCGTTTTCCAAAATGACACCAGCGTTGAAGTCGATCCAGCCCGGCTTATGAATGGCCAGGTTGGAGTTGGTCGAAATCTTCATGGTGGGCACATAGGTGCCGAAAGGGGTTCCACGTCCGGTGGTGAAGAGTACCATGTGGCAACCGCACGAAGCCAGAGCTGTAGCAGCCACGAGGTCGTTGCCTGGGGCAGAGAGTAGGTTGAGACCCTTCACTTTCAGGCGTTCGCCGTAGGACAATACACCTTCGACGTAGCTTTTGCCGCACTTCTGCGTGCAGCCCAAGGCTTTATCCTCCAAGGTGGAGATACCGCCCGCCTTATTGCCCGGTGATGGATTTTCGCCTACGGGTTCGCCATGGCTCAGAAAGTATTCCTTGAAGTCATTGATGAGCTTCACGGTTTGGTTGAAGAGTTCACGATTGCGGCAACGATTCATCAGAATGGTTTCTGCGCCGAACATTTCGGGTACTTCGGTCAGCACGGTTGTCCCGCCCTGTGCCACGAGAAAATCGGAGAACATGCCGAGTAACGGATTAGCTGTGATGCCCGAGAAACCGTCGGAACCGCCGCACTTCAGGCCGACACGCAGTTCGCTCAAAGGTACGTCTTCGCGTACATCCTGCGAAGCCTCGGCATAGAGTTCGCGCAGCAGCTTCATGCCTTCCTCGAATTCATCGTCCACTTTCTGGGTAACCATGAACTTCACGCGGTCGTGGTCGTAATCACCCAAAAACTCGCGGAATACGTCGGGCTGGTTGTTTTCGCATCCCAGACTGACCACGAGCACAGCGCCAGCATTGGGATGGAGCACCATGTCACGCAGGATTTTCTTGGTATTCTCGTGGTCGTCACCCAGTTGTGAGCAGCCGTAGTTGTGCGGATAGGCCATGATGGCATCCACGCCGATACAGCCGGTCTCTTTGCGCAAACTTTCGGCCAACTGATTGGCAATGCCGTTCACGCAGCCCACGGTGGGGATGATCCATACTTCGTTACGGACGCCCACATCACCATTTTTGCGGCGGTAGCCTTTGAAAGTCAGTTTTCGGTCTGCAATGTCCAAGCTGGCATCCACCGGATTGTAGGTATAATCCAGTAAGCCGGCCAAGTTTGTCTTGATATTGTGCTCGTTCATCCAGTCACCCTGTTTCCGGGCTTCACGTGCATGTCCGATGGGATACCCGTATTTGATGACATTTTCGCCTTCAGCCAAATCTTTCAATGCAAATTTGTGTCCGGCAGGAATATCTTCGTTCAGCGTGATGTCCTGTCCGTCTACCGTGATTGTTTCGCCGGCCTTCAGAGGCAGGATGGCTACCGCAACGTTGTCGGCCGGATTGATTTTCAGGTACTTTGTATTCATAATGTATTTTTAAATTAGTTAGTTCATTATCGGTTGTAGTAGAAGTCAATGTTTTCTTTGGTCAGCAGGTCAATAGGCATGAAGTTGACGAGCGGCACATCTTTTTTCAAGATCAGGTAGTCGCAGAGATACTTGATGCCGTTGAAGCCTTGCAAGGTGGGTTGTTGGGCTATCAGGAAAAAGATGCTTCCCCGCTTCAGGCATTCGACATTGCGTTGCAACAGGTCGTAGCCTACGAGATTGAAGTCTGTCATCTGTCTTTTCTGCAAGTATTCACCGATGATATAGGCCTTTGAGTTGAATGTGATGCCGTTTTTCAGCATAGGATGTGCGGCAAAGAAGTCGTCCAGCATCTGCGCATCTTCGCTGTCGCGTTTGGCATGAAGGTTAAGCTCCCAGATGTGGCAGGCCGGATAGTTTTGCTTTATGTACTCCCGAAAACCGATTTCGCGTCTTTCCTGCTGGTTGGAGCCTACGATGCCTTCGTTTATTTTGCGGAAGATGGCGATTTCCTGTGCGTTTTTTCCGGCCAGAAGCATTAGCATGCGGGCAGCGAAATGTCCGCTTTGATGTGAGTTCTGCCCTAAGAAAGAAAGAGCCGGCTGTTCCTGGATGTTTGAGTCTATGTATATATAAGGTATGTTCAGGCGGTTCAGTGCGTCAGTAAACGGTTGGGTGTATTGGGGAGTAGTGGGAGCAAAAAGCACGCCGTCGGGTTGCATGCCGACAATCTGCTGGGACGCTTGTTCAAAGGAGTGGTAGTCGTATGGATCGTAGTGGGACAGGCGTGCTTGGATATTGAAGTCCGAGTAGGTAGCTGTCGCTTCCCGAATGCCGGTTTCTACAGCAGCCCAGTATTCGCTGATTTCGTGTTGAGGCAGCAGGCAAGCGTAAGTGTAGTTTTTGTTTGTGGCCAGTGCGCTGGCATACATGTTGGGCTGGTAGTCCAGTTGTTTCAGTATTTCCTCCACGCGTTTGCGGCTGGATTCGGACACACCGTTGCGACCATGCAAGACACGGTCCACCGTACCCACCGATACGTCGGCCATCTGTGCTATATCTTTGATTCTGATTCTACCCATCTGTTCAGTTGTCTTTTACCATAATTATTTGTCTGACGAACCTTGCTTGTTGTCTTTGTGTACGTACACAATAATAATCTTAATATTTTCGACACAAATATATAATATTTTTTGTATTCCGAAAAATGTTGTATCTTTGTGCCCGCACACGGAAGTTGTGAGATACGGACAATGTTAGACCTTACTTGCATATTTTCAGGCAATTATCCGTGTTTGTAACGTGAAAGTTATAAATTGAAAGAAAACTATTATTCATTACTTCTTAAAAGATAAAAAGATTATGGGAAAGAAAGTCGTAACCCTCGGTGAGATTATGTTGAGGTTGTCTACTCCGGGCAATACTCGTTTTGTACAGTCTGACTCTTTTGATGTTGTTTACGGTGGTGGCGAAGCCAACGTAGCTGTAAGTTGCGCCAATTATGGACACGATGCCTATTTCGTAACCAAATTGCCGAAGCACGAAATCGGCCAGTCGGCTGTCAACGCACTGCGCAAGTATGGTGTGAAGACAGACTTCATTGCCCGTGGTGGCGACCGTGTGGGTATCTACTATCTGGAGACCGGTGCATCCATGCGTCCCAGTAAGGTGATTTACGACCGCGCCCATTCTGCCATAGCCGAAGCCAATCCTTCAGATTTCGATTTCGATACTATCATGGAAGGTGCTGACTGGTTCCACTGGTCGGGCATCACGCCGGCTATTTCCGACAAGGCTGCCGAACTGACTCGTCTGGCTTGCGAAGCGGCCAAGCGTCACGGTGTGACTGTTTCTGTCGATCTGAACTTCCGCAAGAAACTTTGGACAAAGGAAAAAGCTCAGTCTATCATGAAGCCACTGATGAAGTATGTAGACGTATGTATCGGCAACGAGGAAGATGCCGAACTCTGTCTGGGCTTCAAACCTGATGCGGATGTTGAGGGTGGAAAGACCGATGCCGAAGGCTACAAAGGCATCTTCAAGGCTATGGCCAAGGAATTCGGTTTTAAGTATGTTATCTCTACGCTGCGTGAATCCTTCTCGGCTACGCACAACGGCTGGAAGGCTATGATTTACAATGGTGAAGAATTTTATGAGTCAAAGCGCTATGACATCAATCCGATCATCGATCGTGTAGGTGGTGGCGACTCCTTCTCCGGCGGTATTATTCACGGCTTGCTGACGAAGCCCAATCAGGGTGCAGCCCTCGAATTTGCTGTAGCTGCTTCTGCTTTGAAGCACACAATCAACGGCGACTTCAACCTCGTTTCTGCAGAAGAAGTAGAAGCGCTGGCAGGTGGTGATGCCAGCGGACGCGTACAGAGATAAGTTTTCTTCATAAATCATTTACCGTAAACTAAAATAAAGAAGATAATGGCAAAATTTGATAAGATAGCCGTATTGAACAAAATCGGTTCGACCGGCATGGTACCCGTATTCTATCATAAGGATGCAGAAGTAGCAAAGAAAGTGGTAAAGGCATGTTATGACGGCGGTGTCCGCGCTTTCGAATTTACAAACCGAGGCGACTTCGCTCACGAAGTGTTCGCCGAAGTTGTGAAGTTCGCAGTCAAGGAATGTCCTGAAATGGCCATGGGTGTAGGCTCCATCGTTGATCCTGCTACAGCAGCTCTTTATCTTCAGCTGGGTGCCAATTTTGTTGTAGGTCCGTTGTTCAACCCCGAAATAGCAAAAATCTGTAACCGTCGCCTGGTAGCCTATACTCCGGGGTGCGGCAGCGTATCTGAAGTGGGTTTCGCACAGGAAGCAGGTTGCGACCTCTGCAAAGTGTTCCCGGGCGATGTACTCGGCCCGAAGCTTGTGAAAGGTCTGCTGGCTCCGATGCCCTGGTCTAAACTGATGGTGACCGGTGGTGTAGAGCCCACTCAAGAAAACCTGACCTCTTGGGTCAAGGCCGGTGTATTCTGTGTAGGTATGGGCTCCAAGCTCTTCCCGAAAGACAAGGTGGCTGCTGAAGACTGGGCCTATGTCACCGAGAAGTGCAAGGAGGCTTTGGGCTACATTGCCGAAGCAAGAAAGTAAATTTTTGACGTATCAATCCCGTGTAGGGGGCAGTGGGTTTAAGGAAACCAGCTGCAAGTCTGAAAGGGAAAATGCGATATTCATTTTGTTTAAAGGTGTTTTTTAAGGGGACAACCATCGGAGCGCTTTCGAGTGCTTCGGTGGTTTGTTTTTTGATTAATATTGTAAACAAGCCTATTGAACATAAAAAAGATGTTATAGACCGATATCTTTTTATGCCTGACGTATTGTTGAATAAAGAAGAAAACCTACTTTTGTATCGTGGTTGTGAAACCGCAGTTTTCATAGGTAAATTAGTTAAATATAAAAGAAAATTTTTCATAAGCTATTTAGTGAGAGTTTTCATGGCTATTAGATTTTTATGATGTAAAATTTTTAAGATTGATTTTTTGGATAACAAAATGATGTAAAAACAAAAGAAAAGCCTTAGGGCTTTTCTTACGCCGAAGCGAGTTGTTCGTGAGAACTGACTCGTTTTTTTATGCCTTTTTACGTGTTTTCACGGATCATTGGAACTCTGACTGACCCCTTCTCTGCCCTCTTTTTGCATATTAGGGCGAAGAAACAGATGATACCGTTCCTCATTTCGGAAAGTGTTCGTTTAATTCTTTCCAATTACGAGGCAAGGATGCACTTTATGAAGGGTTAAGGATGCACTTTGTCAGGGTGCAAGGAAGCACTTCGTCAGGGTGCAAGGAAGCACTTCGTTAAGAGGTAAGGAAGCACTTCCTTAAGGAGTAAGAAACAGGCGATACCGCGCCTCATTTAGAAAGGTATTCAAAGAGGCGGGCAGGCGTAGTGTCTTTAAGAACAACGCGCCGCGAGGCATCCAGGAGGTAGAGTGCCGGAAGGTTGCGCAGCACGTAGAGGTCGCGCGTGTAGATTGTACCGTTGTCAAAGCCTACCGTCCAGACGGAGGGCAGGCGGTCGAGGGTGCGGAGCCATGCCGCACGGTCGCTGCCGTCGAAGCCTGCATAGACTGCCACGACGACAAGGTCGCCCCGCGCAACGGCACCGTTCAGCAACGGCGAGCCGGACAGCTCGGCGATGGTCTGCATGCAGTGGTCGCAGTCGGGGTCGTAGAAGAGCAGCAGCATCGGCCGGCCCTGTGCTGCCTTCGACAGGCGCAGACGCTGCCCGTCACGGGTCTCGAAGGAGAAATCCGCCGCCGGCGTGCCCACGCGGTTCTTGCGCATCGCCGTGCGCTGTGCCTCGATGCGCAGGCGTTTGGAGTGGGGCAGCGGTGCGGCAACGAGGGCATCGGCGAAAAGGAGGTAGTACTCCTCGTTGAAAAGGGGCGAGTCCTGCTCGTAGAGATACTTCTCGGCAGTTTCCGCCAGCAGTGACAAGGCGACGGCATCGCTTTGCGCACGGCCGACAAGTGTCGCGACGGCGGGAGCCAGCGCCGTCGTGTCGGCAATCGGAAACAGAGAGAGGCAGTTCACGAAGTTCTGCTCCATAAAGTTGCGGTTGCGGGAACGCAGGGTGTCGGCGAAGTCCATCGCGTCCCAAAAATGCTTGATGATGTAGGCGGCACGTGCCGGTGGGGTGCGCAGCGTTGCCGGGACGGCGGGCAACAGCAGTTCGCACGATGGGGAGACCGTGTCGGCAGGAGCCAACGAAGCAAAGGGCGCGGAAACCGCACCCCCACCTGATGCACCCACAGGCACAACCGGCGCACCTGCCGCCATCAGCGCACACCCCGCATACGCCGCGAGCCACGTCTTTAACTTGCGCATCGCTCTATTGCTGTATCAGCCTTCTCCTTTCGTTGCCAACTGCTCATTGCGGGCAAGAATCGCTTCCTCCCAAGAATGGAATGTTTGCAGAAGCCCGTCTAAATCATACCAGAATATCGTGAATTTGCCAGTTGTCTCTTTTTTATCACTATCTTTGCTACCATTCGGGGCTTCGATGAAGAGGTCGAAGATATTGCCATCGTTTTTATTGTCGCTTCACTCATGAAAATCTGTGCATTTATCTGTCAATTTGATGATATGTCCTTGTCCGTAGAGCTTATATCCGTCGCTTCTCATCTTCACTTCGAATTGAGAATGAGCAGTGTAATCGAGGTCGTCATAGAGATAGATTTCTTTCTTCTCATTTGCCATTCCGTCGGGGACATGGGGATTCGCATCACTCTCATTTCTCCAATAGCTATCGTAAAGGTCATTTAAATCGTTCGCCGAGAAGATGCCCGGCCGCGAATGGGTCTCCGTTTGCCCACCGCTGGCGTCGTCCCATCCTTGAATCGATACCGTAATACCCGTTACCTTGCCGTCGGCGAGTTGCAAGCTCAGGTACAAGCCTTCCCCTGCCTCCAACCACGTCAGCCACGGGGATGATGCCTCGTAGCCGGGCAAAGTCTGTTTCTTGCTACTGATAGTTCCGGCGATTGAGGAAAGGTTCCCGTAATAGCGCCCATCAATCGCATAGGTACGGTTGTGCTTCAAATCATTAGCATCACTGATTGTTGTCCCCACCAAATCCGGGTCGGCATCCCACTTATAACAACTGTAGTCTTCATACTCGTAGTACTGTCTTCCATCGCTATGATATTTGTCTGCCAAGGTTGAGTCTTTGGGCACCACATACACCACGAACTCGCCCAGATCTGGCTTGCTCAAATCGAACGGAGAGACATACATGGTCGTTCTGCAATAAGTTGCAAGACCCGTGCGCTCGACAATGGAGGTGTATTCGTCGGGGAACCACCCAGTAATCGGTTCTGTCCCGTTCCTGGGATGCACCTTACGGGTAAGAATGGTATCATGGAGATATTTTCTAAATGTTTCCTTGTGCGGGTCGCTACTCTTTTCCTCATCGGTTAGCAGCAAATGCGGAGCTTCGCCTTTAGTCGGGTCGCCGGTCGTGAAGCGGGCATACCTCGGCAGGTTGGGGAAATATACAACCGCTGCATAATGGGAGTTGAGGGAAACTACATCGCCGTCGCTCCTCGTAACGCTAATCGCCGCGATGTTGATATAGCTGACCAGATGCTGGAAACGCATCGACACGCTTGCGCCGTTCGTTTTGTACGTAAGCGGGGGATTTTTTTCGGCTCCTCCCGTATTGCCAATCATGTAGGCGGGGACGTGCGTATGGCGGACATCCGTGTCTGCCGCTTCGTCGATAACCTGTCCCGATATGCCGATGAAATTCTTCAACGAAGCTGAATTATTGCCTGTCCATCCGACGTAGAGCGTATCCCTCAATCGGGTGCTGCCACTTCCGTCGAGTGTCCAGCGGAAGAACTTGACCGTGCCGTACTCCCTTCCGTTTTCGTCAGGACCCTGGGAATCCATATAGACCCAATCTTCCACATGTTCCCTCGGTTTACTTTCCTCATTTGTATCTATGTAATAAGTCCGAATGATGGGCGTCCATGCCGAAAAACAACTCTTGTCCTCCGCGTCGCCCCATGTAAGCGGTGCAGGCAGGCTTTCCCAATTGAACGGTTTATAGGTGATTTCGTCGGGCACGTTGGCCTTCAGCCCAGGATTGCCGAAATACGTGTTGAAAGTGTCGACGGGATAGGAAGCCAGACTTCCGGCAACCATACTTTTATCGGTGTACAGCGCATCGACGGGAGATTCCCACGTGCTGCTCCCACTCTTCTTCCTCCACTGTCGGATCAGGATCGGTATCCGGGGTGCATCATATTCATAGGTATTGCTGAACACGTCGAAATCCTCGAATCCTTTGGCTTTTCCCGAAGCGCGTGTCGGCACGGTGGTCTTCATATCGCCCAGCATGGCATTGACTACGACCGTTCCGTCGCTCCCCAACCTGTTGGCGGGAGCTATTTCTATGGGATCGTCCACGCAGCCGGCCGTCCACGCAGCCATCGCCGCAAAGACGGCAGGGAGCAGGCATCTCCGTATCTTTCTGTTCTTTTTCATATCTCTATTCTTTTTCATATCGCGACCTTTCTCCTTACACTACATTATTGTCATGGTCCGCGAATCATCTTCGTAAAGCGCACCGCAGAACTTCAGGTTTCCGTTGGTCACCGTGTTTTTGTTCCCATACGTCACGTTCGCCGGCATAGTATCATACGAAACTTGGGCACCAGTCGCAGGGACACTCAATCTATAGTTCGGCACCTCGACCTCATCCGTCGTCGGCGGGCAGGCATAGCAGTTGTCGGCGGGGCCCGCGCCATAGTAAGGGTCGAGCCGATATTCCTCGGCACCGATATTCTGATGTCCGATGAACGATCCCGTCAGGTTCTTCACATTCCCACCATTCGGCGCAGTGACCGTTGCCCGCACCGTGCATTCGAAGACGTGGCACACTCCGTTCTCGTTCGCCGTCCCGGCTTTGGCATCCCATATTCGCCCGATGCCACCGCCCGTACTTATCAGCACGCAATCCTTCTGGTCGGCGAGGCGTTTTCCCGCGTCAACACTGCCGCTGAAACGGCAGTTCAACATACTGAAAGAGGTCAGACAGCCCGCTATGCCGCCCGTCGCCGAATGGCCGATGGTATATTCGCTGGTACTCTCGGTTCCATCGCTATCCACGGTTGGAGCCGTCGTCGCCGTACCTCCCTTTACAGTGCCTCTCACATAAGCATCCTGCACCAACTGACGGGCGGTCGCGTTAGTAAATTTCGCGTGTCCGACAATCCCTCCTACATAGATTTCACCACATTGACTGTTCGTTGCGTCAACCTTCGTTTCGCAGTTCATCAGCTGCACATCGGAGATATTGGATGAAGTGAATCCGACAACGCCTCCCACCTCGATCCAGCCGTTTCTCTCCGATTTGAGGTTCACTGTTACCGTGATGGTCGTCCCCGATCCAATGGCGGAAATCCCGGAACTGAAACCAGACACCTGTCGACCAATTAAACCACCGACAAAAGCAGTGTTCTGTGCCCCCAGCGCCTTATCGACGCCCGTCTTTTGCTTCACATCGACTTCTATATACCTTTGGACGCTGATGTTTTGCGCGGTGCCGCCCCATACTTCCCCGAACAAAGCCCCGGCCGACGGCTCGGCAGTTCCGTGCGTATGCCTATCATCACCATGTTTAGCATACAGCTGGGGGAGTTCCATCGTGACTTTTACGGAATCGAGCAGCACGTTCTCCACGAGACCGCCCCTCAAATAAGTCGCCAGTGCCCCTACGTTACGGCAACTGTGTACACTTCCTTCGTCGTATAGTATATCCTCGTCAGGAATACTTATATTGGCATTTTTAATCTGAAGATCACGTATGATACCGTATGATTCGTCGAAAAGCGGCGAAGCCATGTGGATGAATCGCTTGTGGTTTCCGTCGATGGTTACATTGACTCCCACAACACAACCCGGATCATCTCCTTGTTTGCCGAAGTGTCTGCCATTCTCCTTATAAACCGTGTACATGTTCCTATTAGCGAAATCGATATCGTAGTTGACCCGCACCGTGTTGTTTCCCATCGCAGTGAGCAGTTGGACATTGTTTTCCACTTTGCCGTCGATTTCAGCTTGAGCAACGTAATCCTCCCCTTTTCTGAGCGCCTCCATGAATTCGAGTAAATCTAACGGTTTCGCTACTTTCTCCTCACCTTCCCATTCTTTTTCCGGGTCGACCCATTCGTCGTTCACCACGCCTTGGGCCGTGCGGATGTCGAGCGTGTAGGATGTACCGCCCTTCAAGCCAGGATCCTCCAGTTCGTTCACCCCCAGCGTCAGGAAGGGTTTCTCGTCCCGGTATAACACCCGACAGCCCTTGTATTGCCCCGGCGCAAGGTAGAAGCACAGTGCGTTGACCGGGGTGGTCGTCTTGTCAGCAAGCGTCAACTCGTCCTTCTCCATCCGTGCCCGGACGTAATGGATGCCGCTCTCCGACTTCATCTTATCATACTGGACGAACTCTATCGCTCCGTTATATTCTCCTGCCTCGTTTTTTTTGATGACGAACTGGTAGCCGTTCGTCAGCGGGTCCGTTTTTTCGGAGCCGGTTGTGTATTCTAACCAGCACTCGTCGGTCTCCATATCGCCGACGTCGGTGAGAATTAGCCGCGAGCAGACATGATAGAAGCGCATCTGGACAGCTGCACCGTAATTAACGTCTTTCTTTTCAGCTCGCAGCGGGTCGGTGTGGACGATGCTATCATTCGCGCTGATGTAAGGCGGTGCCAAGGCGAAAACACCCGAGGAGCTTCTTTCACCTACGATGTCGATTTGCGCAACCTTACCGGTGCCGAGCGAGTCCGGAAGGTAGAACGCCTCGAAATCGGCTGTTGTGGCATGTTCAGGCCATAGCAGCGTCTGCCCCTGCGCAACCCAGCGATAAGCCGACTTGTTGAAAGCGTAGGTACCATAGGCGGATGTCGTTGTGCCGCCTTCGTGGGTGAAAGTGCCGATGACGTGGATGATAGCCCCGTCGGGGAACGCCGTCATGGACGGAATCGTGCGCGTGGCAGGCATCCCGTCGGCCGTCGCGTAAGCGAAATCCGGGGCATCGAACTCGAAGACGATCGCCCGGGGGTCACTCTCAGGGGCGACGGAATTTACAAGTTCATCCTCGCACCCCGCTGCAAACATGGCGACGACTGCCGCTGCCGCAACTCTTATGCGGAAAAACCTCCGCATCCAACTGCCGGCCCCTCCGAAACGGCTTTGGAAGGCCGTGTATCTGCTGCTATTGTTTTCAAAAAGATCTTTCATCATCGTTCGTTTAATTTCTTTTGTTCGTTTCCCACCGTAGGCAACTTGCTCGACCGACTGCCTACGGTCTTTTTCTTCGGTGCGGCGCTCCTTAATTACTTATGGACTGGAAGTACACACCGGTGAAATTATTGTTGGCATCGCCGGTTCCTCCCGAAAAAACTTCGCCCGAACCGTTCTTTAGGTCGCATCCCGTCCCCTCTAAATAACCTCGCACTGTACAGCCCTTGACGGTGCTATCGTCTTTTCGGATTCCTGCAACGGCCCCGACAGGGCCGCCGGTACTGATCGAGACACCCTCGGCCCGGCAGTTCTCCACTGTGCCGCTCGTACCGAGCGTCTGGCAGAATACACCCGTAGCATTATTCGTTGTCGTGCTGTTAATGGTGAATCCCGAAAGGTTCAACTGCGTAAGTCTGCCATCCAGTCGGCCGATAAAGCCGGATCCGCTTTCGTTTGTCAGGTGACAGTCCGAAATCGTATGGCCGCCGCCGTTGAATACATCTGTACTCCACAACGTTTGGATATAATGGCTGGTTTTCGAAAAGTTGCTGGTGTACTGCGATGCGTCGATGTCCTCCGAAAGGAAAATAGTCAATTCCACACCTTTTAATACTTCGCTTCCATTTTCCCTTATTTCCTTGATGTTGGCGTATGTGCCCATCTCCTCTTTTATCTGCTGTAATTTCGTGTCATTATTAATCGGCCTAAGTCCAGACTCAGTATTCCACCTATTGTAGGCATTGACGAAATCTTTGAAATTATCCTGATTGACACCTGCGGGACGCTGTTCTGTCCATGCCTCCTCGGTCCACTTTTCTACGGTTGCGGGGAATATCGAAGGCTTCAGACCGGTATAGGCGACGGTCAAGGGATACCTATAGCCTCCTCTTATCAGCTTTCCGACAAAGTTTGCCGGGTTGTCATACTTAGGCAAGTTGATGTCGCTGATCGTAACCCATTTGCCTTCGTTATCGAAAAGCGATATGGATGCGATCTCCAAACGTTTGTAATAATACGTCTCACTCGAACCGTAGTGCCTGAAAAATTCGGAGTAAGTGGCCGGAACCAGCACCGTATAGCACGGGTAGCGTTTGCCTTCGATCTCCGTCGATTCACCGTTGGATGTGAATCCGTCGAAGATAGACCAGTTTTTCTCCGTATTATCGGCATAAAATTTTAATGGAGTCAATCCATAATAAGAGGAGTTCGGATCACCATTGATCTTCTCATCCTCCGGGAAACTCATGTATTGTATCTCGTAGTTCAACTTGACCTGCATATAGTACTTGGCATTCTCCCCTTGCATATACGGTAAATTGTAGTGGTTCGTCGCATAATCGTATGCTTTTTTCGCCTCCTCCGTGAAATTCTCCGCCACGAATTTGGGGTTTTCGAAACCTTCCCCGCGTGTAATGGAGAACATCGTGTACGCATGTTTGAAATTGAATTTCAAATCTTTCTCAGCTGTACGCATTGCGAAAAGCACGTCTTTCGTGTAACCATTCCCGTCGCGTACTTCCATTCCCGGATTCGCCATGTCCTTCGTATAGGGCCAGTAAATGAACTTGAAGCCGAAGTTGCCGACATCGGCATCCATTGCCTCCGGCGCGGAGACGAAGGAAGAAGTGGTGCCGGTGTTGCGGCTGTAGGCCATCGGTATGTTGTGGAAAGGGCCGGTGGTTCCGTCTTCATTCGGGTTTGCAATGTCGCCTCCCTGCGAGTAAAACCCCACCGTGTCGCCATTTACAAAATGATACTTGGGGTTCGCGTACAATTCGTAGTTGGTTTCGGCGCGGGTTTGCGCGGTGCTGCCCGACGTACCAAGCACCGCAATCGGGTCGATTTCTCCATAGATGCATACCGTCTTGGGTTCGGACTTGTACTCGGAATCCGGTGTACCCGGTTCATCTGTTATCTGCGTTTCTTCGGAGCAGGAGACTGCCCCCACGGCCAGTGCACAACACACTGCCGCTAACATCTGAAATTTCAACATAGTTTTCATATATTCCGTGTATCCTTTTTTATCATTATCGTTATGGCGTCGTTTGTTGCAACAGCGGCGTGGTAACAGGAACATCAGTGTCCGCGGGAAGTTTATCTGTCGGGAACGCCAAGAATTCCTTGCTTTCCTGCAATACTGTAGGCAACTTTCTTTTATCTGTTTCTGTCGAGAACGTCTGTACTACGAGTGTATCTCCTGCTGTGGTATAGGGGTTTTTGTTATCTGTATCATACAGATACCGGTACCAATATTTGCCCTCATCACTAAATTCGTAGCAGTAACGGTCGATGCGCCAGCCGTGGCTCTCTATCGTAAAGGGATAGCTGGCATCGAACAAGGCTTTGGAGAATAACTCTCCTTCGTTCAAACTGTCGGTGAGGGTGCTAAGGTTGCAGTAAATCGGAATGCACCAGGGATGGTCTTTGTCCCACACGGGAACGTCAGTAGTCCACTCATTCTTGTTGTAAGGCCCGGCATACTTGCGGTAAATTTTGAGCATGCTTTTGTATTTATCCGCCTCGCTATCTGTATCCAGACTGTTGTACAGCCTTATCAGTTCTCTGAAATCCGCCTGCGACGTAATGCCCGCCTCCTGACCTTTGACCGTATAAGTGCCGTACTCGTACCAGTCGACCAGCTGCACGGGTTCGAAACGGATGACGGGGTTTTCATTCGTTATAATCAACTGCACGCGCAGCAACAGATGCATACCGGCGCTAAACGCCAGACTTTGGCTCGTCTGCACGATTTCCCCCTTCTCATCCTTCGTAACCACCGTCATGGAATTCGGCAGCACACCCGAATAGACCGTGCCATTATAGGAGACGCACAAAACCGGACGGGCCTCTCCGGTGCGCTGTGCGACGTGCTCGTCGGGTGGCAGAATCAGGTTTTTCGAACGGTAGCATAGAATGTCCTTCCGCTGGTCAGAACCTGCTTCAAGGCCTTCGTTGGTCGCAGCGGTTTCCTCCGTTGAGAGAGTCTCGTCTATTCCCTTTTCTGTAATGAGCCCCATCTCAGGGTCTTTGTGATCCCAAAGGTAGTAGGACTGATAGACAGGGTCGGTGCTCGGAATGTTCACGGTACCCGTGACACGGTCGAACGATTCGGGAGCCGATACGATATTTGTAATCCAAATGTCGAGATTCCCCGCATTATTTTTGAAGGTCTGATGATCTGTATCTTTCGTACTCTCCGGGACGACATCGAGAATCACCACCGAAAGGCGGGACATGCGGTGCGTCAGCCGGAACTCCAGCGATGGCAGACTTGTACTGATGGGTATTTCGGTCTCATCCTTATCTGTATAGGCATAGCCCCACACTAAATCGTTGTCCAAACTTGCATCACTTTCTTCTTTGCTGGCGGGAAACACGCTCTCTTTATGTTGTTCCAACCGTGCGGAGAAACGCTTCTTCAAGGCATCGGAGAAGGTAATATGTCCGGTATTGGAGTTCTGTTCGTTCGTGATGTTGCCGTCGCCCTCGTAGGCGATGACATTGTCCATGATAAAACGGAATGTGCTGACACCCTTCCCGGCGAGATCGCTGGCACGCAGCGACTTTCGAAGTGTATCAATCTGAAAGCTATTGGCATCGCCGGTGTATTTGTATGCTATCTGGCCGGTGCCGTCTTTGAACGGGCACACCCCGACGGAATTGATGTTCTCACCTGTCGGATAAACAAGGGAAAACCATCCGTTCTCGATGATTTCGGAATTATCAACGGGGTCTATCGCCCTAGTCTGGATTCCGCTCGCGGTGCTGCGGGCCACCGACACCGAAAGCAGCATCGGCATACCGTTGTCCTCGCCGGGCATAACCGTCATTCCGGCATCCGAATCGGTGCAGGAACTGACCGCCGCTCCCAAGATGCACGATACACAGATAAGGTATCGGCATGTATCGCGTAATATTTCCCGCAATCTTTTCATCTTTTTATGTTCGTTTTTAGTTCTTTTCGTTAGTTCCGTTTTCCTTTTTCAACTGTTTCAACGCATTGTCCCGTCCGCTTTGTACCGGGCCTTCGGCTATTCCGTTACTCTTGGAGCGTCCGGTCTTGAATTGTCGTCTCCGGGGCCATTTTCCACAAGCCCCAGTTCGGCACTCGCCGTACCCCAAGGCAGCACCTTCCCTTTGACCAATACCAGTTCGTTCGTTCTGCGATCCAATTTCAGGCACGCCAAGGTAATCCAGCCTTGTCTCAACGTAAACGACTGATCGGTGCCGCCGCCTGTGCCTGTGCCTTCTACGGGGGAGAACGTGCTGCACGTGTACCTCTCTTCCACTCCGCTCACCGCATTCTTTATCGTCAGCCTGAGGGTCGTGCTGGAAGCTGTCGCAGTGGCGTCGGAAGCAGGCAAGATGCAGGCATACAGGTATTTCTGCATCTTGAATCCTTTGTCTGTGTATGCCGAATCATCCTCCGGCGGAGCGACTGCCATAAGACACATCTCGACGTTTTGCAGTTCCGCTTCATCACCACTGCCGTTAACGACGTTAGCGCTCGGATAGTCATCCGCCTGCCCCTCTTCGAAAGAAACAGTCAGCCGCTGGTTTATTACCTCCAGCTTTTGGATCGGCGAGTCTGCTGTCAGCACATGGTCGGGAACTCCGCTTCTGTCGATGCGCAGGGTGTCCCGGTTGTCGTTCCCCGTCGGCGTCTCCCTAAAACCCAAACCGTCGGAGGGATCGTAAATGGGGACATGCACCTCGACCGCGAGCATCGAATAGACATGGTATAACTGCAACGTGAAATACTGAGCCGTAAACTCACTAATGCCGACTGAGTGATAGGCCAGCAGGACATCGTTCCCGATGATGTTGTTGGCCGTGATCTGCACCGGCGATATGACTCTCGCACTATCGCGGCTGTATGTCTTGGCATAAAGGGCGGCATATACGTTCGTGGAGTTGTTCACCGCATTCGCTGTCAGCTGCGACCAGGTCATACCCGGACCGATTTGCCCTTTATAATCTCCCTTATTGTTCGTCCATGGTTTGAAATTATAAATTGTGTCTGGATTTATCGCCCTCGTACTGTCTTCCAGCGCTTTGGAGTAGATATATTCGTAATAGTTGTCTCCGAAATTCCATGCGTCGGCCGTTCCGGGAACCACACGGATCCTTATACGTGTCGTGTCATCTTTGAAGGCGTCGTTGGATATGAACCGCCACAACCTTTCGTCCAGCAGGTATTTATCACCACCCTCCGCACGCGTATTGACCTGTATGTCGCCTCCCGAAACCTGTGACACCACCCGTAACATGACAGGTGCATCATCGGTTTTACCGGCCTTGTCGTAGACATCGCTGTCGTCCGTCGAGCAGGATACGGAGGCCCACAGAACCGCCGCACTGCCCAAAACCGCTACATATCGGAACATATTTCGTTTTCGCATCATCGTCTTTCTTTTATCGTTACCCCGTTTCCCGCACCGTACCCGGACGAGACGGGCATAAATCATTCGTTTTCCTACTCCTCTTCTACAAAATCACCCGAGAAAACCGTGTTGGATTTCCACGGATTTATTACCGCATGTATCTCAATGGAACTGGCATCTCCGAATACCACGTCCACATGTACATGGGTGTTTCGGAACAGTGTCTTTACCTGGTCTAAGTACTGTGGAGCATAATTTCCGGAACTCAGGCTGCCATTCGGTTCATCGGATGTTGTCGCAAATTGCTGCCATTGCGTGCCGAAGTGCATGTGATACACAGGCCCGGTGGTGCTCGTTATCCCATTCTGCGAGCGGTTGCCCATCGTTTCGAGAAAATAGACTGCCTCCGCCTCGTATTTGCTGGCTGGCGCAGTGAGTGGGTATTGACGTTTCAGGTATTGGCCGTATATCCCTTTCATACTATAACCATCCGGCAAATCATCGGTTTCGATCACGTCGTAATAATGCATGTAGCGGTTGGATTCTATTGACATCCCATCAACATCAACATTATTCCACTTTTTCTTGACGTCCCAATATGGACCCATACCCAAAAGACTACCCTCGTCCGTCTCCGGCACTTCGAAGTCCAATTCCTCCAGATGCCCCTCGCTTTTGATGTGTTCGGCATACCATGCTATCCAATTGCCATCATACTTGGCGAAAAGCGATTTATTCGTTTCGCTGTCCGATATGTGCGGCAGCAGATACGCTTTCCTACTCACATTCTCAAGCCCCCAGTTCTGAACAAGGATGTCACGGAAAGGTCGTCTATTCGTGTACGTAATCGTAATCTTGTTCGCCGCACGGACAATATAGCTGTTGAATACGCTGATATTGGCAATGCCCGTATTACCCGGTTCGAACTCGACATCGCGGTACTCGGCGCTCATGGGGATTCCATTGGCCGGACTGCCGTCCTCACTCTTCGTGACAAACTTTTGCAGCTCATCGTTCGTGAACGTTACGTCTTTGATGGCCGCGAGGTACTTGTCAGTGAGTTCCTGCTCGAAATCTTTCCGGTGGTTGCCGCCGTAGGCTCCCTCTTCGGGGTCGAGATGACCGCTCAGTCCCTCCGTCTCCTTGAACATTCTCTCAAATATCGGCTCGCTGTTGGCAAACAGGTAGACGTTCCTGGACTTGCCGATCCATTCCTGCCGGACGAGGAATATCAGCCGCAGGTCTTCGAGATAGCCGTATTTATA
>NZ_CANRPM010000053.1 GCF_947632445.1 uncultured Bacteroides sp. | reverse complement strand
GCCGCCAATGCCGCGATGGAGCGCCGCGACCTGACGAGTGCGGAGAAGTACCTGTCGAAGGCGGGCGGCAGCGCCGAGGCGGAATATGCGCGGGGCGTGCTGAAAGCCCTGCAGGGCGACTTCGAGGGAGCCAAGACGAAAGTAAAGGCGGCGGAAGCCCTGGGCATGCCCGACACAGAGCGCATCCTGAACCATATCGGCGAGGTGCAGGAGTCCTCGGAGTAATTGCAGGATGCCGAACCGGCTGAATAACGCAAAACGAACAAAAACAATAAATAAACAAACAAAAACAGACCTTTTTACAACAAATTGTTATGAAACGCAGTACATTATTTATGGGATTGACGGCAGCAGTATTTCTGTTTGCGTCATGTAGGGATGTTATCGAAGATGTAAGCTCTGGAGAAGCCGCCGGAAGCGACGGTGCGGAAGAATACGTGTATATGTCGGCGGAGGTGAGACTGCCTGCCGGCGACTACCTCAGTACGCGCAGCAGCACCGTCAACCCTGATGATGGTAAGGATGGTGGTGATGATGATGAGAATAATCATCCGTCCAACGCCGATCCGAACATCGAGGCCGGCAAGGAATACGAGAACACCGTGCAGACCTGTCTGCTGGTGATAGCCGACAAGAACGATGAATTTCGCGCTGTTTCGGCCGTCAACGGTATCAAGATGAACACGGTAGACGGCCAACCGGGCTTTTCCGCCACAGCGAAGTTCGACCGCCGGATGATAAAAGCACTCTACGAATCAGGAGAAAACGGCAGTTTAAAAGAAGAATATGAGGGAGGATTCCATGTATTCGCATTCTGCAACCCTTCGGATTTGCTGACACAGAAAATGAGTGCGATAGCCAATGCCAGATTGGGGGGCGCTGGATCGGTGGATTGGACCGGCGATGGAGCGGCAACCTATGACCTGGCTGACCTGACCGGTATCATCAGGGAGAACCCGATGAAGCCGGGAGCTACGCCGACCACCTCGAACAACATTTGGGCACCCGGCCGCTTCATGATGGCCAATGCCTCAATCAAAACGGTCAGCCTGCCTGCAAACGAAAACGATTGGGATCACCATGCCGACAGCGAGACCCCGTTCAATCTGACAGGCGCAAACGATTCACATGCAGGGACTACGGGACCGGTTGACAATAGCGGTGGCGGTGCCATCAAAGTGGAGCGGTTGGCGGCCCGTTTCGACTACCGCGACGCTTCCGGTGACAAAACTGCTGACGGAAGAACGCTATATGGTGTAGGCAACAATATCTACAAGGTATTAGGCTCGATGGACTCCGATGCAGGTACCGGAGGTGATAGTTACAACTTCGTGAACGTCAAACTCTCGCGTATCGGTCTGGTCAATATGGCCAGAGAGATGTACTATCTGAAACGCGTATCGGAAGACGGCAAAGAGTATAAAGAGGACAGGGGAACACATAAATGGTCGCTGCTCGGAAAGGAGAAATCCAATCCGTTCAACTATGTCGTTTCGCCCAATGCCGACGATAAGACCGAGGGAAAGACAGTCGCAGAAACGAGGGTGAAGGGTAAGGAGTGGTACAACTTCCCGCTGTTTGCAGAAGACGGGAGCTACGACAAATCCGCATGGTCGATGTACAACCTTGGCGATGTGGTGAAGAAGGGTACGGAGATGGATCAATGGACGAAGAATCCAGGAGACTACCATATCTGGCGTTACTGCACCGAGAACACGATTCCGGGTCCTGCCAACGCTCGCGAAAACCCGCTGCAAGACAATCTTTTCTCGACGGGCATCGTGTTCAAGGGCAAGCTGATTGCCGGCCAATTCTTGGGAAAGCCGCGCAAGACAACGACAACGGTTAACGGAGAGGACGAGGAAAAATGGGTTCCCTATATGACCTACAATGTGCAGCGCGCCATCCTTGCCAGCACCCTCGGCCTTCCCTTGGGGAATGCGGAAGAAATGGCAGCCTTTGATTGGAAGACTGTCAAGGATAGTGTCGCAAAAGAGAACCCGAATCTAGAAAAATTGGTTCTCTATAATCCAAAAACAGATAACAGTGAAGAAGGCGGCAAATCATGGAGTCAAATTGGCGCAGAAGATTTCAAGGATATGACCTCCTATCCGGCTCTCTATCTGTTCGAGGGCAATCTCTACGCCGGATTCAACGAGGCCGCCGAGTATGCCTACTACGATGGTTCGGGCGGTACGCTCTATCAGGCAATGTCGGAGGTAATGAAGCACTACTATCTGAATACGAAAGCCCCGGATTGGATAGAATTAGCGGGAGTATATGGAAAAGGAGATGGCAAAGGCGGACATGTGGGTGAAGTACAAGGTTTCGTGCAGCATGATACCGACCCTGGTGATGGTTACGTGCCGCTGACGGTCGAAATATTTGCGCAGATGCTCGGCTTAATTGATAGAAGTTCCGTGGACGAGAAGGCTGGTGAAACTTACTACGACAGAGAGGAATACGGTGTCCGATGGGTGGATACCAGTGAGGAGAAGGTCAGAGGTGAAACCACGAAATTCAAAGAGTGGCTGACCAGCGGCAAAGGCAGCAGTTTCCACTTCACGCTTTACGATGTATCGAACGAGACCGACAACTACGGCGGCGAGTCGTCGACCTCGCAAGGCTGGGGCTACTACTGCTACTACTTCTACTGGAACCGCCACAACGACAACGGCATTCCGGGCGTAATGGCCCCGATGGAGTTCGCGGTAGTGCGCAACAACGTCTACAAGCTGGCCGTCACGAAGATCAACCAGCTGGGGCACCCCACCGACACGAGCAACGACCCCACTCCTCCCACCCCACACACAGACGACGAGACATCGGAAGTCTACATGAAAGTGGAGGTCGAGGTGCTGCCGTGGACGGTACGTGTGAACGAGATCCAATTCTAACATCTATCAAGGCAACCATAGGAGAGCCTAAAAATGAGAACGAACCGAAATATCCGAACTGCCGGGAGGCGCGTCCTGCGCCTCCTGACGGCAATCGCAATCGTGCTGACAGGCTTCTCGTGCGAAAGCATCTACGACGACCAGAGCGATTGCCCGCGCGGCGTGTCGATACGCTACCGCTACGACTACAACATGCTGTTTGCGGATGCCTTTGCATCCCACGTCGACTGCGTGACGTGCTATGTCTTCGATGCCGAGGGCAACTACCTCACCGAATACACCGAGGAGGGGAAGCCGCTCGCCGACGAAAACTACCGCATGTCGTTCCCGTTGGGGCCGGGCCACTATACACTCATAGCCTACGGCGGTCTGGCATGCGACAAGAGTTCGTTCGACGTTACGCCGTTCACCCCGGCCTCGCACTATACCGACCTCTCGGTGCGCCTCCGCACCGGAGAAGGGCTGCACTCGTCGGCTGCGCTGCACGGCCTGTACTACGGGACGGTCGAGGTGGATATCCTGCCCGATGACTACAAGGAGATAACCATCCCCATGATGCAGGATACCAACAACATCCGCATCGCCCTGCAGGAACTCAACGGCGACTCCGTCGACATCGACGAGTTCGAGATCTCGATCACCGACGACAACTCGCTGCTCGACTGGCAGAACCGGACTGTCTCCGTCGGCGATGTGACCTACACCCCCTGGTACACGGGCACCGCCGTCGCCGGCGAATCGGCCGAAGAGGACGACACCCCCGGCAGCGAGATCCGCGTCGGCGTGGCCGAGCTCTCGACCTCGCGCCTCATGGCGTCGCACAAGGCCCGTCTGCGCATCCACGCCCGCGGGAACGTGTTCGATGCGGTGGATATCCCCCTCATCGACTACCTGCTGATTGTGAAAAGCGAACTCTACAGCAAGATGCCCGCCCAGGAGTTCCTCGACCGCCAGAGCGAGTGGAGCCTGCTCTTCATCCTCGCGAACGGACGCTGGGTAGGAGTGGAGATACGGATTCTTGACTGGACGGTGCGCATCAACAATGCCAAACTGTGATATGAAATAACGACAGCTATGCTGAAAGACTAATTGTTCCGATAATGAAAACTATCTTCAAAATAGTTGCATTGTTCGCCTTTGCGGTGGCTGCGGCCTCCTGCTCCCACGACCTTTCGGAGTCCGTCTCCGAAGGCGGGCGGGACGCCGCCGACGGCGGAAAGGTAACCTTGCTGTTGAACGTCGAAACCCTCCAGACCCGCGCGGGCGGGGCGAACAAGAAGGATCCGAATTTGGATCGTCCTTTCGAGAAGCCGAGATACCTCCGCGTCGTGATTGTCAACACCGACTTCCGCGCCAAAGTGACGGGTGACGACTACAGTTCCGAGGTGGATGGCGAGCGCACGAACACCCCGTGGAATGTGGAGGTCAACTACCGTATCAGCGAAGACATGGCCGGGGGCGAAGTCCTGGATGTTGCGGGAAAGCAGTTGAAGTTCCCGAACATCGAGGCCAACCGCAAGAAGCGCATCTATATCTTCATCAACTGCGAGAACATAAACTTCACGCTTCGCGGCGGAGGGACGTGCAAGCTGACCGACCCCGATGCCCCCGAAAAACTCTTCGGCGCGGGAGAACCCCACCCGGAAAATGTGTTCAAAGCCGAAGCGGAACACCCCTATCAGACGGGGCGGCTGCCCATCGACGACTGCACGTACAGCTTCAATGATACCGAGAAAGACGGGCTGCCCTATGTGGGCGTGTACGAAGTCGACGTGCCGTCAGCCTCCTATGTGCTGAAGACATACACCGCAGATACCGGCGCGGCGTTCATCGAACCGCTGTTTACGGTCGGGCCGCTCTATCTTGTGCGTGCCGCCAACCGCATCCGCTTCGAATACATAAACGACACCTCCCATGCGGACTGGGACGCGCCGGACGAGGTAATCGACCCGATTGACATCGAAGTACTCGGCTGGACGCTTTCGAGCACTGCCGACCGCGCCTATCTGATGCCGCACCTCACGGAGAATTGGAGGACGGGATTGAAAGGCGAGGTAGCGACTACGCTGGTTCCGCCGGATTTAGTGGATGAAGAAGGGAAAATCGTCGTAAGCGCACAAGATTATTACGGCGGCGCGTGGATGCTGTGGCTGAAACAGGAGGCGTATAATACGCAAAACACCGATACTTACAACGGCACGAATTACAAGTGGCTGACCGGCTATTCGGTGCCTAAGGACACGCAGCATAAAGATACCACGTATGTCTACGAAAAGGCCATAATCGTCGAACGCAACACAAGCGTATTGGTTCCGGCGATGAATAGCGAAAATGCGGTCTATTTCGCAGAGAGCAAATATCTGCCCAACGGCGACAAACAAAAGTACAGTTTGAGTGTCCGTGTGCGTCAGATCAATACCGGCAGAACGGAAGAAGTGAAGACCTACACGTGCGAAGAATTGCCCAACAGCCTTTCGCTCTTCCGCAACACCGACCTGCTCGTAAGGGTGCGTTTCCGCAAGCTGCGCACCGACGGGCTGGATATGGCGGTCGACGTGGTGCCGTATGGCGTTTACGAGCTTAATCCGGTGTTCGGATTGGACCCGGATTGATAACAGCTGCGGCCGTGTGCCATGCGGTGCGGGCGGCGGAAAAGAGTTTTATGTCATGCTGAACAGCGTGAAGCATCTCTGTATAAAGGGAAAGAGATCCTTCACTTCGTTCAGGATGACAGATGGTACAAATTAATTTTGCTTATAGTTACTTATATGCGAAACTTAAAATAGAAGTCTTGAAATGAAGTCAATTTTATATATAGCGGCACTGGCGGCTATGTCGGCTTTCACGGTGTCGTGTACAGACGACCTGGCGGGGAATTTCTCCTGGTCAGACGGGGACGGTTCGCTTTCTATGGACGTCGGGTTCACCTCTTTCGGCACCGCGCTCGATACACGCGCGGCAACAGGAGGAACGCCCGGCAATGCAATCGACGAAGTAAATGATTTGCAGGTACTCTTCTACTCGAATGTGGACGCAAAAGACGACCCCGGAAAGGAAACGGGCGACTTGAAATACGTTTTCACGGGTACACCGACCGACGGCGGCGATGGAAGCGGCAAAGCCGATTTCACCTTCACACGGGTGGGCGAGGAGCGTAATCCGGCGGATGGCCCGACCCCGGACACCGGCATAAGCGAGAGCACTAACACGACGCGGCACATGACTTTTCAGCTGAACAACGTGGAACGCGGCCGCTACCGCATCTATGTCGTGGCCAATATGCCGTCCGGCTTCGATGCGACAAAGGACGCGGGGACGGTAGAAGCCCTGCGCAACTACAAACTGAAATGGGATGGCGACGATATTAAAGCCAACAACGCGATGTTCGGGTATTTCGGTGTAGGAGATTGGGACGAAAAGGATGTGATTAACCAACATGCACCGATCATTCCGGTCAGCGGGCCCATGAAGATGCATGCATGGATTAAGCGCGCCGTGTCGAAAGTCACGGTCGCTTTCGACGGTACGCGACTTGATGAGAACGTCTATATTTATATCAAATCCGTGCAACTCAGGGATATACCAGACATCTGCCTTTTGGGAGCCAAGAACACGCCGAATAGCAAAGACGATTTGATATCTGGCGTGGAAAACGATAGTAAAGAAAAGCCTGCAACGTCTTTAACGTCTTCAAATTCAATCATCGTTTACAATAGCCAAGCCGGAGCTACGGGAGAGTCCATCACGCGCGGTAATCCCCGCTTTCCGCGCCCGGGCAGCGGTCAATCGGAAGCTGAGTGGAAAGCGAATATGCACTCGCCTACCAGTGATAACTCGCTCTTCTTCTTCGAGAATATGCAGGGTGAGGGTACTGCTCCAGCTGACCCGTCTAACCCGACAGATCCGGATGGAAGTTACAAGCCGCAGACGGATGAGGGCCATAACCGCATACCCGACGACAAAGACAATGATATACAGAAAGACAGCCATCCTAACGGCACCTATATCGAGGTCAAGGCCTACTATGTCAACAACGGCAATTTGGAGGTAAGTCGCGGCGACATTACCTACCGCTTCATGTTGGGCAAGAATGTCACCACCAGTTTCGATGCCGAGCGCAGCATCCACTACAAGGTTACGCTCCAGTTCAACAACAACGCCAACGACGTCGACTGGCACATCGACATCGACGAAGATCACGGCATCTATGCGCCCGAAGAATATTACGTTTCCTATGGCTACGGTGAAGTCACGGAATATCCTATACGGATTGTGGGCACTATGACAGGCAGGCTCAAAGCCGAAATCATCGAGAACAACTGGGGCGGCAATGCAGATAAGGCAGCAGCTTTGAACCAGTATACGGATCAAATTTATTTCGGTAGAGATAGGAAGGCTGCCAACAAATATCAACTTATTCCTGCTGATCCCGAACACGATGCGAGTTTGCAACCGGTAACCAACGGTATTTGCAACGGATTCCTTCAATTACGTAAACTAAAAAGTGGTGAGGAGTTTGAAATCGGTGCTAATACGGCTTCCGATACTGGGGACGGCATCAGATTTAACGAAACCTATTGGTATGATAATAAACTTGGCGTTCGCGAGTACAGTGGGGATGGAGCGTACGGAAATGGAGATGGGGACAATCTGGGTAAATACGTAGCCAATACAGACGTGGAAGGTACTACATCATTCACCATCCCGCTTTACACGCGGCAAATGAAGCTTATGTCGACGACCAGTTACAGCGGGATGAACCCTTATTACTCTCTTGAGGGTACACGTGAGGCCAAAATCCGATTTACTGCGACAGTCGACGGCAAACAGGTGGTGAAAATTGTAAAAATATTGCAGCGCCCGCGCATCGAGAACCCCACCGGGATATGGCGGGCTCACAATAGTATCGCTCCATTCGACGTAACGCTTCAATACCGGGAAACCGAATCGGAAACCAATTTGTGGTTCAGTCCGGTACATTCGATTGGCCCGTGGTCGGCAGAGATAGAACAAGGTAGTTTCTTCACGCTTTCAGTGTCCTCCGACATCGGCCGAAATGAAAGGAACGATTCGATTCACGGTTTCACCGACACCGATGTAAAATTCAGAGTGGAATTCAATGGTACCTGTTCGAGTACAGAAGCACGCTGCGGTATCATTCTCATAAAGTACCACAATTATTCATGTACGCACCGTATCTTCGTGCGGCAGGGTTACGCCCCGCTTGCCATAGTCAACAATGGAGCGAAATGGCATAGTTTCAATCTCGTTGCCAACGGACAAGAGGCAAGTCATCCGTGTGAGGAGGGTTCCATGTTCCGTCCCGGTAATTTGAGCCAACCGATTTCTGAGGGCAACAACCTGTACGGTAACTTCAATATATCTCCCGGAAATTTGAATGTTGTATCGGGCGTAAACGTAGCTTGGGACAGGATTAAATTCACGCAATACAACCTGACTACCCCAGAACCTTTTAAGAATAGTCTTCAGCAAATTAACAATCATAGCGATATCGGTGGATACACCAGTAGTAGGATGCCAACTTGGAAGGATTTCAGACCGTTTATTCATGATTCAAACGTAAAACTTGCATTCGGGATATTGTATGCTGACGGTGCAACAAAAGAAGATGATAGCAATGCAGCCTTCAACTACACCCAGGGATCAACAGGGACCTCCGGTATGCGTGGGATATTTATTTACAACACCAATAACGGAAGAAATATTTTCTTGCCGATTGGAAAATCGGGATATGGACGAAGACAAACAGATGGTGTATTGCGGTACGCTGGTCGTGGTGAGCTAATGGATGGTCAACTCACCTTTAAGAATGACGGAACCGTTGATAAGAATAACAGAGCAGATTACCGCCCGTTGTTGTATAACATTTACTCCAATCAAGGCGCTATATATTGGAGTGGAAGGCTTGATTTTCAAGACGATAAGAAAACCGGCAATTCTCATGTCTATAAGGGATGTACTGAAGGCGTTAAGCAAGGCGATTTCGATAACGGTCTAAATCCCAATTTTGCATTCGATTTCAACTATAAAACCTATGATTGCAATGGTTTTGGAACTAATCAAGCTACGGGTGCCTGCTATATCCGTTTGGTAAGCGACTGATATTCAAAAAACGAATTTGCAGGAGAAGGGAGCGAAAGCCCCCTTTTCTTTCAAATGCGTACTGCAAAACGATGTAAGATGATAAGTAGTCTCCTGCTTCTGTGTTTCCGGCTGTTCCTGCCGTTGTCGGGCGGCCCGGCCTCCCTGTCCCCCGCCACGCCGCACACCGTGACGCTGTGCGTCTCCGACACGGTGCCCGTGCTGCCGCTGCCCGCCGTACCGACGACGCTGCGCACCCCGCCGGCACGTGCCGCCTACGTCGTCCGCCACTTCTGGGACGCGATGGACTTCGCCGACACCCTGCGCTCCCGCAACCGGGACTTCATGGAGCAGAACTTCGTCAACTGCCTCTCCCTCTTCCCGATTGCCGACACGACGGCGCTGGCTCCTGCCGTCGCGACGCTCGTCAGCCGTGCGCAGGCCGATGCCGGCGCCTTGTCACTGCTGGCGGAGACTGCCGAGAAGTATCTCTACGAGCAGGACTCACCCCTTTTCAACGAGGAGTATTACCTCCTTTTCGCCGATGCCTTCGTTGCCGCACCGCTGCCCCACACCAAACGCCTGCGCATCGAGGCACAGCGCACGGCGATGCGCAAGAACCGCGTGGGCACACCGGCGGCGGACTTCACCTTCGAGACCCGTGACGGGCAGCGCCTGCGCCTGTCGGAGGCGGCACAGGGCCGGCCGATGCTGCTACTCTTCTACGACCCCGACTGCGACCACTGCATGCAGACCATCGCCGAACTGTCCGGCTCGGAGCTGCTGAACGGTGCCGTTGCGCGGGACGACCTCGTCGTCGTAGCAGTCTATGCAGGCTTCGACGGCAGCGACCGTGCGTCATGGCTCCGCACCCTCGACCGCCTGCCTGCCGCCTGGACGGTGGGCTTCGACCTCGGCACAATCTACATGCGCGACCTCTACGTGCTGCGCAACCTTCCGGCGCTCTACCTCCTGGATGCCTCGCGGCGTGTTGTTCTTAAAGACACCACGCCTGCCCGCCTCTCCGAATACTTCCGTAAATGAGGCATGGTATCGCCTGTTTCTTACTCCTTAAGGAAGTGCTTCCTTACCTCTTAACGAAGTGCTTCCTTGCACCCTGACGAAGTGCTTCCTTACACCCTGACAAAGTGCTTCCTTAACCCTTCACAAAGTGCATCCTTGAATAATTAAAGATAGCAAGTTGCTGTGAAATTCAGGTTATTTTAGGAAAACGTGGAATGGGAGCTCTGGAGTTTCTGCCCGAGGTTTCAGGAGGACGCAAGAATTATAAATGTCCTTCGTCGTTGAAGCTGTAATAGTGTCTGTCGGTCACGATGATGTGGTCGATGAGTCGGATGTTCATGGTTTGTGCGGCACGTTGCACGACTTGGGTCAGGTGAAGGTCGTCGTTGCTGGGGCGTACATTCCCCGAAGGATGGTTGTGTATCAGAGCTATTTGGGTGGCCCGGCGGATGAGCGCTTCACGCAAGATGGTGCGGACATCGGCTGTGGTCTGGTCGATACCTCCGCGACTGATACGTACTTTGTCTATGACTTTCCCCGCCTGATTGAGCAGCAGAACCCAGAATTCCTCGGTGGGCAGGTCGCAAAGCAGGGGATGGAACAGGTTGTAGATGTCTGTTGAGGCTTTGATATGGAGGCGTTCACCTTGTGCTTGCAGGTTGCGTCGTTTCCCCAGTTCGAGAGCGGCCATGACGGTGATGCTTTTGGCCGGTCCCATGCCTTTGAAGCGGGCGAAGTCGCGTACTTCCCATTTGGCCAGTTGGTTCAGGTCGTTGTTGCAGGCCGAAAGGATACGCTGCATCAGGGCTACGGCGCTTTCGTCTGTGGTACCGGAGCCGATCAGGATGCCCAACAGTTCGGCATCGGTCAGGGCTTCGGCTCCTTTTTGCATCATCTTTTCGCGGGGGCGGTCGGCTTCTGCCAGTTGTTTGATCGTGAGTTTGGTCATGGTTATTTCCGTATTGCCTTCATCATAACGACGGCAAAGATACGCAAATATAGCCGTATCACAATACGGGGAAAAAGATTTGTAACCGCTTCCTTTGTCTGAGTGTTTTTTTGCCGTACTTTTGTGCGACGAATCGTTGAAGTGAAAGGACAGAAATTCGGAGTATGGAAATAGCGGCATTGGTATCGGGAGGCGTGGACAGTTCGGTGGTCGTTCATCTGCTGAAAGAGGCGGGGTACGATCCGGCGCTGTTCTACATACGTATCGGCATGGAGGACAAGGACAAAACCCTGCATTGCCATTCTGAGGAAGATTTGGAAATCGTTACCTGTATTGCCCGGAAATACGGCTGCCGCTTCGAGGAGGTGTCGCTGCACGAGGAGTATTGGAAATATGTCATGGGCTATACGCTCGACTCCATAAAGCGGGGCTTTACGCCCAACCCCGATGTCATGTGCAACAAATACATCAAGTTCGGCTTTTTCGGGCAATACTGGGGCAAGGACTTCGACCGCATTGCCACCGGACACTATGCTTCCATTGTCGAGCGCGACGGTGTCGTCTATTTGGGCACGGCAGTCGATCCGGTGAAAGACCAGACCGATTTTCTCTCGCAGCTCAACACCTTGCAGGTGTCAAAGCTGATGTTCCCGCTGGGCGGACTGATGAAAAGCGAGGTGCGTGCGATAGCCGAAAAGGCCGGACTTCCGAGTGCCAGACGCAAAGACAGTCAGGGTATCTGCTTTTTGGGCAATATCAATTATAACGAATTTATCCGCAACTATTTGGGCGAACGCGAAGGCGACATCGTCGAGTGGGAAACGGGCAGGAAACTCGGTCGCCACAAAGGCTACTGGTTCCACACCATCGGGCAGCGCAAAGGTTTGGGGCTGAGCGGCGGTCCGTGGTTTGTCATTCGCAAAGACGTTGAGACTAACACCCTTTACGTGTCGAATGGCTTCGATCCTGATACACAATACGGTACGGAACTGAATCTTGCGGGGTTCCGTTTCATCACGGGCAATCCGCTGGGCGACTTGCAGGAGCCGGTTCGCATCACCTTCAAAAACCGCCATACGCCCGAATTTACGGGCGGTACGTTGCAGCGCACCGGCGACGACAAGGTGCGCATCGTCTCCGATAATCGCATACAGGGCATTGCTCCCGGACAGTTCGGCGTCGTGTACAGCGAGGACAAAAAACTTTGTCTCGCTTCCGGTGTCATCGAGTAAGCGGCTTCGGAGTTTGTTTATGGTAATGGGAGTGAGTGGGGAGCGGTCAGTGTGCCGGTCGCTCGCCACCCGTCGCTTTTTATTTATAAAAATTCTTTTTGAAAGCTTCGAACTCTCCTTTCCGGCAAACACAGCGATTCCACCATGCACGCCAGAACCCGGTGCCGTAGCCGATGAGTTGGATATAAGCAGCCGCAATGGAATAAAAGCCTATGCGGATGCGGCCGTTTTGTGCGGTGGAATCGAGGCAAACCAGCAGTGCATAGGCTAAAAGGGGCAGCAGCAGGCAGGGGCAGAAAATCGCACCGATGAGCAACAGGGCGGTTCCCAATGTAAACAGCGCCGGAAGCAAGTGAACCGGCTTCAGCGATTCGGGGTATTTTTTGTAGAGATTGATGCGGGCGATACCTGAATTGTGTACCTGCTTGAAGAATTTCTTCAGGTCGGTTCGGCGTTTGTGATACACCCATGCATCGGGGAAAAGACGGCAGCGGTATCCGCCCTTGAAGATGCGGATACTGAAGTCGATGTCTTCGCCGAAGCGCATCTTTGAAAAGCCTCCCAATGCCTGATAGACACTGCGTCGCACGCCCATATTGAAGCTGCGGGGATAGAACTTGTCCATCTTTTTCTTGCCTCCTCGGATGCCGCCGGTGGTGAAAAATGAGGTCATGGAGTAATTGATGGCCTTTTGGATGTCTGTAAAAGAGGCATGGGCGCGGTCGGGGCCTCCGAAAGCATCGGCGGGAGCGGTTTGCAGTTCTTTTTCAACAGCATCGAAGTAGCCCGGCGGCAGGATGCAGTCGGAATCCAGTATGATGAGATATTCCCCCCGGCTTCGCTCGGCACCGTAATTGCGGGTTTGGCCGGGGCCGGAGTTGGGCTTATTGAAATAGTGGATGTCCAGTAAGGCATTGTATTTTTCTACCACTTCCCGGCAGGGGATGGCCGAGCCGTCTTCCACTACGATGACTTCGAAATCCTTACGGGTTTGCATAGCAAGGCTTTGCAGCAGTTCGTCTACCTCGTCGGGACGGTTATATACGGGGATGATGACTGAATATTTCATGTAGAGTTTGTGCGAATCTATGGTTTTGCATAGAAAAATCCCCATTGCTTTTTGGGGCATTGGGGATTTTTAAGGTTGTGTGGCGTGTCTTTTATGCCTTTACGCGGCCTACGTAAGATCCGTCACGTGTATCAATTTCGATCGTTTCGCCTTCGTTGATGAACAGAGGAACGCGGACTGTGGCCCCCGATTCAACGGTAGCGGGCTTCAGCGTGTTGGTTGCGGTATCGCCTTTCAGACCGGGTTCGGTGTAAGTGACCTTCATCTGAACTTTGATAGGCATGTCGGCATAAAGTACAGTTTCTGTAGAAGCGTCGGATACTACATCCACAATTTGACCTTCGAGCAGGAAGTCTACACCGTTGATAAGGTCATGGGCGATAGGAATCTGGTCGAAAGTTTCCTGGTTCATGAACATGTAGTCGGCGCCTTCCTGATAGAGATATTGGTAGGGACGGCGTTCAACGCGCACGTCTTCCAGCTTTTCGCCGATGTTGAATCGGCGTTCCAATACATAGCCGTTTACAACGTCTTTCAGCTTGGTACGCATGAAGGTGTTGCCTTTTCCGGGTTTTACATGCAGGAAGTCGATGCAGAAATACAGCTTGCCGTCCATGCGGATGCAAGTTCCGATTTTAATGTCTTGGGCATTAATCATATTGTCTTCTTGTTTTTATGTTATTAATGTGTTTTTTTCTTATGCGAAATGCGGTGCAAAATTAATGGAAATCGGTAAAAAACACAAAACTTTTGAGAGAAAATGAGTTATCTCTTGGTTTATTTGAAAAAACTCCCTATTTTTGCAGCCCGAATTTGTGAGAATAATAACGTAAAAACAAGATACAGCAATGAAAAGAACATTCCAACCCTCTAACAGAAAGAGAAGAAACAAACACGGTTTCCGTGAGAGAATGGCTACAGCCAATGGCCGCAGAGTATTGGCAGCACGTCGCGCCAAGGGCCGTAAAAAGCTGACCGTTTCCGACGAATACAACGGAGTAAAAGCCTAATCTCTTTTTCTCTTGTAGAAAATAAGAAAGCCGCAAAAGACAGGAAGTCCGGTCTTTTGCGGCTTTCCTTTTGAAGACTGCTTTTATCTTGAAAGGACGGGGAAGGTTGAAAAACTTTGTTTTCATTTGCTTCTGCTTTCACCTTTCACTATATTTGCCTGAAATTAGAGAGATACGATCTTTCATATAAATGTATGGTTTATGACGATTAAAGAGTTCTTTTCCTTTCGGAAAAACCGCCTTTTCTGGGGAAACATCATAGCAATGGTGGTGATGGTGACAGGCGTGATATTGGGTGTTTTGAAGGCATTGGATGTGTACACCCGTCATGGCGAGGCAGTGGTTGTGCCCGATGTGAAAGGGCTGAGCCTGCCCGAAGCCCGGAACATGTTTGCCGACCGGGGTTTGAATTGCGTAGTGACCGATTCAAGTTATGTGAAAAATTTGCCTGCCGGATGCGTGCTCGACTATAATCCGACGGCAGGGCAACGGGTAAAGGAGGGGCGCATGATCTATCTGACTATCAATACGCTGAATGTCCCGTTGCAGGAGGTTCCCGACGTAGCTGACAACAGTTCTGTGCGTCAGGCGGAAGCCCGTTTGTTGGCTGCCGGTTTCCGTCTGACCAATAATGATTCCATTCCGGGTGAGAAAGATTGGGTCTATGCGGTGAAATACAAAGGGGATTCTTTGGAAATCGGCGCGAAGGTACCGATGGGAGCCATTCTCACGTTGGTCATTGGCAATGGAGAAGAAGCGCCTGCCGATTCTTTGCAAGTCGATTCGTCGGGTGTGCCGCAAGTACAGGGTGAGGTGTTGGACGAAGAAGACTGGTTTTGACACGAAATTATGACAGAAGAAGATATAGATATTGACATAGACGACCTGGAAAACGAATGTCCCGACGATGTGGAGCCGGTGGATGACGAGGCCCGACTCTACGAGCACTTTCGCGTAGTGGTGGACAAGGGGCAGGAGATGATGCGCGTGGACAAGTATCTCTTCGACCGCATCACCAACTCCTCGCGCAACCGCATCCAGAAAGCGGCCGATGCCGGCTTCATCATGGCCAACGGCAAGCCCGTGAAAAGCAGCTATAAGGTGAAGCCGTTGGACGTTATCACCGTGATGATGGACCGCCCGCGCTACGAAAACGAAGTGGTTCCCGAAGATATTCCGCTGAATGTGGTTTATGAGGACGACTATGTGATGGTGGTCGACAAGCCCGCCGGGCTGGTGGTGCATCCGGGTCATGGCAACCGGCACGGCACGCTGGTCAACGCCATTGCTTGGCACCTGAAGGACACCGAGGGCTATGACGCCAACGACCCGCACTTGGGGCTGGTGCACCGCATCGACAAAGATACTTCAGGCTTGCTGGTCATTGCCAAGACAGCCGATGCCAAGACCAACCTGGGCTGGCAGTTCTTCCACAAGACTACCAGGCGCCGCTACCAAGCCCTGGTGTGGGGCAACGTAGAGCAGGACGAGGGAACCGTTGTGGGCGACATCGGCCGTAACCCTAAAGACCGTCTCCAGATGACTGTCCTGCCAGAGGGTGAAGGCAAGCACGCTGTGACCCACTACCGCGTACTGGAGCGCTTCGGCTACGTCACGCTCGTTGAGTGCATCCTTGAGACGGGGCGCACGCACCAGATACGCGTACACATGAAGCATATCGGCCACGTGCTCTTCAACGACGAACGCTACGGCGGGCACGAAATCCTGAAAGGTACACATTTTGCCAAATACAAACAATTTGTAAACAACTGCTTTGACATCTGTCCGCGGCAGGCACTGCATGCCATGACGTTGGGCTTTGCCCATCCCGTCACCGGCGAGGAAATGAACTTCGCTTCCGAACTGCCCGACGACATGACGAACCTCATCGGCAAATGGAGAAGCTACATCAGTAACAGAGAATTGGAATGAAACGCATTATTGCTATTGTTGCCGGAGGCGATACCTCCGAGTATGAAATTTCCCTGCGCAGTGCACAAGGGATTTACTCCTTCATCGACAAGGAGAAATATACATTATATATTGTAGGCATGCACGGCTTAGACTGGCATGTGCGACTCGACGACGGACGCATACTGCCCATAGACCGCAATGACTTCAGCTTCCAGCTGGACGGACAGAAGGTGAAGTTCGACTTCGCCTATATCACCATTCACGGTACGCCGGGCGAGGACGGACGTCTGCAGGGCTACTTCGACATGCTTCATATCCCGTATTCCTGTTGCGGCGTGCTGGCAGCGGCGCTTACCTACGACAAGTTTGCCTGCAACCAGTATCTGCATGCCTATGGCGTGCGCATTGCCGAATCGCTCCTCCTGCGTCAGGGACAGACCATTACCGACGACGAAGTGGTGGAGAAGATCGGTCTGCCCTGCTTCATCAAACCCAGTTTGGGAGGTTCCAGCTTCGGTGTGACCAAAGTGAAGACACGCGAACAGATACAGCCCGCTATTGCCAAAGCCTTTGACGAAGCGCAGGAAGTGTTGGTGGAAGCCTTCATGGACGGCACGGAGCTGACCTGCGGCTGCTACAAGACCCGCGACAAGTCGGTTGTCTTCCCCGTCACCGAGGTAGTAAGTCACAACGAATACTTCGACTACAAGGCCAAGTACAATGGTGAGTCCGACAAAATCACGCCGGCCCGCATCTCCGATGAATTATCCGATCGGGTGAAGAAACTCACCTCGGCTATCTACGACATTTTGGGCGCACAGGGCATTATCCGTGTGGACTACATTGTGACCGGGGGCGATAAGATCAATCTGCTCGAGGTGAACACCACGCCGGGTATGACGGTCACCAGCTTCATTCCCCAACAGGTGCGTGCCGCAGGCTTGGACATCAAAGACGTAATGACAGACATTATAGAAAACATGTTTTAAAGGTGAACGGTTAATTCCTAATGATTATGTACGACGAATTTGACGAAATCCGTCCTTACCACGACGAGGAACTTCCTGAAGTGTATGAGGAATTGATTGCCGACCCCGCTTTTAGGAAAGTGGCTGTGGCGGTTTTTCCCGATATTCCTTTTGAAAGGCTGGCGGCCAAGATGCGTAGTTGCAAGACAAAGTTGGAATTTCAGAAGGCCTTTGGCTATGCAATAATAAAAGATATTATGCAGAAGGCTTCGGATGGTATGACATTGGATAATGCCTCTTTGGCTGACAAAACGAAAGCGTACACTTACCTATCCAATCATAGGGATATTATTCTCGACTCAGGGCTTTTGTCTGTTATGTTGGTAGACCAGGGAGGTGACACCGTAGAGATAGCCATTGGTGACAATCTGCTCATTTATCCATGGATAAAAAGACTGGTGCGTATCAACAAGTCGTTCATCGTACAACGGGATCTGCCCATGCGGCAGATGTTCGAGTCGTCGGCCCGCATGTCTCGTTATATGCACTATACCATCTCGCAGAAGAAGCAGTCCATTTGGATAGCCCAGCGTGAAGGACGAGCTAAGGATTCGGACGACCATACGCAGGACAGTGTGCTCAAGATGTTGGCCATTGGCGGCGAGGGTGATGTGCTGGATCGTCTGATGGAGATGAACATCGCACCGCTCTCCATTTCCTATGAGTTCGACCCTTGTGATTTCCTCAAGGCATGGGAGTTTCAGCTGAAGCGCGACCATCCCGACTACAAGAAATCGACGGCCGACGACTTGAAGAACATGCAGACGGGTTTGCTCGGTTACAAGGGGCGGGTTTACTTCCGCATAGCTTCCTGTATCAACGACCGCCTGGCGGCACTGAACCGCAAGATGCCCCGTCAGGAGCTTTTCTCTACAGTTTCGGCTATAATCGACAGAGAGATCCATCGCGGTTACCGTCTGTATCCGTGTAACTATGTGGCTGCCGATCTTCTGGCTGATAGTGATACCTATGCAGAACATTATACAGCCGTCGACCGACAGAAGTTCGAAGACTATTTGGCCGGCCAGCTGGCACGTATCACGGCGGGAGATAAGGATGAAGCCTTCTTGCGTGCCAGAATGCTCGAAATGTATGCCAATCCGCTGAAAAATTATCAGAAAGCGATGGAAGTATGAGAAGAGCGATGAGGAGTAATTGGGTTGGCTGTCTATTGTGGACGATGTGCCTGTTGTTGGTAGCTTGCGGGGAGGATGACTATCATTATCCGTCCGTCAAGCTGGAATTCCTTACGGCCTATTCGGGGGCCGATGGAACGTTGGAGAGGGTAGTAACGGATGGAGGTGAGGAATATGCGGTGCTGGTCGATGACTCCCACTTGCATACTCGTCCCGATACGTTGGTTCGTATTATCAGCAATTATGAAGGGGTGTACGGCGAAGGAGGTGAAGGGGTACACTTATATGCTGTGTCGGCAGCCATTGCTCCGATACCTTTGCCTGCCGATAGATTTCCCGATGGAGTGAAGACCGACCCTGTGGATGTGCTGAGCGTGTGGATGGGGCGCAACTATCTGAACCTGATGCTCACGGTCAAGGCACAGCATGGAAAACACAAGTTCCATTATGTGGAAGACCGGGTGGAGGTTGATGCCGACGCCCGCCGTTCGTCAGTAGAGCTGACGTTGTATCATGATGACGGAGGTGACACGCAGGCCTATAGCCAGCGCGCCTATTGCTCGATACCCTTGTTGCAGTACACCGGGGAGGGGATTGATACAGTGGATGTGAGCCTGCATGTGCATACTTATTCGGGTGAAGTAAAGACATATATTTTTGAATATCGGCCTTTGATAGCCGAATGACTCTTAATTGAATATGATTATGAAAACATTGTTTGCATCATTTTGTTTGCTATTTTCTTTTTTCTCTTCTTGTCAGCAGAAAGGTGGCAATTTTAAAACATTGTCGGTAGAAGAATTTGCGAATGTAATCACTGATCCAGAAGTCCAACGTTTGGATGTACGTACACTGGCAGAATATTCGGCAGGTCATATTCCTGGCAGCATGAATGTCAATGTGCTTGATGAATCTTTTGCTGTTGTTGCAGATTCTGTATTACAACTTTCACGACCGGTTGCCCTTTATTGTCGTAGCGGCAAACGAAGTAAGAAAGCTGCCCGCATATTGTCGGAGAAGGGTTTTAAGGTTTATGAGTTGGGCGTTGGCTTTAATGGTTGGGTGGAAGCCGGACAATCAGTAGAAAAGTGATCTGAAAACAATCTGCCGAGTTACCAATATAACAACCAAACTGAAGCCCCAACCAAATCTACACCCACAAGCAGGAACC
>NZ_CANRPM010000052.1 GCF_947632445.1 uncultured Bacteroides sp. | reverse complement strand
AAAATGGCATTTGAAGGGATTATGATATGTAATCTTCATATGCCATTTTATTTTTAGGAACATTTACTGAATATCCCCTGATAGACAAGCTGTACGGAGGAAAACACCGATCTTTCCAATTGGGATAATCGGAAAATCAGAATGAATGTCAATCTGGGTAGTCTGCGGTGAATTTTCTGCGAATCCTCCGCCCGAAGAAGCGCTACATCTCCCAGCTCTCGCCTGCCTTCAGACTGATGCGTTTCTTCTGTCCGTTGAAGCAGAGCTGCGTCTTTCCGTCTGCGCGGGCGGTAACACGCAGGGCTGTCACACAGCCGTCCTTCCACGTCATGTCCACCACGAAGCCGCCGCGCGCGCAGATACCCTCCACGTGACCGTCCTTCCACTGCTCAGGCAGGGCGGGCAGCAGGCTGATGGAGCCTTCGACAGATTGCATCAGCATCTCGATGACGCCTGCACATCCGCCAAAGTTTCCGTCAATCTGGAAAGGCGAATGGGCATCCAGCAGGTTGGGGTACGTGCCTCCCCCGCGTCGGGCATCCTTTCCTTTGTATTCGTCGGGGCTTACCAAGCGAAGCAGGCGGCGGTAGATGTGGTAGGCGTTCTTGCCGTCGTCCAGGCGGGCATAGAGGTTGACACGCCAGCCCGTGCTCCATCCCGTCGTATTGTCACCCTTGATTTCCAGCGTGCGTGCGCAGGCTTTGGCCAGGCCGGGCGTAGCCGCCACACTCAGGTGATGGCCCGGATAGAGGCCGAACAAATGCGACTGGTGGCGGTGCTGCGGGTCTTGGTCTTTCCAGTCGTGGTACCACTCCTGCAGGTTGCCGTCGGCTCCCACGTGATAAGGCCAGAGGCGGGGCAGCGTCTTCTCCACTTGCTTCTGGAAGTCCTTGTCCGTCTTCAGTTCCCTGGCAGCTTCGGCAGCGTCCATCAGGCATTCGCGCGTCATGGCCAGGTCGGACGTACAGCCGTAGGAAGTGGAGCCTACATAACCGTCGGGCGTGACGAACATATTTTCGGGCGAGGTACCGGGCGAGGTTATCAGCTTGCCGTCCTTCTCTACGAGCCAGTTCAGGCAGAACTCCGCCGCTCCCTTCAGAACAGGATAATATTGCCTGAGAAATTCTTTGTCGCGCGTAAACTGGTAGCGTTCCCAAATGTGGGTGGACAGCCATGCGCCGCCCATCATCCAACAGGCCCACGAGGGGTCGCCCACGTTCAGGCCTACGGGACAGGTCATGGCCCAGATGTCCGTGTTATGCCCTAAGCACCAGCCTTTATCCACGCCATAATAAGCTTTGGCCGTCTCCGCCCCTGTGTGACTCAGGTTGGCGATGAAATCCATCAGCGGGCGGTGCATTTCGCTCAGGTTGGCCGTCTCGGCTGCCCAATAGTTTTCCTCCAAGTTGATGTTCGTAGTATAATTGCAGCTCCAGGGCGGCAGGATGCGCTCGTTCCACAGGCCTTGCAGGTTGGCGGGTACGCCCGGTGTACGCGAGCTGGAGATGAGCAGGTAGCGTCCGAACTGAAAGTAGAGCGTCTCCAGTGCGGGGTTGGCTTGCGACTTGTCCGTATAGAGCTTCAGTTGTTCGTCGGTAGGTAGGGCTGCTATTTCGGGGGCCGTCTGTCCCAAGTCCAGCTTCACGCGATCGAAGTAGTGCCTGTAGTCGGCCACGTGCGCTTCCCTCAGCTCGTCATACGTCTTGGCGGCCGCCCGCTCCATGCGCCGCTCCACCAATCCGCGATAGTCACGTCCCTCGCGGGCAGGATCTTTATCGAAGCCGTTGAAGCTCGTCACGTTGGCCACCAGCACCAGCGCCTCGCGTGCGCCCTCGATTTTCAGCTCGCCCGAAGGATAGCTCTTCACACTGCCTCCCTGCGTCAGCACCCTGACCAGCGTGCGGAAGCGCATCCCCCGTTCGGGGTCGTACAGATGTTTCTCCTTGACACCCATGTAATAAGACGGATACGAATGATAGGCCGTATAGCCCTCGACAGCCATCTCGTTGCCGGCGGCTGTCGTGGAGTGAGGCAGCTGCGAGCTGAACGAGAGCAGAGCCCTGATGCCTTTCTCACCTGCCGACGTCAGGCGTAACACAATCACCGAGTCGGGCGCTGAGGCAAAGTAGTCGCACGCCTGCTTCCTGCCTCCGCGAAGGTATTCCGTCCGCGCGATAGCATTGCCGATGTCCAGCGAACGGCGATAGGCAGTTATCTCGGCCGCCTCGTCCAAGTAGGCGACAGTCAGTTGCCCCAGGGGCTGGTAGTTTTCGCTATAGTGCCCCTGTACCTTGCGTTGTTCGCGGTCGGCAGCACGGTAGTCCTCGTTGTCTAACAGCTGGCGGATGACGGGGATAGACCGATGGGCATCGGGGGTAGTCACCTCGCGATCGGGTTCACCCGTCCACAAGGTCAGGTCGTTCAGCGAGAGCACATCGCGTTGCGTACCGCCGTAGACGATGGCCCCCATCGTGCCGTTGCCTATCACCAGCGCCTCCTCGAAATATTCCGCCGGTCGGTTGTAGTGTAATACCAGCTTGTTTTCCTGCGCACCTGCCGCGCCTGCATACAGGCATCCTCCCATCAAGAGCAATCCCTGCACCCTTCTTCTCCAAAGTGTATTTTTCATAAGTTGTACGTTAAAGAATAAAACCATTTTTATTATGTTGCCCATATTCCGGCCTGCGGGGCACGAAGGTTGTGGCCGAAGACAGGGTACAAATATAAGTTTTTTCTGCCAATCGTGTAAATACCAATTGAAAATTGCTCATATTTTAACGTGAGTTCAACGAATTCAAAACAATGCAAGCTGTGTGTCAATCGTTCTCATGACATTGATACACGGCTTCTTTGGAAAACAGCAATATGCGGCAATTGCACTCAAGAGGTTGACAATAAAATTATCAAAGGTTCCATGCCTTGAATGTTCCACTTGTGCTATATTTTTGAGTTCGTCATTGACGGTTTCGATAATGACCCGTTTCCTGGGGAGTAGTTTGTCTGAAAGTGACATCAGTGCTCCTTTCATATTGCTTTTCAACTTGGTTATAATTTGTATGCCGTCCACGAATAATCTCTCAAAGAGCTTCTTGCCGATGTATCCCTTATCACCGACAAGCTTCCCATATATAAATTCCACAAAGGCTTTGTATTATCTAAAAGCTGGAGATTTTCTATGATGCTTAAGTCACGTGAGTTTGATATAAGAATTAATATATTTATCTGATTAATAGAAACATAGCGATAAAAGTATTAAATTTATAGTGTCAAGTTATAACATTTAAACGATTGTCACTATGTTTTCAGAATTTAAAGTTACGGAGATTTATTGTATGGCCGATGATTTTTGCAAGGAATTTACATTGCAGCAGGAAAAATATATGATTGAAGACAAACCCTATTAGATATCGTAACAAGCCTAACCGCATGAATGATGCTGAGATGATGGTTGTTCTTATCCTGTTCCATTTCGGTGGTTTCCACTGCTTCAAACATTATTACAAGGAGTATGTCTGCAAACATCTGGGACACATGTTTCCGCGTTTGGTCTCCGATAACCGTTTCGTGGAACCGGAGAAGGAAGTACTGCTTCCCCTGACCATTTTCATCAAGAAAGTCCTGTCGGGGAGCTGTACCGGAATCAGTTTCGTTGACTCGACTCCCTTGCGTGTCTGTCGTAACCAACGGATTCTGATTCATAAGATATTTGAAGGTCTTGCCGAGCGTGGAAAATGTTCCATGGGATGGTTCTTCGGATTCAAGCTGCATCTGATAATCAATGACAAGGGGGGGATTCTCAATTTCATGTTCACGCCCGGAAACGTGGATGACCGGGAACCGTTGAAACAGGGTAAGTTTCTGGAGAACATCAAAGGAAAACTATGTGCAGACAAGGGATATATCGGTCACGCTCTGTTTGAAAGCCTTTCCCTTAATGGCATACAACTTGTCACTAAAGTCAAAAACAATATGAAGAACTCACTGATGAGTATTGCCGACAAGATTTTGCGTCGGAAAATAGCTTTGATTGAAACGGTCAATGACAAACTGAAGAACATTGCACAGATAGAACAATCCGGACATCGGTCATTCAGTAACTTTATAGCCAACTCCTTGTCAGCCATCGCAGCATACTGCTTTTTTGAAAAAAAGCCTGCCATTGAAGTGAACTTTATCAAGGACGGACAACTCTCTATTTTTTTGACTTTATATTGAACTCACGTTAGCAAAGGTAAAAATAAAGTTGCACAAAGACAACAAGAGCTATCCAAACAATTTGGACAGCTCCTGCATCAATATTAATATAGTAGTCTATTTATCAAAAGAACAAGTAACGTTCATCTTTGACTTTTGCTTTCAGATAAAGATCGTTGATAAACTGTCTTACAACCAAGTTGATATACATGTTTTGCAACTTGTCTACTTCAGCTTGTTGTTCGAAAGTTTCATTGAGTTTATCTTCCGCATAAGGCTGCAAAACAAAGACACCTGCATTACCCTTTATGGGAGCACTCAATTGATTAACTTCACCTACCGGTACATAAGCGCTAACCAAAGGTTCACTACTACGCAATGCAGACACAAAAGCCGGAGCATCAAATGTTACATGTTTCACTGAATCAGAAACTGCACCAGACATATTCTTATACTGCTCAAAAGAAGAAGCATTGGCTGCCTTCATGTCAGCCATAATTTTCTCAGCTTTCTTGTCATGCATCAGCAACATTCTCAGTTCATTGTGCACAGCAGACAACGGGCGATAACCTTCAGGATTTATTGCAACCAGTCCTACAACCATCATGTGATCGCTTTCACCACACTCATACAGACCGGAAACATCGCCCGGTTTTGCAGAGAACACCCATCTCAAGGCTTCCTTTGTGCCACGAACGCCACCAATATTGTGTTCTGCGCTGTAAAGATCTGTACGGTCAAGCAGTCTATAACCCGCATCTTCTGCATTGGCTACAAGTTCTTCCAACGTCCCATTAGAAGCAATGAACTGACTGAAGTCATTATAGGCCTTGCTATAAGTCTCCTTGCTAAATTCGATTGTGCGCTTCACTACAGCTACTTTATATTTATCCTTAACAGCTTTCTTGGCAGTTACCTGAAGAATAACATTACCTTGCCCTAAAGCAATATTCTTCAATTCGTTTATCTCTGCATCTACAACAGCTGTAATATACTTCAAATTATCGCCGTCCACCTGAGCACCTTCATAGTTAGCAGAAGCAATCCAAGCAGACTCACCTGTTTGCCCATACTTCTTAGCCAATTCAGCGAAATCGGCTCCACCTTTAATCGCTCCATAAATACTATCTGCTAAAACTTTTGTTTTCTCTGGAGTTTCAGCCGTTACCCAGATCTGACGATACTGGATAGAGTCAGGCAAAGCAGCCTTGGCCAATTTCTTGAACGAGTTCAATGTATTGTCTGCAGCGTTATAATAAGGGCCAAACACATCGCCTACAGATACAGAATCCAAACGTGCAACGACATCAGAAGGCAAAGCTCTTGTTGTACAATACAAGTCTACATAAGGCTGCTCTGAACCAGTAGAGCGTACCAATGAAGCATAATCGGAAGTTGCATCTGCAAGCTGAGCGGTATATTCATCCATTTCCTTGCGCAATTCTGCCTTATCTTCTTCGCTAGCAGTTACCTGTACATCAATATACTTGATATTACGTGTTTCTACATATTGACGATATTGCTCTTTCTTTTCATCATAGGCTGCCTTCAACTCTGCATCTGTGACTTTCACCGTTGAATCAGCGATTGTAGAATATGGAATAGCAGCCAACTGCAAATCCATCTGATTTACTCGACCATCAAAAGCGACTTGAGCTTCAACAGGATTGGATAGCAATGATTTTGCAATAAGTGTGCTATACTTTTCCTGCAAGCGAGTCTGCACAAGTGTTTTCTCAATGAATGACCACAGCTTATACATAGAGTTGTAATATTCAGCGTATTGTGCAGGCATTTGACTCTTGTTCATCTTAGCATAGTCAGCCAAGAATTTCATCAGCATATCCTTGTCAAAAGCACCTGTCTGAGGATTGCGGAAAGGAGTTTGAGCCAAAAGCGGATGAGTGCCTTCATTAATAATAGACTTTATTTCTTCCTTAGATACCGTCAGACCTAATTTCTTAGCCTCAGTTTCTATCAGTTTGTTATTGACATAAGTTCTCCAAACTTCGTCTCGCAACTGATTCATCTGGTCATCTGTCAAGTTATTGCCATTCGAGAATTTAACCACTTCTGCATATTCCTCAACTAATGATTGATAATCTTGGGCTGAAAGGACTTCACCATTCACCTCACCCACATTTTGTGACTGATGCGGTTGCAAAACCTTCCATGCATCACCTGCAATGAAGGCAAACAATGCCAAGCCTACAGCAATCACCAATAATGGTCCTTTAGACCGAATGTTTTGTAATGTTGCCATTTTTTATTAATTGATTTATTTGTTTATTATTCTTTTTCTCGCTCCAATCAGTTTTTAGCGCACGAAGATACAAAAAATGCTAATACACATCTATTTATTCCAAGAAAAATTACGCTTTATAAGAATTATTCGACCACTTTCAGCTTTACAAGCTCTATTTTAGTAGCTGTGACCTTGATAATTTTAAACTGAAACTTTCCGATAGCAACCACTTCATTCAACTTAGGGAAACTTTGATAAGTATTCAAAATCAGACCTCCTATTGTCAAATAATCATCTGATTCAGGCAAATCAAGTGTAAAAGCTTCATTAACTTTTTCTATTTCAAGGCGGGCAGACAGCAAATATTCATGTTCGGCTATTTGCCTGCATACATAAGATATATTGTCATGTTCATCTTCTATATCACCAAAAATTTCTTCCACCAAGTCCTCGAGCGACACGATACCAGAAGTTCCACCAAACTCATCGACAACCACAGCCAACGTTTTCTTTTGTTGCATAAAAATCTTCATCAATTTATGAGCCGGCATGGTCTCGGGTACAATAGGAATTTCCTTCACATTATTGCGCCAATCTGTCGGATTGCGGAACATCTCCGAAGAATGGATATATCCCACAACATTATCTATATTGCCTTTATATACAATAATCTTCGATAATCCTGATTCGACAAACAGATTATTGAGTTCTTCGAGAGAGAGAGAATCCTCCATATCGACAGCCACAATCTCTGTACGTGGTACAATACAATCGCGTATCTTGACATTCGAAAAATCAAGAGCATTCTGAAAGATTTTCACTTCCGCATCCAGCTCCTTTTCATCTTCAGCATTCTCAATACCCGACTGAACGAAATAATCCAAATCGACTTTACCGAAAGCTCTGTCAGAAGCCTCTTTATTAACACGTATTCCAAATATGCGTAAACAAAGGAAAGACAAACATGAGGCAAATTTAGACACCGGGAAAAGAACAACATAACATACGAACAGAGGAACTGCACAGACACGTAGCACCAAATTCGGATTAATCTTAAAAAGATTCTTAGGCAAGAATTCTCCTGTCACAAGGATAATCAGCGTAGAAATGACTGTCTGAATCAATACCTGCCAAAAATGATTGTCAATGATCCCAGCCAACAGATACCCTATAATCTGTGCCATTAGAATGCCATAAATAACTAAGGCGATATTGTTGCCTACCAACATCGTAGATATAAAGTTATTGGGATTTCTGAAAAAATAAGATAATATGGATGTTGTCACTCCTGGCTTCTTATCCATCTCAAAGCGGAGCTTATCTACAGAAACATAAGCAATCTCTATTCCAGAAAAAAAAGCAGAGAAAGCCATCGTAACCAATAAAGATATCAATATCCCCATATTTATAAATTGACTGAATCAGTTTGCAAGGAGTCGGCTGGAGCCTCCTCGTTTTCTTCGTCTATATAAAAGATTCCGTTCGTCTTAAAGAAAACATATTTAGACAATTGTTCATCCGACTCGAATCCCACAGCATAAATAATCTGATCAGGTTGTTCAATGCGCACTTCCTTATCCGAATACACTTTCTTCTTGTTCTGATCCCAATACAATAACTCAGTATCAAACTTCTCTCCTTTCAGGTTTTGAATATGCACATTGCTCATCAGCTTCCATAACCGTTGTTTGTCATAGTAATAGGCAGTATCCGCCTCGATACTGGCTTCTACCTGGAACAACGAATCGAACTTCTCGACATATACTCCTTTCTCAAAAGCCCAATATGAAGGCGATTTACGATCGTAAACCTTCCATTCCTCCGCATTTACCCGATAACGGATAATTCCCGAATCGGACACCAATGTAATAACTCCACGAGTATCCATCACAGGCAAAGAATCACGTTCGGTGATAGCCTCACCTAATTCTTTCTTACGCCCAGAACAGGGAGAGAATAAAAGAAGCATAACCATTGCCATTAAGGCAATGGTTATGCTTAAATTCTTATGTGCTACGACTCGTAAAGGTCTCAGAGACATACATATTTTATCTGATGGTTGTGCTCTCGCCAATCCAACCTTCAACCGTAATACGGTCTCCAGCCTTGTAACCCAACATGAAGAGATCCTTGATTTCGGGCACGTGAGCAGAGTAAGTCCTAATTAGCTCATTGGCTTGATCAGCAACAGAAGGATCGACAGATTTAGCTCTCTGCAACTTATCAAGTACTACATAGTAAGTACACTTATTCAAGGCCGGTTCATCATTCCACCGAGGATTTGAGCCATAAGCTTGAGCCAACAAGATATAAGCACTACCAAAGTTCTCATTGAAGCTGAGAGCTTTGTAACAATAACTACGCACCTGCGACCACTTCTTGGCACCAAACATAGCTGCTGCTGCAGCATAAGCCATTTCAGCCTTCTTGGCATTGTCGGTTTCCATATTGATAGCTTCGTCAAAGTACTTCACAGCTGCATCATAATCTCCCTTCTTATATGCCTGATATCCGCAACCTACGGCTGCATCAGCTGTCGGATCTATTTTATACATATAGTAAGAAGCCTGGAAGTAAGCTTCGCTTTCTGTACATTTCATCATTTTAAGTACATTGATAGCCTTCTTCAAGAAAGTAGAGTCATTTTGATTGGCTTCTACCTGAGGTCCATAAATGTTTTGCAAAGACTCGCAATCGGCTACACCACTATTAATAAAGATAGCATCAACCGTTTCCTTCATCTTTTCGATGTTGGTCTTCTTATCAGCAGATGTTGCGGCAGCCAACGCGTCATTCAAATATTGCCCTACGTTCAGATAGTCCTGGAAGAACTGGTCTGTGTGAGAAATGTCAACTTTCACGATACGCATAGAAGCATCCATGAAATAATAGAAGATAGGACTCCAAGTTTCAGCCTTGTCGGTTTCAACGGATTCTTTCAGCCAGCCATAAGCCTCCTTCAAATCGGGTTTCGGTGCATAAGTCAAGTAATCAATAGCCTTACGTCCCAAAGCACCAGCTACAGAGTAAGTCAACTTGGTTCCCTTAGCCGCAAATTCGGGCATGTACTTCATCTTCAAGTCATGCACTTCCATCAGTTCGTTGAAATATTTCTGATATTCAACAGAATTACGATCCTTGATAGGCTTCATCAAACCGGTCAGAATATCTTCTGCATCCGTAAAGGTATAAAATCTCAGTGTCGGGCAATCTTTCAACACTTCCATACAGGGAGCATAAGCATCCTTGTAATTTTTACCCTTAACAGCTTCATGAGAAATACTACTGTTGGCTTTACAGTCTTTTTGTGCGTAAGCGCCGGTCGCTCCACCAGCAAGAAGCAATACAGCTACAAGCGTCTTAATTTTCATTGTATTCAAAATTTTAGTTGTTATATTTCAATGTCCAAATACTTTAATCCACTTTCCGTTTAAAGAACCAGCGTTCGTTGAATGTCACACCGACAACAAGTCTCAATGTATTTTCATCAACAAACGTCACTTTCGATCCACGAACCCTCGCATACTGCGCCGTCACGCTCAACACGGAACGAGTACGCGGTATAGGAAGACCAAAACCGGCAGAAACACCAAATCCCTTTGCAGCACGTTCGCCTTCTATCTTATAATAAGGAAGCGAATAATAGGCTCCCAAACGATATTTGACATGAGCGAAGTAGCTACGCCCCATCAGGTTAGGAATGTATTCAGCTCCTATTCCGATACGCACTCTGGAACAAAACGCATCGGCATTGCTCATATAGGTCACCTTGCTCCATTCCTGCAACAAAAAATCAGCCCCTACCGTCAGGCGTTTGTCATACACATAAGCCAAACCCGCACCGATAGACAACGGAATACCATACGTAGCCACACTGTCACGCGAAATATAAGTAGCTCCGGTTGTAGAATTACCTACCGCTTCGCTAACCGAGGTTTTACCCCCCAAATCATGTTTGGGAGAAAATACGGCTCCTATTGTCAACGCATTCTTCTTTCCCCACGTTTGCGTATATTGTACGCCAAAATCAAGCTTATAGCTTTTCCACGCAGCGTCCCATGTCTTCTGATAAGGGAACTTATTGGCATCCGAGGGGAATGTCAGATACGAAGTCCGCGCTATATCTCCCCAAAGATACGAAATATTTGCACCAACAGAAAGGTTTTTAAATATTTTAAACCCTAATCCGGCATAAACCTGATGCAAGCCCCCTTCTCCCGAGTAGGTCACGGAGCTAGAATTAGAAGAGTTGTCAGTATCTTCTCTATATTCTCCCATGTTATAGCCTACGTTTGAATAGGGTATCAAGCCCACGCTCATACCACACCAGCGGGCCAATCGAAACTGCATGGTGATATAATCGAAACTTGAATTTTTAGCATTTTGCTTCAATGTACCGTCACTGAAGTTCGTATTTTGTAACGAAACCGATCCGTCGAAAATAAATGTCAAGGAATCAACCGCTGTATAGGAAGCCGGATTGGCAAAGTTCACCTGCGCACCGTCACGCAAGCCATAGGCCACTCCGCCCATTGCCTTGCTATTACTCGACCCCTGTTCTGCCAGATGCCCGTATCCATACCTTGTATAAGGTGAGTTTGTATTATTTTGAGCCATCCCCTCCCCGAAGAACAAGCTGAGCAGAAGCGTCAGGAGTGTCTGTCTATATCGCGTCATTATTGTATATCAATATTCGGTTTAATCCTTTCAACACTAAAAATCTGTCTGCAAAGATGATACTTTTTAAGTTTGTATCAAAAGAAAAAACGTCGCCCCCCGTTAAAAAAACCAAAAGTTCGAGATATTTATCTTTCATCGCATGAATGTAGCCTGCCATTTCGAATTCAATGCCTTTCAACACCCCTGCACGGATAGCCGTCTCCGTATCCTTCCCTATCGGGAGCAGGCGGCCATCGGCTTCGACAAGAGGAAGGCGTCCCGTATAGTGGTTCAATGCCTTGAAACGCATTTGCATACCGGGCGAAATATTTCCGCCATGATACCGGCCGGCCGCATCTACAAATTCATACGTGATGCACGTACCGGCATCTATCACCAAGATATCCCTGCCAGGGAAACGCTCGACAGCACCTACCACAGCCGCTATGCGGTCGTAACCCAGCGTGAGGGGCGTTTCATAAAGATTTTCCACGGGGAGAGGGGTGTCGGCTCCTAACCTCAGCAGGGGGCAAGGCAATTCTGCCAAACGCGCTTCGACCTCGTCTGTCAAATCAATAACCGTAGCCACAATGGCCTTTTCTATAGGATAGCGGCGACAGACATCAGGCAACGACTCCAGCGTGAAGTTAGAGTCATAGACCACATCTTTCAAATCGGTTCCCTCAAAAAGGGCTATTTTGGCCACCGTATTCCCTATGTCAATAATCAAATTCACTGCTATCACTCTTTTGCAGATGCAAAGATACGACTTTATTCCATTATTTCGCATACCGTAAAGCATTGCGTTCGCAAGAAGAAAACACCGTTTTCCAGCTGACAAAACAGCCTTTTTTGTGCAAACAGCCACAGACCGCCCTTACAAGAAGGTCAAAGCCCCCTGATGCAAGGGATATTTTTCAGACGAAAGACTGATATTTTTGTGATAAAATAAAAAAGTTGGCGACAGATAAAGCAAGTATCAACCTTATTATTTATCTTTGTTAGCTTGATAAAGTTAGCAATTAACAAGATTACCAATATGAAAGATTTTTTCAAATTTACTTTCGCGACTGTGACGGGTATCATCCTGTCCTGCGTCGTGTTATTCTTTGGAGGCATGCTGATACTGTTCAGCGCCCTGGCTTCATCGGAAGCCGAAACACAAGTAAGTTCCAACTCCGTCATGATGCTCGAACTGAAAGGCGAACTGAGAGAAAGGTATGAAGCGATGCCTTACGAAACCCTGTTCAGTGACGATTATCAGATATACGGACTGGATGACATCCTCTCCTCCATCCGCAAGGCTAAGGAGAATGAAAACATCAAAGGCATCTACCTGCAACTCAGCTATCTGACTGCCGGATATGCCGCCATTGAGGAGATACGCAACACGCTGCTCGACTTTAAGGAAAGCGGCAAGTTCGTCATAGCCTATGCCGACAACTACCAGCAGAGCCTGTACTATCTGGCCAGTGTAGCCGACAAGGTGCTGATGAACCCCAAAGGTTCGCTCGAATGGCGCGGCATCGCCTCGACTCCCGTCTTCTACAAGGACCTGCTCGAAAAGATAGGTGTGGAGATGCAGATCTTCAAGGTGGGTACCTACAAGTCGGCCGTCGAGCCTTTCATCGCTACCGAGATGAGCCCCGCCAACCGCGAACAAGTGACGGCCTACATCCACTCCGTATGGGATGCCGTGACCCAAGCCGTATCCGAATCGCGTAACATCAGCATAGACAAGCTCAACCGGTATGCCGACAACATGATTATGTTCGAACCTTCGGAAGAAGCCGTGAAATGTGGTCTGGTGGACACCTTAATATACAAGAACAATGTGCGCGACTACCTGAAGCCCTTAGTCGGCCTCGATAAGGACGACAACCTGCCCGTTTTGGAATTGCAAGACATGGTGAACGTGCACAAGAACCAGCCGAAGGACAAGAGCGGCAACATCGTGGCCGTGTACTATGCCAGTGGCGAAATCGTCGATTACGGAAGTACGTTTACGTTGCTCAGCGACCAGCCCACCATCATCACCTCCAAGGTCATCCGCGACCTACGCCGTCTGCAGGAAAATGACGACGTAAAGGCTGTCGTGCTCCGCATTAACTCGCCCGGCGGAAGTGCCTACGGCTCCGAACAGCTGTGGTATGCCATCAGCCAACTGAAGAAAGAGAAACCCGTCATCGTCTCCATGGGCGAATATGCCGCTTCGGGCGGATACTACATGTCGTGCAACGCCGATACCATCGTGGCCGAACCCACTACCCTGACAGGCTCTATCGGCATCTTCGGCATGTACCCCAACGTGAAGGGACTGACCGACAAGATAGGCCTTGACTTCGACGTGGTGAAGACCAACGAATATGCCGACTTCGGCGCTACGGGCCGCCCCATGAACGAAGGCGAGAAGGCCCTTATGCAAAAGATGGTGAACCAAGGTTACGATCTCTTCCTGACCCGCTGCTCCGAAGGACGCGGCATCGCCAGGGAAGAACTGGACAAGATTGCCCAAGGCCGCGTATGGACAGGCAGCACCGCCAAGGAGCTGGGTCTTGTCGATGAGCTGGGCGGACTGGATCGTGCGCTGGAGATTGCCTGCCGGAAAGCCGGTATAGATGCCTATACCGTCGTGTCATATCCGGCTAAACAGACCTTCCTCGAAATGTTGATGAGCACCAATCTGGGCAGTTACCTCAAGTCACGCTTCCTCAGCGGCAAGGCCGGCGAGCTCTACCGCCAATTCAGCATCCTGGAGAATTTCGACAAGCGCGACCGCATCCAGGCACGCCTGCCCTTCGAACTGAATATAGAATAAAGCGCTCCTGTACAGATGGCAGAACGTTCCGTCCCGACACACCGCTGGCTTCTCCCACTCTCGTGGATGTACGGAGGAGGGGTGTGGTTCCGCAACAAGCTCTTCGACTGGAAGATACTCCCGTCGAAGAGCTTTGACGTTCCTGTCATCTGCATCGGAAACCTGACCGCAGGCGGCACGGGCAAGACGCCCCACACGGAGTATCTGATACGGCTATTGCAACAGGCAGGACTGAACGTAGCCGTATTGAGCCGCGGCTACAAGCGCAAAAGCAAAGGCTATATACTGGCAGATGCCCATAGCAATGCCGCCCGGATAGGCGACGAGCCCTATCAGATGAAAGAGAAATTTCCCCAGGCACGCATAGCGGTCGATGCCGACCGTTGTCACGGCATCGGCCGATTACTGGAGCTGGACAATCCCCGCCCCGATGTCATCCTGCTGGACGATGCCTTCCAGCACCGGTATGTACAAGCAGGCCTGAACATATTGCTGACCGACTATAACCGTCTGTTCACCGAAGACTGCCTGCTGCCCGCAGGACGGTTGCGCGAATCCGCTTCGGGAAAGACCCGCGCACAGATTGTCATCGTCACCAAGTGTCCGCAAGACATCAAGCCGATCGACCTCAATATCACAGGGAAACGACTCAACCTGTATCCTTACCAACAGCTTTACTTCACGCGCATACGCTATGGCATGCCTGCCGCCGTATTTCCACAAGCCGTGTCCGACCGCCCTCTGCCCAAGATATTGAACGGTGAAGAGCATGTACTCCTTGTCACGGGCATCGCATCGCCGCAACCGCTGGCCGAAGAAGTGAAGCTCCACGCCAGGACACTCAGGCAACTCTCGTTTTCCGACCATCACGACTTCAGCAGGAAAGATATGAAGCTCATCGAAAGAGAATTTTCACAAATGGAGGGACGCCGGCGCCTCATCCTTACAACCGAGAAAGACGCGGCACGGCTCAAGGCCCATCCTGCACTGAGCGAAGACCTGAAACCCTATATCTATGCCATCCCCATCGAAGTGGAAATCTTATTGAACCAACAAGAATTCTTTAACCAAAAGATTATCGGCTATGTTAGAAAAAATTCAAGAAACGGCAGCTTACCTCAGAAGTAAGATGCACACGCAACCCGAAACAGCGATTATCCTCGGCACCGGTCTGGGAAGCCTGGCCGGCGAAATCACCGAAAAGTATGAAATAAAGTACGAAGACATCCCCAATTTCCCCGTCTCGACCGTCGAAGGGCACAGCGGCAAGCTCATCTTCGGCAAACTGGGCAACAAGGACATCATGGCCATGCAGGGACGCTTCCACTACTACGAAGGCTATTCGATGAAGGAAGTAACCTTCCCCGTCCGCGTCATGCGCGAACTGGGCATCAAGACTTTGTTCGTATCCAACGCCAGCGGAGGCACCAACCCCGCCTTCGAAATCGGCGACCTGATGATTATCACCGACCACATCAACTTCTTCCCCGAACATCCTCTGCGCGGCAAGAACATCGCCTACGGCCCCCGCTTCCCGGACATGAGCGAAGCCTACGACAAGGAACTCATCCGCAAGGCCGATGCCATCGCCGCCGAAAAGGGCATCAAGGTACAGCACGGTGTCTATCTGGGCACACAGGGCCCGACGTTCGAAACGCCTGCCGAATACAGACTCTTCCACGTCATGGGAGCCGATGCCGTCGGCATGTCTACCGTGCCCGAAGTCATCGTAGCCAACCACTGCGGCATCAAAGTCTTCGGCGTATCGGTCATCACCGACCTGGGCGTAGAGGGCAAGATCGTAGAAGTGTCGCACGAAGAAGTACAGAAAGCCGCCGACGCCGCCCAGCCCCGCATGACGGAAATCATGCGCGAACTCATCGACCGCGCCTGAGACATTCTCCACCTTTATATATATATATATATAATGAGAACAGAAATAGCCACCCTCGGCGAGTTCGGCCTTATAGACCACCTGACCGAAGGCATCGAACCTAAAAACGAATCGACCCGCTACGGCATCGGCGACGATGCCGCCGTGCTCTCCTACCCCGCCGACAAGGAAGTGCTGGTCACCACCGACCTCCTGCTCGAAGGCGTACACTTCGACCTGACCTATGTACCCCTGAAGCACCTGGGCTACAAGGCTGCCGTAGTCAACTTCTCCGACATCTACGCCATGAACGGCACACCCAGGCAGATTACCGTCTCGCTGGGCCTGTCCAAACGCTTCTGCGTGGAAGACATGGAGGAACTGTATGCCGGCATCCGTCTGGCCTGCAAGGTCTATAACGTGGACATCGTAGGCGGTGACACCTGTTCGTCCTACACGGGCCTCACCATCGGCATCACCTGCATCGGCGAAGGCGAAAAAGGCAAGACCGTCTATCGCAACGGAGCCAAAGAAACCGACCTGATATGCGTCAGCGGAGACTTGGGCGCAGCCTACATGGGCCTTCAGCTGCTGGAGCGCGAAAAAGCCGTACTGAAAGGCAGCGACAAGGACGTACAGCCCGACTTTGCCGGCAAAGAATACCTGCTGGAACGCCAACTGAACCCCGAAGCCCGCAGGGACATCATCGAGCAGTTGCGCAAGGCAGGCGTACAACCCACGGCCATGATGGACATCTCCGACGGCCTTTCATCCGAACTGATACATATCTGCTCGCAAAGCAAAGCGGGCTGCCGCGTCTACGAGGAACACATCCCCATCGACTACCAGACGGCTGTCATGGCCGAAGAGTTCAACATGAACCTCACCACCTGCGCCTTGAACGGAGGCGAAGACTACGAACTGCTGTTCACCGTGCCCATTGCCGACCACGAAAAAGTGGCCGGCATGGAAAACGTCAAGCTGATAGGCCACATCACCAAGCCCGAACTGGGCTGCGCCCTCATTACCCGCGACGGCCGGGAGTTCGAACTGAAAGCCCAGGGATGGAATCCCCTAAAGAACGACGGGGACGAAACGCAGCTCCCGATTTAAGGTTTTATGTATATATTTATTACCGAGGCAGAATACCTCTTGTTATCGCTTCGGAACAACGGCTACTGTCGATTAAGTTAAGCGGCGATGATCGATTAAGTTAGTCGATGATGATCGATTAACTTAAACGATTAGACCCCCTTCAGAACACCTTCTGGCGGGGGTTCGGAATGCCTCTTTCTGACGAAGGCAAAGGGGAGGAAAACTGCCGGAACGGGGGCTTCGGTTGTCGGTATTTTTCATCATCCTGACGCGCACAGCCTATGAGCAACCATTATATAAATTATAGGATAAGTAAACAATGAACAAAAATATGGTTACAGATAAACAAGGTTCTTTCGTCTTCTATAAAAATGAAGATGGTAATATACAGTTAAATGTAAGACTGGAAAAAGATACGGTGTGGCTCACGCAATCGCAAATGTCCAATCTGTTTGGAGTAGATCGAACTGTAATTGTCAGACACATTCGGAACATCTATAAATCAGCAGAATTATGCGAAGACGCAACCTGTGCGAAAAATGCACAAGTTCAAGAAGAGGGAGGAAGAACAGTCAGAAGAACCATACCTTATTATAATCTGGACATGATTATTTCTGTCGGTTATCGAGTAAACTCAAAGAACGCTACTCAATTCAGAATCTGGGCAACTTCTATATTAAAACAATACCTTGTCAAAGGCTACGCCATCAACGAGCAGCGATTACAACAACTTGGTGAGGTGATACGAATCATGAAACGTACCCAAAATGAACTCGATGCCCGACAGGTACTTAGCGTAATTGAGAATTACAACACTGCCCTTACCTTACTCGATGATTATGACCACCAGTGCATGAAACGGCCAGAAGGAAGTAAGGCAACATACGTTCTAAGCTACGAGGAGTGCCGCAATCTGATTGACCGGATGCGTTTTAACGCAGACTCAGATTTGTTCGGTCATGAAAAAGACGACTCCTTCAAAGGTAGCATCGGTAATATATACCAAAGTTTTGGGGGCGAAGACGTGTACCCTACCCTTGAAGAAAAAGCCGCAAATCTACTATACTTCGTCACTAAGAACCACAGTTTCAGCGACGGGAACAAACGTATCGCGGCAACGATTTTTCTATATTTCCTTGATAAGAACGGTATTCTATACGATGAGAATGGTCACAAGAGAATAGCAGACTATACACTTGTTGCACTTACGATTATGATTGCCGAATCCAGAATTGAGGAAAAGGAAATGATGGTTAGCATTATCATGAACTGTATCTGAGAAACAGGCCTTGCACTAAATATTATTCCCAACGTACATCATTAAAATAATGGAGGTCATGAACGCTTGCGGCAGTCATGTCATAAGAATGTATGACTCCGCGTATTCCGCAGACAGTATGGAGCTTATACCCATAGTTCTATTTTATCTTGAAGCAGTAACCCTTGCGAACCGACCTCGCTTTCCATTGTAAACATGGAACTTTCATCAAATCCAATCTGCAACATCAGGGAGCGTCCGTTCTCCGATATATCAGAGAACTTCATTTGCATTACCTGTAAAAAGTCATCCGCACAAGAAGATATGGCTTTCATGGCTAGTTTGGCTATGTCATTTGTATAGAAAGTACCACTTTCGCCGACCTTGTTGGATAAAGAAGCACCCGTTGCACTATCATAAACCGTTATGACTATTTTGACACGTGTTTCGGGTTTATCCGATGAAGCAGAGGCATTTTGATTGCATACAATATCTGCCTCCACATATATATTCGCCCCTGACATATCTATAATCTGTGATTTTATGTCGGCTTTGTTTTCCATACTGAAAACGTTACCGCTTTCAATTGCTTTCAACTTTGCCAAAAAATCAATCGTACTGATACCTCTTTCATCGAAAGCTTCTTTAATTTTAGTCAGGGCAATGCGTTTGTTCTCGTCATTCTCAAGAATTGTCCTAATATCTTCGCCTTCCTTAGTATAAGGTATTACCATTATTTTAGGTTGTACAACCGTTTGGGCTTCCATAAAAAGAATAGGAAGCAGGCATAATAGAAAAGTTACTCTAATTCTCATAATCATATACCCATTTTGTTTATAATCCCGTTCTTTTCCAAATCTTTCCGCAACAATAGTACTTTCACTTGGACTTCATATAATGTGCCTTTAGCCTTATCACCTTTTTTGAATGAAGAGGCAGGTAGGCAATTCAATATGAAATCACCGATACGGTAATTATAGAAGTTGTCAAAGTAACTTGGATATTGTTCAAATGAAGTTGCTTCTCCACTATCCAATAGCGGTTTATTATAAGGTGTGTCAGGGCATCCATCAAATAATACAGTCTTGATAGCTGCATATTGGGCATCTGCATCTATCGTTTTCTTTGATTTACTATATACCATCAAAGTTAGTTTCACAGTAGAAGAAGATGTCTTTTCTGATTTTATTAATTGATAATTAATCGTTTGTGCGTAAGTAAAAAGACTTAGACACAAAAATGTCAGTAATGAAACGAATATCTTCATTTTTATAAGTTATTTTACGACTCCTCTTAATTAATTCATTTTCAAGTATATGAAGGAAATCATTCCATCATATACTTGTTTGTTAGTTACTTGTTTTCATGTTTGGTTAGAGCTTCGAGAAGTTCCGCTTCATTCACACACTCTTTACCATCATCTAAAACAATGCTGTCATTTCCATTCAAAAGATTCATCGCATCCTTAATACGCTCTTCTGTCGTCAGTGAGTTACCATCATTACCTTCAAAATAGGCATAAGTCATTCTTATTTTTGCCATAATTTTTTTTGTACATCTATGGCCTTACGATGTGGATTACAGTTTTTTAAGAGAAGCATAAAAAGAAAGTGGGGCCAAACATTCTGCCTCATCTTCCGTGTAGGGCTTCGACTCCCTTGTAATACAGATAAGGAGAATGAACAGCCTCACTTGGATGTATTTCGTGCATATACGAATACAAACCAAGAGAGCGTTCTTCCTCAATATTCTGATATTACTCTGTGAGTTGTCGAAGTTCACACGGTCAGAATAAAGCGAAAATGCGCTTTCTCATATGTCCACACCTGCATTTACAAGTGCGCCGCAAAGATAGCTTCTTTTCTTGGAAGAATGCTCATTTTACCCCTGTTTTTTAATAGCTTATACTAAAAATCAAGCAAATCATATGTCTCAAGTAGTTCATCCTGTCGAATTCCTAAGTAAATCTTATTTATTGAAACATTGCTGTGGTTAAATGACTCTGATAACCTCGTCAATGCAATATTGGCATTTTCATTGGCTCTTTCATAGACCTTGCGACCAAATGTATTTCGCATTGTATGGGTTGAAAAATGTTCAATCTTCAAATTGAACCGATATAGGATATTATGTCTGTAGTAGAAAAGGATGTAAATAACGTGAATTCGTCGAGCTCACGTAATGTTATGATTTCTCCTCTGTCATTACACAACAGATGAAGCTTGAATCCTTGCCACCAGCCCATTGTGCCTTTGCCATCGGCAGCCACCCCTTTGAATACCTTGTTGGCATAACGTCTTGGATTGTGACATACGGTATCATGGTGCTGTCAACAAAACTTATACCCGTACATCTTCCGAACGCAAAAAGTTTGAGGAAGAAAACAAGTT
>NZ_CANRPM010000051.1 GCF_947632445.1 uncultured Bacteroides sp. | reverse complement strand
AAGCCATAAAAAATCCCCCGCCGGGACGAAACCCGTGCGGGGGAACGGTTGGGAGAATGGGGGAACGGACGGGGGAAGAGGAGGATCATTCATGCAGGAAATTTCCCCATAACCATAATTCCATGCACTCTATAGACTGTTGACTCACGTCTTTTTGCCCTGTATTTTTGCATGCTGAAGAATGCAACAAATGAATTATGGATGATAAAGAGGAAATTGCAATATTAAAAAACTTAGCCCAAAATATACGACATTACCGGGAAGCTATCGGATTATCCCAAGAAAAATTAGCAGAAAAAGCAGGATTGCATAGAACATATATTGGGGCTATTGAAAGGCTTGAGAAAAAACCGTCTTTAATCACTGCAATAAAAATATCAAAAGCACTTCAACTTGATGTTTCACTTCTAATTGGAGAATATGGGAAGCCTTGACAATCGTTTTCGGAAAAAATGGCAAGATTATGCCGGGGCCAATGCGACTATGGCAGAGCACTCATTTATAGAAGTGTTCTCCAAATTGTTTGAGAACACCGAATATAGAGTAATAAACAAACCGGATTTTTTTAAAGACATTTATGTCAATGTAAAATTATCAGAAGAAGAGAAAGCTTCAATCTACACGCCTGAAATCAAAATAACCAAACATGGCATCCAACCGGACGGGGCAATAACAAATACCCAAACGGGGAAAACTATTTTCGTCGAGATTAAGAGGCAAGACGGGTGGGTCGAAGGGAAGCCAAAATCGGCCGGAAGAGGAAATGCACATGAAAGATTATGTAAATATTTCACGCCCGGCCTTCTCGAAACATTAAGGTCGAGAGGCAAGATAAAATATCCTCATCTGCCGTTCTGGATTATTTTTGAAGGAGATATTACACGCGACCCTCTCAGGGTAAGAGAGATTACCTATTGGTTTGGCAAATATAAAGCAAATTATTTCTTCTGGAGAAACACCAAAGACGCAGATACTTTAATCGGACATTTTGATACATATATCACTCCCCTATTAGAGTAGTAAAAAGAGAGGGATGAACCCTCTCTTTTTTATTCATCTTCTTTATCCTCATAGACCGGTCTTACATCCAATCCCCATACCGTCCACCCTGCGGGTTTATGCCTTGCAAACAATTCGATTTTTCGCTGGGAGGGGAACATCTTTTCTATATTATGCAAGACTTCCACCGGCTTTACGCTATGTTGAGTTCTTGGAACCCGAACCAGCTGCTGCACGTTACGCGCACCTCTTGGATGGGGTATCTTCCCTTTTTTAAATATCAAACACAGTTCACAATTAGAAAGAGTATATTGGCCCGGATTGTGGTTACATTTATCCCATACAAAACCTACCGTCTTATACTCGAACCCCCAAGCCTGGCCTAATTCTATTCCTTGTGCCAAATGCGGATTGGTGACCCACATAAAAAGCAAACAATCGTCCGCACAAATGCCTTGAATAGGAATTTTCTTTAACTCCTTCGTCTTTACCGTCGGATATTTAAAATTAGCGGCACTAATAAAAATACCCTTTTTCCACTCTTTGTTCTCCGACTTTATGGACGATTTGTCGAATTGCATTTTCCCTCCATAATCCCAAGGTGGATCACAATAAATAATATCGAACTTTCCATCTGGAAGTTCTGGATAAAAATCCGGCAAATTATTGACCACCGTGCGTCTCTTTTGCATGGGAGAATAAACAGCATAACCCGATATTTCCTTTTTTTCTAAGGAACTATCAACATCTTTATGCTGTTTTTCAAATAGATCTTTCATTCCATTTTCACGCTGCAACATCTAAGCCTGCTTTTTAATATACCCTTATCACGGGCATCATTCATAATTTTGTTTTTTATGGCAAAAGTAGAAAAACATACGTTATCCCCATGAATAAAAGCAAAAATTAACATGGGAATATTTTTAAACATACGGCAGCATAACGCACTACGGGAAATGGAATGGCAGTAATTAGTTACAACATTTCAAATTATATAGGGGTTCCCCTCGGAGGGGCTTACCAGTCCCAACGAGCCGTAGAGGCGGCTGGTTCCGTTCAACAGGGCCGTATAGGCTTCGTCACTCATTTGGATCATTACTTTCATCGTGTAATTTTTTTTTGTTTTGTTGCAAATAGGTTCTCATTCTCTTCGGCCGGCCGGAAGCCCTTCGTGCGAAAAAGCTCCCGCAAGCGGGGGATTGTCGACTTCCCCCGGATGCAGGAGCAAAGTTAAGCCATAAAAAATCCCCCGCCGGGACGAAACCCGTGCGGGGGAACGGTTGGGAGAATGGGGGAACGGACGGGGGAATTTCCCGCTGCCGTCAGGACTTCTCCAGCAAGTCCATCAGCTTCGCGGCGACCACGATCTGCCGTCTCACCGACTCTTCGGCCCGGTTCAGGAAGGTGGGCCAGAGCGACACGCGCGCCGTCTTCAGGACGGGCGGCAGGATGACTTTCTTCATCATCTCGTAGCTCAGGGCGGGGTGGCTGCGGTCCATGCCGAGGCCTTCCATCAGCTTGCAGAATTCCTTCATCTGCTTGGGGTAGCCCTCCAGCTCGCTCAGCACGCGGTAGACGGCATACCAGTGGGCCTTCTGGGTGAAGATGCGCCCGCCGTCGGCATCGGTGGCCTCCTTCAGCGCCGCCAGGGCCTCCTCCACCCGCCGGTCGCTGCCGGGGCGCACGGCGTCGGTTCCCGTGTCGGGGGCGGCCTCCATGCGCATGTCGCCCTGTACGAGTGTCTGGAGCTTGACGTCCGTCATGCGGCAGCGGTCGAAATAGACGCCGCCGTAGAAATTTTTTACTTCCGTTTCTGTCGTTTCCTTTTCTGTCTTCGTTTTCATTGTTGCCGTTTGTTTTGTTGTCATTTTGTTTTGCAGTCATTTGGGGGCAAAGTCCCCTTTCGGGGCACCTCGCCGATGTGTACGTCCTTCAGCCAGCTTTCGCTGATGTGGCCGGAGCCGGCGTAGTAGTTGTGCGTCGTGTGCGATTCGGGTTCCTTCAGCTCCTTGAGCCGCTGCTCCACGCGCTTCACCTGCGGGCGGACGTCGGCGGCGCCGTCCATCGTCGTGAGCCACACGAGCAGCTCCTTGAGGCTCGCCTCGTTGCCCAGCTCCAAAGCCTTGTCTATCAGGCGAACAAGGGCGTCGGGCGGTGCGTTCTCGTCTTTCGCCGTCGGGTGGCGGCGCGGCTTGGCAGGCGGTTCGGGCGTGCCGGCAAAGTCGGAGGGAGCGGGTGGCGACTTCAAGCGCCGTGCCGTCTCCCGGAGCTGTTCGGGGTACTTCACGAGGAGTTCGATGTTCTGGAGGAAGCTCTGCACGTGTTCGAGGTCCGTACACGAGGCCGTCAGCAGCAGGTAGACCGCCGCCCACGTCGCGTCTTTCCGCAGCCTGACGCGCACGGCGCCGGCATAGAAGCTCTCGACGAGCCGCTTGTAGGCGTCGACGTACAGGAAGGCATGCGGATGGGCCACCACCGCCGCACACACGTACCAGATGTTGTTCATCACGGTCAGCAGCAGCCGCTCCGGGTCGTCGTCCGAACCGCGCAGGCGGGCCGCCGTCAGCAGCCGCATCACCGCATAGCCCGGCGTGCCTTTCGTGTCCACGTCGAAGTCGTCGAGCGAGCGCCGCTCGGTGTATAGGGTATTTCTTGATGGGATGGCCATGTGCATCAATCGGTTTTATCGTTTGTTTTTTTCGTTTTTGCCTGCTCTACTGCAAATGCGAAAACAAAGTTATGAAAAAATTTTTTTGGCTTGTATCGCCTCCTGCCGAAAAAAAACAAAAAAAATTTTCCGCCGCCCCGTGACAGTGTGACAGTGTGACAACGTGACAATTACCCAAATGAGCTTTTCCACTTCCGAACCCCCAAAAGTGTGTTAAAAATTTTAATACTATATATATTATATATATATCATATATATAATATATATAATATTAATTGTAGCATCCACTTCCAAAAAACCGATTTTAGGTAATTGTCACGTTGTCACACTGTCACACTGTCACGCCTGAGCAGACATCAACAGGCTGATAATGAAGCTTTTTGCAGATATTCCTTCCTCCGCCGGAGCGGCAGACGGGAAAAAACGACGCACCGCCGCGCCCCCGACGCATCCCGCCGCCGAAAACGCCGCTTTCCGCCCGCGAACAGGCCGTGCAGCGAATTGGAAATCAACGGATTGTAATTTTTAACACGAAAACCCGATTTTATTAACAGATTTTCACCGAATACGGGTACCCCGTTTTTGGCGGGTCGGAAGAAAGTCCCTATCTTTGCTTTGTCGACAAGGGGAAACCCGACGGATGCCGGCCCGGCGCGCTTCCCGAAACGAGAGAATGAACACGGACAACGAACGAGGCAAAAAGTGCGTGCAGGAAGTTTCCCGGCTTACCCGTCCGCCCTCTTTGCAAAACGAAAAAAAACTGACAAATGATGAAAAAATTTCTCTTCATCCTATTGACGGCCCTTTCCTTCGGCACCCTCTACGGGCAGGAAGCGATGCCCGCAGACCTGACGGGCGGACTGTCGGGATATGTGCCCGCAGCGGAGGCCGGCATACGGAAGGAAACGACAGCTTTCGACTACAGGCAGACGCCGGAATGGAAAAGATACAAGACACTCAAAATCTGCGGCTGGACGGCGCTGGGAGTAAGTATGCCTATGGTGATGGTAGGCTTTTTGGGCGATCTCGATAACGCTTATGGCGACGGAAAACCAAACGCAATTTTTGACATCCTTGTGTGTACGGGTGTCGGATTGGGGGTAGCCAGCATCCCGCTGTTGACCTTTGCCTACATCAACCGGCACAAGGCCAAAAAGAAAGCCGCCCTTTCGCTGACGGCCTCCCACGTAGGGACGATTGGGACGGATAGCGGGAGGCAGTCCTCTCCGGCCTTAGGAATAAGCATAAGTTTCTGAAAAACATACGAAAACATGAAAAATATTCTCTTACTCTTATTGACATTTTTTTCCTTCGGCACCCTCTACGGGCAGGAAGCGATGCCCGCAGACCTGACGGGCGGACTGTCGGGATATGTGCCCGCAGCGGAGGCCGGCATACGGAAGGAAACGACAGCTTTCGACTACAGGCAGACGCCGGAATGGAAAAGATACAAGACACTCAAAATCTGCGGCTGGACGGCGCTGGGAGTAAGTATGCCTATGATGACAGGAGCCATTTTCGGCAGCAGTTTTGGCGGTGACGATTTCATCTTTCGGGCCCTTTGGTACACGGGGGTCGGAATGACGATAGCCGGTATTCCGACGCTGACTTTTGCCTACCTTAACCGGCATGATGCCAAAAGGGAAGCCTCCTTTTCATCGACGGGCCACCGGAAAAGATATATTACCCAAAACGTGCTGGGCGGGGTTTCGCTTTTGGCGGGAAGCACTCTTTTCCTTTCAAACTGCATAGCCATTCTCGAATGGGACTGGGACTGCAATAAAGGGGAGGCGGTAAGACTAATCGCCGGAGGCTCCTTAATCCTTGCCAGCGTCCCGCTATTTATCGCGGCGCACCATAACAAGGGGAAAGCTCCCCGCGTGTCGTTGGGTGCCGACTACATCGTCACTCCTTCCATCGGGGGCGGCAGCCGGAAAGACATGCAGCCGGCCCTGGCCTTGAGGTTTAACTTCTGAAGCCGGAAGAGGCGCGGCGATGGAGACAAGAAGACGCTATAACGATTTCCCCACCTTCCTGAAGCGTTTCTTTCCGGGCAAGGTACAGAAGATTTCGCTCCATGCCGGCTTCACGTGCCCCAACCGGGACGGGACGGCGGGCTACGGCGGATGCACCTACTGTAATAACCAGACGTTCAGCCCCGACTATTGCCGCACGGAGAAGCCGCTGGCCGTGCAGCTCGAAGAGGGGAAACGGTTCTTCGCGCACAAGTATCCCGAAATGAAGTACCTGGCCTACTTCCAGGCCTACACCAACACGTATGCCGCACTGGAGACGCTGAAGCGCAGGTACGAAGAGGCGCTGGCGGTGGACGACGTCGTGGGACTGGTCATCGGCACCCGCCCCGACTGCATGCCCGACGCGCTGCTGGACTATCTGGAGGCGCTGGGCCGGCGGACATTCGTGCTGGTGGAGTATGGCATCGAGAGCACGCTCGACCGCACCCTGCGGCGCATCAATCGCGGGCATACGTGGCAGGCGACGGTGGATGCCGTAACGCGCACGGCGGCACGGGGGCTGCCCGTAGGCGGACATGTCATCCTGGGGCTGCCCGGCGAGTCGCGCGAGGACATGCTGGGCCAGGCGGCGGAACTTTCGCGGCTGCCCCTCGACACCCTGAAGCTGCACCAGCTGCAGCTTATACGCGGCACCCGCATGGCCCGCGAGTATGAGGAAAGGCCCGAAGACTTCCTCCCCTTCGACGAGGCCGACACATACATCGCGCTGGTGACGGACTACATCCAGCGCCTGCGCCCCGACCTGGTGCTGGAGCGCTTCGTGTCCCAGTCGCCCAAAGAGCTGCTCGTCAAGCCCGACTGGGGGCTGAAAAACTACGAATTCAACCACCTTCTGCAAAAAAGAATGAAAGAGACGGACGCATGGCAGGGAAAATTGTATAATCCATAAAAATGTCGTACTTTTGCCTCGTGTATGAAGACCGGACTCCGTCCGAAAAAGACAAGACGTATGAACGAAAAAACAGTGATAAAAGGAAAAGTACATTATGTAGGCGTGAACGACCGCAGCAAGCACCTCTTCGAAGGCATGTGGCCCCTGCCCTACGGAGTTTCTTACAACTCGTATCTGATAGACGACGACATCGTGGCGCTGGTGGACACCGTAGACGCCTGCTTCTTCGAGATCTATCTGCGAAAGATACGCCGCATCATCGGCGACCGCCCCATCCAGTACCTCATCATCAATCACATGGAGCCCGACCATTCGGGGTCCATCCGCCTCATCAAGCACCACTACCCCGACATCGTCATCGTGGGAAACAAGCAGACCTTCGGCATGATCGAGGGCTACTATGGCGTGACGGGCGACCGCTACGAGGTGAAAGACGAGTCGATGCTCGACCTGGGCCGCCACAAGCTGAAGTTCTATCTGACGCCGATGGTACATTGGCCCGAAACGATGATGACCTTCGACGAGACCGACGGCCTCCTCTTCGCCGGCGATGCCTTCGGGTGCTTCGGCACGCTGGACGGCGGCTTTCTCGATACGCGCATCAACCTCGACAAGTATTGGGAGGAGATGGTCCGCTATTACTCCAACATCGTGGGCAAGTACGGCAACCCCGTGCAGAAGGCTCTGGCCAAGCTGGGACACCTGCCCATCACCACCATCTGCCCCACTCACGGCCCGGTGTGGACGGAGAACATCGCCCGCGTGGTGGGTATCTACGACCGGCTGAGCCGCTACGAGGCCGAAGAGGGCGTGGTCATCGCCTACGGAAGCATGTATGGCAATACGGAGCAGATGGCCGAGGCCATCGCCGCCGAGCTTTCGGCCCAGGACATCAGGAACATCGTGATGCATAACGTAAGCAAGAGTAATCCCTCGTACATCCTGAAAGACATCTTCAAATATCGCGGACTCATCGTGGGAAGCCCTACGTACAGTAACCAGATCTATCCCGAAGTGGATTCGCTCCTCTCCAAGATACTGGTGCGCGAGGTGAAGGGGCGCTATCTGGGGTGGTTCGGCTCGTTCACGTGGGCCGGTGCCGCCGTGAAGCGCATCGCCGAATTTGCCGAAAAGAGCAAGCTCGAAATCGTAGGCGACCCCGTAGAGATGAAGCAGGCCCCGAAGGAGCTTACTTACGAACAATGCGAGAACCTGGCCAGGGCAATGGCCGGGCGCCTGAAGAAAGACCGAAAATAACCGCTCATATTACTAACCTATAAATGAACTGACTAAACATGAGACTAATCATTCAACCGGATTACCAATCCGTATCGAAGTGGGCTGCCCACTATGTAGCAGCGAAAATCAAGGCCGCCAACCCTACGGCAGAGAAGCCTTTTGTATTGGGATGCCCCACCGGTTCTTCACCCCTGGGCATGTACAAGGAACTGATTGATCTGAACAAGAAGGGACTTGTCTCCTTCCAGAACGTGGTTACCTTCAACATGGACGAATACGTGGGCCTGCCGAAAGAACACCCCGAAAGCTACTATTCCTTCATGTGGAACAACTTCTTCGGCCACATCGACATCAAGCCGGAAAATACCAACATTCTGAACGGCAACGCTGCCGACCTCGATGCCGAATGCGCCCGCTACGAGGAGAAAATCAAGTCGTATGGCGGCATCGATCTCTTCATGGGGGGTATCGGCCCGGACGGCCACATCGCCTTCAACGAGCCGGGTTCTTCCCTATCGTCCCGCACCCGCCAGAAAACGCTGACCACCGACACGATCATCGCCAACTCGCGCTTCTTCGATAACGACGTGAACAAGGTGCCCAAGACGGCCCTGACCGTAGGCGTAGGCACCGTGCTCAGCGCCAGGGAAGTCATGATCATCGTGAATGGACATAACAAGGCCCGCGCCTTGTATCATGCCGTAGAAGGCCCCGTGATGCAGATGTGGACCATCAGCGCCCTGCAAATGCACGAGAAGGGCATCATCATCTGCGACGATGCCGCCACCGACGAATTGAAGGTGGGCACGTACCGCTACTTCAAGGACATCGAGGCCGACCACCTGGATCCGGAGTCTTTGCTGAAGTAAGCCACTGAATAAAGATTTAAGAATGAAGAAGGGTTGCCGGTAGCAGCATTCTTCATTCTTTTATCCTTCTTCCAACCATCCCGCTCCTTGGCGGATGATTTCCGCTTCGCCCTGCGTACAATCCACGATTGTAGAGCTTTCCCTATTCCCGATGCCGCCGTCGATGACGAGATCCACCGTATCGCCCCATTTTTCGGCAATCAATTCGGGGTCGGTGGCGTATTCGATGTCTTCGTCCTCGTCGTGAGGCAGGGTGGTAGTCATAATGGGCGCATCCAGCAGACGGGCAATCTCGCTGATGACGGGATTGTCGGGCATGCGGATGCCTACCTCCCTGCGGTTACGGAAGATTTTGGGCAGGCGCGTGGTGCCGTTCAAAATGAAGGTGAAAGGGCCGGGCAGGTTACGCTTCATCAACTTGAAAGTGGCATTATCCACCTTGGCATACTCGCTTATACTGCTCAAATCGTAGCAGATGATGGAAAGGTTGTTCTTCTTGGGGTCGATGTCTTTCAGGCGGCAAATGCGCTCGATGGCACGCTCCTTCAGCCCATGACACCCGATGGCATAGCAGGTATCGGTGGGGTAGATGATAAGGCCTCCATCGTTCAGCACATCGACCACACGTTGCAGGTCGGCGGGATTGTTGTTTTTATTGTAGAGTTTCAATAGCATGCTTCCGGCACTAATGGTGTACGAATCTTTATCCGAGGCACAAAATTAAAGATTTTAGGCGGAATAATCTAACGCATTCTCTCTCCTTTTTCAGGAAATGGCGAAGATATTTCGTACATTTGCACCCCTAACCCCTATAATAACTTTTTGTATATGAAGAAACATGCTTTGAAAGACTGGTTAGTGGCCGTCCGGCCCTGGTCATTTCCTGCCTCGGCCATGCCCGTAGTGGTGACGCTGGCCTACCTCTATTGGATGCAGCAAGACGTGAATTGGACGAATGGTGTGTGGGCATTACTCAACATCATCGTGTTTCATGCCGCAGGCAATACGTGGAGCGACTACTTCGACTACAAGCACCACGTAGATCGGGAGGACACCTACGGCGTGCATACCCTAACGGGAGGCCTTTTCCGACCGGAGGAAATTCTCCGCCTTTCGCTCTCGCTGCTTGTGGTGGCGGTGGCGGCGGGCATCGGATTGATGCTTCGGACGGGTCTTCCCCTATTATACATAGGCATCGGCGGAGCGGCTTGTACGCTCTTCTATCCGGCGTTGAAATATCGTGCGCTGGGCGATGTCGTCATTTTCGTAGCCTATGCCCTGCTGCCCATGCTGGGCACGGCCTACGTAGCAACGGGCATAATAGATGGGGCGACGATGTGGGTAGGTGTCCCCGTAGGGCTCATCACGGTAGCCATCCTGCACGCCAACAATACGCGCGACATCGAGACCGACGTGCGAGCCGACATCCGTACCCTGGCCATGACGGTGGGAGCACAAACGTCCATGCTGATTTATTATTTGGAAGTATTGCTCCCCTTCGTGTGGGTCATCGGATGTGCCGCCATAGGAGTCTTTCCCCGGTGGAGCCTCCTGGTGCTTCCCGCGCTGGTACCGGCCGTCGGCAATGTGCGCTTGATGGCTTCTTACCCGATATGCGGCATGGAGGGCATCTCTCGCCTCGACGAGCTGACGGCCAAGCTTCAACTGTTGTTTAGCTTGCTTTTCGCTTTGTCGTTCGTTCTATCCCGCGTATTCTTATGAAAAGATTGGTTCTGGCCATCGTGCTGGCCGCCGTGTTATGGACGATCATGTTTTCGCCTATGACGGCGTCGCATGTTAACTTCTGGCTGATGATGTCTTTTTCGGCTCTCACGCTCTCCGCCTTGTCCCTTCGTTTCGATGCGGGTTGGCTGCGTGAGGCCGATCGCCGCTGGGTGAACCCGCTGTTGGGCGTAATTATTGCCGCAGCTTTATGGGGTATCTTCTGGACGGGCGACAAAGTGTCGTCGTGGCTTTTCGACTTCGCCCGCCCGCAAGTCAATCTAATTTACGGCATGAAGGAGGGAGCCTCGCCTTGGCTGCTCTCCCTCTTGATGCTGGTATTGATAGGCCCTGCCGAAGAAATCTTCTGGCGCGGATATGTACAACGCACGCTTTCTCGCCGTTGGAGCCCCAATGCCGGCTTTGTAGTGACTACATTGATATACGCGCTGGTGCATGCTGCCTCGTGTAATTTTATGCTCGTGATGGCGGCATGGGTGGCAGGCGTGGTGTGGGGCGGACTTTATCGCCTGTATCCTCGGAGTATATGGGCCATCATCGTATCGCATGCCGTGTGGGACGTGGCGGTGTTCGTTTGGTTCCCCATTTGATGCAAGATTGGTTTCGGCCGAGTATGCTTTGGAAGACAGAGAAGAAAGCATCGTTTTCCTCTCGATAAAACAATGCTTTTTTGATGAGAAAACATCGTTTTACAAACAAGTGATAGATGGAATAAAGAAGTGAACATTATAAAATCAAAAGGAAATGTACTATAATTTCGACGAAGTAATCGACCGTCGCGGTACCGATTCGGTGAAGTGGGACGGCATGAAGAATGTTTGGGGACGCAGCGATTTGACGGCTATGTGGGTGGCCGACATGGATTTCCGTACACCGCCCTTTGTGATAGACGCCCTGCGCCGCAGGCTGGAGCACGAAGTGTTGGGATATACTTCGGCTTGTGAAGGCTGGGATACCACCATCTGCCGTTGGCTGCAAAAGCGCCATCAATGGGAGATACGCCCTGAGTGGCTAATGTTCGTGCCGGGTATTGTTCGCGCCCAGGCTTTCGCCTTGCTCTGTTTTACACGGCCGGGCGACAAGGTGCTGGTAACGACACCCGTCTATCATCCCTTCTTTCTCATTACCGAACGGCTGAAACGCGAGGTGGTGCGTTCTCCGCTCGACTTGCGCGATGGGCACTATCACATTGATTTCGATCGCCTGCGCCGCGACGTGCAGGGATGCCGGGCATTTATTCTCTGCAATCCTCATAACCCCGGCGGGCGTGTGTGGACGGTGGACGAGCTGCACCAAATAGCCGATATTTGCAAGGAAAGCGGTACGCTGGTCATCTCCGACGAAATCCATGCCGACCTCACGCTGCCGCCCTACAAGCATCATCCTTTTGCTTCGATAAACGAGGCTGCCGCATCGAACTCCATCACTTTCATGGCACCCAGCAAGACATTCAACATGCCGGCATTCAAAGTTCCTTTGCCATCGTGCCCGATGACGCTTTGCGCGAACGCTTCCAAACCTTTATGGAGGCGGGCGAATTTTGCGGAGGGCATCTTTTTGCTTACATCGGGTGCAAAGCGGCTTTCGAACATGGCGAGGAGTGGTTGGAACAGATGCTGGCCTATATTCAAGGCAATATCGACTTTACCGAGGCTTACCTGAAGGAGCACATCCCTTCCATCGGCATGATACGTCCGCAGGCTTCTTACCTCATTTTTCTCGATTGTCGCGCATTGGGGCTTAGCCAGGAAGAGCTGGAACATTTATTTGCTGACAAAGCCCGTCTGGCATTAAATTCAGGTACGATGTTCGGCACTCCCGGCCTCGGCTTCATGCGGCTCAACGTGGGTTGTCCGCGCCAGCAGCTTCATAAAGCTCTCCAACAATTGGAAATGGCCGTTAATATGCAATAATCAAGGCATCAAAATTCATGGATTGAAGAACAATAGATCAGATAAAAATAGGATATTGAAGAATTAAGCGGAGCGACGATAGGGCCACTTTCCCCGATTTTTATTAGCAGGAATTTGAGTATGTTAGGGAGATTGTCTACCTTTGCATTGGTAATGAAAATGGAAAACTATAAGAACTATTAGATATGAAAGGTATTGTATTGGCCGGTGGTAGCGGAACACGTCTATATCCCATCACCAAGGGTGTGAGTAAACAACTGCTCCCCATCTTCGACAAACCGATGATTTATTATCCTATTTCGGTGTTGATGCTGGCGGGTATTCGCGAGATACTGATTATTTCGACACCACAAGACTTGCCGGGTTTCAAACGCTTGCTGGGCGATGGCTCGGATTTCGGGGTACGCTTTGAATATGCGGAGCAGCCAAGTCCTGATGGATTAGCACAGGCGTTCATCATCGGAGCGGACTTCATTGGCGACGATTCGGCTTGCTTGGTGCTGGGCGACAACATCTTCCACGGCAATGGGCTGAGCGCCATGCTGAAAGAAGCAGGGCGCACGGCAGAAGAAGAGAAGAAGGCAACGGTGTTTGGCTATTGGGTGAGCGACCCGGAACGCTATGGTGTAGCAGAATTCGACGGTGCCGGAAATTGCCTTTCCATCGAGGAGAAACCGCAGCATCCGAAATCGAACTACGCCGTAGTGGGCTTGTACTTCTACCCGAACAAAGTGGTGGACATCGCTAAGCACATCCGGCCGTCGGCACGTGGAGAATTGGAGATAACGACGGTGAACCAACGTTTTCTGGAAGACGGCGAACTGAAAGTGCAGACTTTGGGGCACGGCTTTGCCTGGCTGGATACGGGCACGCATGATTCGCTGAGCGAGGCATCGACCTTTATCGAGGTAATCGAGAAGCGGCAGGGGCTGAAGGTGGCATGCTTGGAGGGTATCGCTTTTCGCCAAGGCTGGATAACCGCCGATAAGATGCGGGAGCTGGCGCAGCCGATGTTGAAGAACCAGTATGGAAAATACCTGCTGCAGGTAATTGAAGAAGTAAAAAGAACTTCGAGAATGAAAGATAAGGGATGAAGATTTATTTGCTGAGAGCCCTTCAACAAAGCTCAGGCTATACATATTTTAAAAATAAGAACTGCTTTAAACGAAGCTGATGACCGTTACTCTCATTTTCAATTATCAATTTTTCAATTAAAAAGTGGAAGTAATTAAGACAAGTATAGAGGGCGTGGTAATCATCGAGCCACGCATTTTCGAGGACGCCAGGGGATATTTCTTTGAATCGTTCTCGCAACAGGAATTTGACAAGAAGGTGAAGCCGGTCACCTTCGTACAGGACAACGAAAGTATGTCGTGCTATGGCGTGATGCGCGGGCTACACTTCCAACGTCCACCGTACACGCAGAGCAAGCTTGTGCGATGTGTAAAAGGTGCAGTGCTGGATGTAGCGGTAGATATTCGTAAGGGTAGCCCTACATACGGACAGCATGTGGCTGTGGAGCTGACGGAGGGAAACCATCGGCAGTTTTTCATCCCGCAAGGATTGGCTCATGGGTTTGCAGTGTTGAGTGAGACAGCGGTGTTCCAATACAAGTGTGATAATTTCTATCACCCAGAAGCGGATGGAGGCATCAGCATCTTGGACGAAAGCTTAGGTATCGACTGGCGGATACCGACGGATAAAGCAATCCTGAGTGAGAAGGATATGAAGCATCCGGTGCTAAAGGAGTTTGAGACGCCGTTCGTGTTTTAGTATTTGTTATGTTGAGCGAAACGAAATGAAGTCGAAACATATCTCAAGATCCTTCGACAAATCCAGAATAACATTAACTATTTATCATTAATCATTAATCTCATTATTGAAATGACTTTCAAACGCAATATCATAATTACCGGCGGAGCCGGTTTCATTGGCAGCCATGTAGTACGCCTATTTGTAAACAAGTATCCCGAGTATCGCATCATCAATCTGGACAAACTGACGTATGCGGGCAATCTGGCCAATCTGAAAGACATCGAGAATCGTCCGAACTACAAGTTCGTGAAGATGGACATCTGCGATTTCGAGGCTTTCTACCGCCTTATGCAGGAGGAAAAGGTGGACGGTATTATCCACTTGGCTGCGGAGAGCCACGTGGACCGAAGCATCAAAGACCCGTTTACCTTCGCACGGACAAACGTAATGGGTACGCTGAGTCTGCTACAAGCTGCCAAGCTGTATTGGGAGAGCCTTCCGGAGAAATACGAAGGCAAGCGGTTCTACCACATCTCGACGGACGAGGTGTATGGTGCCTTGGAGATGACGCATCCCGGAGGCATCAAGCCTCCGTTTACGACGAAAGCATCGTCGGGCAAGCACCATTTGGCTTATGGCAAGGAGTTCTTCTATGAAACAACAAAGTATAATCCGCACAGCCCGTATAGCGCAAGCAAGGCATCGAGCGACCACTTCGTGCGTGCCTATCACGACACATACGGCATGCCAACTATCGTGACGAATTGTTCGAACAACTATGGACCGTACCAATTTCCGGAGAAACTGATCCCGCTATTCATCAACAACATCCGCCATCGCAAGCCGCTACCGGTTTATGGCAAGGGCGAGAATGTGCGCGACTGGCTGTACGTGGAAGATCACGCACGGGCCATTGACGTGATTTTTCATAATGGGAAGATTGCGGAAACCTATAATATCGGTGGATTCAACGAATGGAAGAATATTGACATCATTAAAGTGGTGATTAACACGGTAGACCGCTTATTGGGGCGTAAGGAAGGCGAAGACATGGACTTGATTACGTATGTAACAGACCGTTTGGGGCACGACATGCGCTACGCCATCGACTCGACAAAACTCCAGCAGGAGCTGGGTTGGGAGCCGAGCCTTCAGTTTGAAGAAGGCATCGAGAAGACGGTACGCTGGTATCTGAACAATCAGGAATGGATGGATAACGTAACGAGCGGGGATTACCAAAAGTACTACGAAACTATGTACGGTAAATAAAGGGGCTGCCGTGTAATAAGAGGCATCGTGGTAGGTCATGGGGTTTTGAATGTATATCTATTGTAGTGTCAGATATTTTTTATCTCTTTTTTTATAAGTGTTAACTCGTTGGTTGAATTAGGATTTTAAGGATTTATAAATGAAAAAAATGCGCAATGTGCAGATTTTTAGTAAATTAGTGGTAGCCACACCGTTAACCACTATCTGTCTGCTTATGCGCAACTTCATCGTAAATTTCGTCAGAATTCTCGGAATCTGCAAAGATTTCGCCGGAAATCGAGTAAATGAACTCGGAAATATCCCCAGATGCGGGGTTGTGCCCAAGTTCTCCGACCTCGAAGTCATTGCACTCGGGATAACCGCCGAAGCATTTGGCTTTGACAGCGAGAATTTCCTGTTCTATCGTCTGCACAATGAATGCAAGGATGAGCTGCCGAACCTTATTAGCCGCAGGCAGTTCAATGTCCGGCGCAAGTTGACGGCACGATGACCGAGGAAATCAGAAAGGACGTGGCTGTAGCCATAGATGGCTCCGAAGTTGTGTTCTGCATTGATTCCAAACCTGTAAAGGAGTGTCAGAACGCAAGAACAAAACGCTGCACGATGGGGCGTGACAATATCGACACCGCTCCCGGCTGGGGATATTGCGCAGCGCAGGGATTGCATTATTATGGATATAAACTCCATGCTGTCTGTGGAATACGGGGTGTCATACACTCCTATGACATGACGGCTGCAAATATCCATGACCTCCATTATCTCAAGGATGTGCGTTGGGAATACCGCGACTGTATGATGCCCGGTGACAAAGGCTATCTCAGCGCCGAAGTCCAAAAAAAATCTTTTTGAGACGGCAAACATCTCGCTCGAAGTACCATATAGGCTGAATCAAAAGAACCGGCGCCAACCTTCGTGGGCTTACAAAAAGTTCCGAAAACGGATTGAAACCATGTTCTCCCAGCCCAACGACAATTTTATGATGATACGAAATTACGCAAAGCAATCCTGCGGACTTTTCACCGGAATGGCCGGTAAAATCGCCGCTATGACTTTCATGCAATATGTCAATTTCGTTAATCATCGTCCGATTGGACAGATAAAATATGCACTAATTTAATTCAACCAACAGGTAATCTAATTATTTTCTTAATGCTTTCTGATAACCCGCTAAGTACACTATTTGGATTATTAAAGTGAGACTTAGAATATTATACCTATATTCGGCATCATCCTTACCGGTTGCAAAACAAGGTTTTCTATTGTTTGCACTTACACATACCGCTAAACAGGCGTTCATTGGCGGCGGTTGATTTTCTCCACTTTCTCAAGCAATACGTCTACTGCTGTAACTCGGTTGTGCTGCGCCAGCAACACGGCGATGCTCATGCCAACATATCCCATACCCGCCACTGCGATTTTATACTGTTTCATCGTATAGTATTGTCTGAACCATAGCATAGCACACCCCTCTGCCAATAAAGCCTGCAACGCCCGTTACCAAAAGTTTCATATTGCTATAATCTCCTTGAAGGTTTTGAAAATAAGTCCGATGTCGAATCAAAATGAGTAGCGGGCATTCGTTATTCTCGGAAGAACGATTCGGAATTGTCGTCCATGCAACAGAAAATATTAGAAGCCATTTGCTCTCAATGCGATTAAGACTTGCTATTTGCAATATTTAAATGCAGAGATTTCAATCCAGCGATATCAACCAGCCGCCCAACAATATAATTTGAAAGCACGGTATTCTAAAAACTTCTATAGACTACGTGTTCATGCACTTTTACCGGTACTTTTTTCATTTTGTTGCAAGCAGCGAACTAAATATTGGGCTTCGAGAATATTGTCTTCAATAGAGCAGTAAGTCCAGCTACCATATCGTCCAATCGTATATATATCTTTTTTACACAATTCTTTTTTTACACGTTCAACAGTCTCAATACTACTCTTACTGATATGAGTGTAAGCAGGTTTCATCAATACCGATTCATAATCCAGAAGTTCTTGGGTAGTAACTACTCCCATCTTTTTTAAATCGTGTAGTATCCGCTCTAAATACAATCCTTCCTTGTTCAATTCAGAATTTTCTGGGAAACCGATCTCAACATACAAGGACATACGATCAGATCCCATAATATTATCGTAGTATCCAAATCGATAAAATATATAATCTTTTTCAGGAACATATATCCAACTATTTTGGCTGTCATTCCCCTTTGAATCAAAACCCAAGTTAAAAACAAGCACCTTGTTACAAGAGAATACTCCTTTGGGATAATCGATTCTGCATTTCATTAGAAGGACAGGTAGAGGTATTGTAGAAATCAAGCGATCATAATGTATTTTTCTTCGGTTGGTGGTAGCTATCTTTTTCTCTGAATCAATAGATATTAGTTCTTCTTCAACATAGACTTTTGTCATATCAATATTCTGCAGCAACGAGTTTACATATTCAATGGCGCCAGTTTTAGGATAAGTAAAATGACTATTATAAGAAGAATTGTCATGAGCCTTAAAGTTCAAAATGATCTCTTCTTTATTTGCTTTCGGGAAAAATCGTCCCATAGCATTCATGTCTAATGAATTTAAATCGCATGCATATAATTTTTCATTATAAGGAATGAGGAACTTTTCTGCAATAGACTTACCATAATTTGCATAGACCATTTCCTTGAAAGATGATACTTCACCATTATAGGGAATGAACAAATTGTATAAACAATCCACCAGTTCCTCTTTATCCAATTGGTGAATATTTTTCTGGAAAGGAAAATCTACATATTTCCCTTTGTAATAAATTAGAGTGTTTTTTTCAACTTTCAATAGTAGGCTTGGATCTATATTCTTGCAAACATATTTTTCTATCTCAGGATTTTGAAAATGGAAAAAATGTCCGGAATAATCCCAAACGAATCCATTCCGCTTAATAGTCCGACAATATCCCCCAACTTCCTTTTCCTTTTCAATAATCAGAAAATCATTATTTGTAAAGTTTGCGTAACTAATGCCGGTTACGCCTGCACCAATAATCAAGTCCATAATTAACTATATTTAATAATACTTCGTATTGCCCAATTGATCAGATAGTAAACACTTTTTATCAGTCCTAATCGTTCCACCTTATAATAGATCAGAAATTGTGGTTTTATTAGTTTTCTTCTGTTTCGTGTAACACTCGTGGACACTAAACGATAAGCTGCCAAGATTTCTGGGTTTCCATAGGCATAATCTACTTTCTTCAAAGCTTCCAACCAAAAAGCATAATCATCGCGCAAACTTTTCAATTCTTCCTTGAAGTATTGTTCTCCTACGACCTCCCGATCATATATGGTTGTTAAACAAGGAATCGGATTTGATTTTAATATATCCTTATAACTAACTTTCTCAGGTACAATAAATGGTTTCAACACGTGAACTCCACTTTCATTCACACGATGGTATGAGGCAAACGCTATTGCAGCATTTTTCGTTTTCATAAATTCCAATTGAGACTCTAACAAATTTGGAAGCCAAATATCATCTGCATCAAGAAAGGCAATATATTTCCCATGCGTCTTGTGCAATGCAATATTTCTGGCGCCGGAAGAACCTCTATTTATAGGAGATTCTACCAATATTATTCGATTATCCTTGTCTGCATATTTTTTTACTTCTGCAATACCAGCTCCTCCATCGGGGGAACAGTCATCGACGATAATCATTTCCCAATAAGGATACGTTTGTTGTTGTACGGAATGAATAGTTTCTCCGATATAAGCAGCCCCTTTATACATAGGGGTTACAATCGATACTAGACTATGTATCATAGAATTTCATTTATATGTAAAATTGCAATACTATTCCCAACCCTTCACACTATTGATAACCAGCTGCCAATATGCAATGGCTTGCATCGAAATTCAACGAGCATATGACCGCTCCCCCCCCCTCCTGGTGGATGATTTAAATAATTTTCTACTGTGATGACAGATTGATTAGTTTCTCAAACAACGTTTCGACGGATTTGTGTTTGTAATCTCCCCAGTACATAGAAAGGATTTCTTCCCTTTCTGGAATAATGCTTATCTCCTTCCGTTCAATTAATTCTAAAAGTTCATAAAAGTTGTAGGCGCGTGTACCAGGCATATTTTTTTCATAATCCATCAATGATAAATCTGTCTTTTCGTACTCTTTAAGGTCGAACGGATACAGAATGAAGCCCCGTCGATGATAATATGTTCGTAATCGGAATAGGTCTGCCGCAACACACTGTCGAGCGTATCGCGCAACGTCTTACCGCTATTGTACGTAGCGGTAATGATGGAAATAATCATGGAAAAGGTAGTTATATGTTTCTATGTCCGCAACCGACTGCTTGATGTCAATCGCTTCATAGAGGTCTTTCTATTTGTCTGACATCTGCGATTGTAAAAATTCACAAAGAGTTTTTGTAGCAGTACCGTTCTCAAAACTCCCCAGTTGCTGATGATGGGCTTTTATTCGGGCTATGGCAGCTTCTTCGTCATAGCGAAGAATCTGGAAGCATAATTCATCTATTGTTTTGGCATACGGATATTGCCATTGGTTGATGGGGGTATGCAGTTTAGTAACCCGGATATATTCTTCCAAATCAGGAGTATATAGAAATCCCGGTCTGTATGTAAAGGAAAAATCCCAAATCAAAGAGGAGTAATCGGAAATCAAAAGGTCTGTCGCCAACAAAAGTTCCTGCATATTTGGATAATCACTTGCATCGATAGCGTGGCTTATCGATTGTCTGTCGTTAAAAACATTCATATGGCACCGGTACAAGAACACTATCTGCTTCCCGAATCTCTTTTTAACAGCGGTACAGACGGCGTCGGCATCTAATGTCCAATCGATATGCTGACAATAATGTTCATGCCCTCTATATGTCGGGGCATACAACACAATCATCGCATTTTCATCTATTCCGTATTGTCTGCATATCTTTTCGCGGACGGCCGCCTGTTCGTTCGCCGGCAAGAAAAACACATCGTTGCGAGGCATTCCTATCGGCAGGATACGGTCAGGGTTTATTATGAATAAATCGGCAAATATCTCCGAGAAGCGTCGGCAGCTCGATATCAGATAAGTCGTAGATTTTGCCCGCAGATGGCGGAGAGTCTTAAAATAAAACATATGAGGCTTGGAGTAATACGTCGCCGACAAGCCCCCCTTTTTATACGCTCCGCCGCCATGCCATGTATTGACAAAAATCCGGTCTTTACGAGGCGGAGCTATCGGCACAATACCGATATTTGCCATCATGATTTTCGAAGTCGCCAGATAATATAAATGTCTCAAAGAAAGCGGTTTGACACATTTCACCGAATATTCTGCCGGAATTAGCGTCTTATCCTTGATGCACCATACATATTCATAAGAATCACCCCAGTTCCGATACATATATTCAAAAATGTATTTAGGACTGCATTTATAGGTTTTTCCCTCATATTCAGAAAACAGGATTCTGTTTTTCTTGATGGGGAATAAATAAAACACTCTTATTCCAATCCGCACACAATAAATGATAGCAAGTTTAATATACCAAATCATAATTAAATATTAAGCATTATTCAGTTCATGTATCAGAATTCTATACATATCCATTAGGCAAATCCCCCCATTTTCAGCCAAGCTGCTGTAATAGAGACGTATCGAGATCCATATATAACGCTTTCGGATAACCATTCCGGTTTTCGTCCTCTATCTCGTACCGAACCTTTATTCCGTCTTGCACGGCAACCTTTTCCGCCATTTCTGCTATGGAACAGTACGTGCTTTCGTTCGCCGCATTATATGCCTGCCCCGCATCGCCTTTCAATATCGCTGTCGCAGCATCAGCAGTATAGAGATAATAGTGTCCCGTCTCGCCTTTGGTTTTCAATACGATGCCCGTTTTTCGACTACGCAGCGCGCAAATTCGGCAAATACTCGTCCGTCGTTATAGTTAACTCCCGGAATCGAATGTCTGCGGTACCACTGACGAAAAATGGCAAGCGAACTTATCGTTTTACATCTACGATTTCTCCTGTCATGTTTGATAGCAACGTATTGAGCG
>NZ_CANRPM010000050.1 GCF_947632445.1 uncultured Bacteroides sp. | reverse complement strand
GCTGCTGTACATCTTTGCCGTCTTTTTTGTCACAAAGATATCTCGCTTTCTCTCTATGCCCTTTTTTGACCACTAACTTTTATTCAGTTTCTGAAGAAAGTCTCCTCCTTCTGGTGTTTTTTTCTTTAGTAGCATCTACTTTAGGTTCTACAGATACTCCTGCCAGTTCAGGGTCAATCATGATACGTCCGCAGTATTCGCAGACGATCACTTTCTTGCGAGAGCGAATATCCAACTGTCTCTGTGGCGGAATTTTATTGAAGCAACCACCACAAGCATCACGCTGTACGTAAACAATACCCAAACCATTGCGGGAATTTTTGCGAATGCGTTTGAATGACTGAAGTAGACGGGGTTCGATTTTTGTTTCCAGATCCTTTGCTTTGTCTCTCAGCTTTTCCTCTTCTTGTTTGGTTTCTGAGATGATTTCATCCAGTTCGTTTTTCTTTACTTCCAGATCCTGTTTTCTTTCTTCCAGTTGGGTTACATTGGCTTCCATCTCTTTTGACTTCGCAGCCTCTTGTTCTGTAAACTCGCGGATACGTTTTTCGCACAACTCGATTTCCAAAGTCTGGAACTCAATTTCTTTGCTCAAAAAGTCATACTCACGGTTATTACGCACATTCTCCTGCTGCTCCTTATACTTTGCTACAGAAGCTTTGGCTGTTTCAATCTCCACCTTCTTGGTTGCGATGGATGTTTTCAGTTCAGTTACTTCCGTCTTAATTCTTTCGATACGAGTGCTCAAACCTGCAATTTCGTCTTCTAAGTCTTGTACTTCCAATGGGAGTTCTCCTCTCAAAGTTTTGATTTCATCAATTTTGGAAAGATTTGTTTGCAACTGGAACAAGGTTTTCAACTTCTGTTCAACAGTCAGTTCCTGCTGATCTTTTTTTGCTTCTTTAGCCATTTCTGTTACATGTATTTTATGGGATTGGTGTTCACCTTGGTCTGCTGCATTTCCAGACTGGGGAACATTTCCCTGATTATTGTATAAAATATCTCTTTTGTATATTGTTCACTTTCATAATGTCCAATCTCGGTCAACAGGATGTCACTCTCATGTCCGAAATATTCATGGTACTTTATTTCACCCGTAATGAACGCGTCTGCTCCTTGTCGGATAGCAAGCGGTATCAGGAAAGCACCTGCACCGCCACATAAAGCAACCTTTTGTATTTCCCTACCCATCGGTTTATTATAGCGTAAACATTCTACTTCAAAAGTCTTCTTCACCTTTTTTAGAAAGTCAAGCTCAGCTTCTGGATGTGATAGTTCGCCTATTACGCCGGCGCCTGCCTGCTGCCAAATATTCTGCAAAGGATAGAAGTCAAATGCCGGCTCTTCATACGGATGTACAGCCAGCAATGCCTGAAGCACTTCTTCTTTTCGATAGGCTGGCAGGATTGTTTCAATGCGTACTTCCGTTTCTGTGTGCAACTTGCCTATCATACCACAGTAAGGGTGCGTTCCTTCCTGCGCACGGAATGTACCTTTTCCCTCCACATTGTAACTGCACGAATCGTAATTCCCAATACAGCCACATCCTGCGGAGAACAAAGCATTCCTTACTTCTGAAGCTTGCGCTACCGGAACAAAGGTGACCAATTTAAGCAACGCATTTTCTTTAGGTTCCAATACACGCAGGTTTTTCAACCCAAGTTTCTCAGCCATCTTGAAACTTACTCCTCCCCAGGCGTTATCTAAATTGGTATGGGCAGCATAAACAACGATGTCGTTTTTGATAGCTTTCAAAATACAACGCTCCACGTAGTCACATCCCGTTATTGATTTATAGTCTTTGAACAGAAGTGGATGATGGGCTATCACTAAGTTGTATCCAAGTGTAATCGCTTCGTCCAACACTGTTTCAGTAACGTCAAGACACAATAATACCCCTGTTGCTTCCGCATCTGTCAATCCTATTTGCAGACCGGCATTATCAAATCTGTCTTGCAATGGCAGAGGAGCGAACCGTTCAAGGGCACTTACGATCTCCTTTATTTTCATAATAAAACAGAAAATTGGAATGCAAAGATAGTAAAAAGTAAGGATGTGATAAATAAAATCCGATATTTTTGGCAAAAAAATGACAGACACAGGCAGAAAAAGCACGTTTTTTTGCAGACGGAAGACCATTTGTCCGATGAAGCCAAATATTTATCGTATCTTTGTCTCACTGATTCATTCATAAATACATTTAACTATGATAGCAAACGAAAGAGACATCCGTCACGAACATGTATTGAGTGTGGCCCGACAAATGATGACAGCCGCACGCACTGCCCCTAAAGGGAAAGGTATCGATGCCATCGAAGTTGTCATGGCAACCGATGAAGATTTGCAGAAGCTCTCTGCTGAGATGCGGCGGATTTCAGAAGAGACCGGTATGAAATTCTTTCTGCGCGATGCCGACAATATATTGCAAGCCGAATGCGTGGTTATAATAGGTACACGTGAAAAACCTCAGGGACTGAACTGTGGACATTGTGGATATGCCACCTGCGCCGCACGTCCTAAAGGTATTCCATGTGCCTTGAATACAATAGATGTAGGCATAGCCATCGGTTCAGCTTGTGCTACAGCTGCCGACATGCGTGTCGATACCCGCGTGATGTTTTCTGCTGGCCTGGCTGTCCAACGCCTGCAATGGTTGCCCGAATGCCGAAGCGTATTGGCCATTCCTGTCAGCGCTTCTTCCAAAAATCCGTTCTTCGATCGCAAACCTAAAGATGCCGATAAATAATGGTAGACATCGCCACACCCATACTTCCTGCTGAATGGACACGTCAAAGTGGTGTACAGCTGACTTGGCCGCATGCAGCCACCGATTGGGCCTATATGCTCGATGAAGTTCAGACGTGTTTTCTCCACATCGCCCGCGAAATAGCTGCCCGCGAACTGCTTCTCATTGTTACTCCTGAACCCGAAGAAGTGAAACGGCAGATTTTCGATACGGTTAATATGGAGAACGTGCGCCTCGTACAGTGCGCAACCAACGACACTTGGGCACGCGACCATGGCGCCATTACCATGCTCGATGCTGGCGGGCCCGTTCTGCTCGACTTCAAGTTCAATGGCTGGGGATTGAAATTTGCTTCAGATAAGGATAATCTTATTACCCGCCGATTGATGGAAGCTGGTGTATTGCATGGCAAATATGTTAATTGCTTAGGCTTTGTCCTCGAAGGAGGTTCCATCGAAAGCGACGGGAAAGGTACTTTGCTCACCACATCGAAATGCCTGCTCTCGTCCAATCGCAACGGGCAGCTGACGCAAACTGAGATAGAAACATACCTTCGCAATACCTTCCATGTGCGACAAGTATTGTGGTTGGAGCACGGTTACCTGGCGGGCGACGATACAGATAGCCATGTCGATACCCTGGTACGCTTATGCCCCAACGACACCGTTGCATACGTGCAATGTACCGACGTTGCCGACGAACATTACGAAGCCCTTCGCCTTATGGAAGAACAACTGAAGATGTTCCGCACGTTGAGAGGCGAACCCTATCGCCTGCTTCCCTTACCTATGCCCGATGCTGTCCTCGAAGATGGCGAACGCCTGCCTGCCACCTATGCCAACTTCCTCATCCTGAACGAAGCCGTGCTCTATCCCACCTACAATCAGCCCGACAACGACCGTCGTGCTGCCGAGGTGCTTAGGCAAGCCTTCCCTGGATATGAAATCGTTGGCATTGACTGCCGCGCCCTTATCTGCCAACATGGATCATTGCACTGTGTCACAATGCAATATCCTGCGGGAATCTTACAATAAAAAAATAACAAAATACAGATTATTTATGAGAAAAATAAAAACAGGCATCATCCAGCAAGCCAATACTGCCGATCTGCGGATAAATTTGATGAACTTGGCCAAGAGCATTGAAACTTGTGCCGATCGTGGTGCGCAGTTGGTTGTATTGCAAGAGCTGCACAACTCGCTTTATTTCTGTCAGACAGAAAATACACAATTTTTCGATTTGGCCGAACCTATCCCAGGTCCTTCTACGGGCTTCTATTCCGAGCTGGCTGCTACCAACCGGATTGTTCTCGTCACTTCGCTCTTCGAGAAACGTGCGCCGGGGCTGTATCACAACACAGCCGTGGTCTTCGACCGCGACGGAAGCATTGCAGGCAAGTACCGCAAGATGCACATTCCCGATGACCCCGCCTATTACGAAAAATTCTATTTTACTCCGGGCGATTTGGGCTTCGAACCAATACAGACTTCGCTCGGCAAACTCGGCGTGCTTGTCTGCTGGGACCAATGGTATCCTGAAGCTGCCCGCCTCATGGCATTGAAGGGAGCCGAACTGCTGATTTACCCCACTGCCATTGGATGGGAAAGCACCGATACAGACGACGAAAAAGCCCGTCAGCTGGATGCTTGGATTATCTCACAGCGTGGACATGCCGTAGCCAACGGACTGCCTGTCATTTCCGTAAACCGCGTTGGCCATGAACCCGATCCTTCGGGACAGACCAATGGCATTCTCTTTTGGGGGAATAGCTTCATAGCAGGCCCGCAGGGCGAACTCATGGCTCAAGCCGGCAACGACCGTTCAGAAAATTTGATTGTTGAAGTCGATATGGAACGTTCGGAAAATGTACGCCGATGGTGGCCTTTTTTTCGAGATCGTCGCATTGATGCTTACGAAAATATTGTAAAGTGTTTCCTTGATTGATGCTCCCTTGCCCATCATTTAGGAAGCATTGTCTCCGTTGGTTTATAGGCAATTTATATCTTGTTTCTTCTCGACCCTTTCTGGCTTTTTATGCGCAGCCGTCCGGCTATAAGTCTATAGCCGGTAAGAGATAAAAAGCAAGCTGGTTCTTTCCTCCATCAGTGCCGTTCAATATCTTGATGAAAAAAAGGAAACGACTAAAAATTGTTTTTTAGCCGTTCCCTTCCATAAATATCAAAAGCCGGTGCGCTTCCGGTAATCTTGCATTATCTGCTCAAATATTCTGTTACGTTCTTTTCGATACGGGCAGCAATGTCTTCAGCGGTTTCGCGAACGAATTTCTCGCCGGTGATGTGTTCGTACAGTTCAATGTAACGTTCAGAGATAGACGTTACGATTTCGTCGGTCATCTCAGGTACTTGCTGACCTTTCTTTCCCTGAAAACCATTGTCCATCAGCCATTCGCGAACAAATTCTTTGGAAAGCTGTTTCTGCGGTTCACCTTTCTCGAAGCGTTCTTCGTAGCCTTCGCTGTAGAAATAGCGGCTGGAGTCGGGCGTATGGATTTCGTCCATTAGGTAGATTTTTCCGTCGTGTTTGCCGAATTCGTATTTCGTATCTACAAGAATGAGGCCGCGCTCGGCTGCAATCTCCGTACCGCGTTTGAAGAGAGCCAGTGTATATTTCTCCAGCAGGGCATATTCTTCGGGACTGGCCAGACCGCGTGCCAGAATTTCTTCCTTGGAGATGTCGGCGTCGTGTTCGCCGATTTCGGCTTTGGTCGTCGGGGTGATGATGGGGGCAGGGAACTTCTGGTTTTCCTTCATGTCTTCGGGCAGACGTACACCGCAGATTTCGCGTACACCGCTCTTGTAGGCACGCCAAGCCGACCCGCAGAGGTAGCCGCGTACAATCATCTCTATCGGGAACCCTTCGCACATTACACCCACGGTCACCATAGGGTCGGGGGTAGATAGTTTCCAGTTAGGGCAAATGTCGGTAGTGGCATTGAGGAATTTGGCTGCAATTTGGTTCAGCATCTGTCCTTTGAAAGGAATACCTTTGGGCAGGACGACGTCGAAGGCCGAGATACGGTCGGTGGCTACCATAACGAGTTTTTCGTCCTTGATGTTATACACGTCGCGTACTTTTCCGTGATAAACACTCTTTTGTCCGGGAAAATGATAGTCAGTTTTAGTTAACGCTTGTTTCATAACTGTTATATATTTTGATTGGTGTTAGTCGGATGGTTTTTCTGTTCTTCTTTCCGGCGTTCGAGTTCTGTTTTCTGTTCCTTTTCAAATTTCTCGTATGCTTCTACAATCTGTGTTACCAGCTTGTGGCGAACGATATCCTTCTTGTTTAGCTCGATGAAGCTAATGCCTTTCACGCCCTTCAGTATCTTCAGGGCTTGTACGAGACCGGAGGTTTGGGAAGAAGGAAGGTCAATTTGTGTCATGTCGCCTGTTACAATCATCTTGGTGTTCATACCCATGCGGGTGAGAAACATTTTGATTTGGGCCGTAGTGGTATTCTGTGCTTCGTCAAGTATGATGACCGCATCGTTCAGCGTGCGTCCGCGCATGAAGGCCAGCGGAGCTATCTGAATGATGTTCAGCTCCATGTATTCCTTCAGTTTGGCAGCGGGTATCATGTCTTGCAGGGCGTCGTAGAGCGGTTGTAGATACGGATCAATCTTGTCTTTCATATCGCCGGGCAGGAAGCCGAGCTTCTCACCTGCTTCCACGGCAGGGCGGCTGAGGATGATTTTCTTGATTTCCTTGTTTTTCAGTGCACGTACAGCCAAGGCGATGGCCGTGTAGGTTTTGCCTGATCCGGCCGGACCGATAGCAAAGACCATGTCATTCTTGTGGAAGGCCTCTACCAACTTTTGCTGGTTCTCGCTTCGGGGAATGATCGGCTTCCCCGTCACACTGAACACGATAACATTGCCGCTCTTCTCTGCCTGCGGAGCATTGCCCTTGATGATGTCGATGATGGCTTCTTCTTTCAGTGAGTTGTATTCGGCACAGTGTTTTTCCAACTTGGTGATGTCTTCCTCGAAGGCACACATTTCTTCTTCATCGCCCAGCACCTTGATGACATTGCCACGTGCCACGATGCGTAGTTTAGGGTAGAGAGCTTTTATCAGCTGCATGTTGGCGTTGTTTACACCGTAAAAGATGACTGGGTCGATATCTTCGAGGACAATCAGTTTTTCTATCATTGATATGGTCTATATGTTCGTTGAAATGCCTTGCAAAGGTAGTGAAACGTTTGGAAAACCGTGTCACTTCGTGCTGTTATTTTTCAAGATGGGTTTGACTACGATGCCGTTTGCATTTTTGTACAACGGATGCATCCAGGTCGTAAGCTTTCTTTTTTCATGTGGAAGAGGAGGCGACTGCCTTCTGCCGGGCATGTACTTGTAGGGTCAGCAGATAGATAATGGGGATGAATAACGGTGTTTTCATTCGAAATAATAAATGCTTCCTCCGTCAGATAAGGCATATTTTCTTAAAAGTTCCTGTATCATTTCAGCAGCCTGTTGCAGGCGGGTCGTGTCGCCGTCGTAGCCATTAATGATGGCCAAAATGTGGCGGGTGTCGCTGTCCATCTTGGTGCGCTCGTTGTCGCTGGTTGGAGTACCGATACCACCCACAGCGTCGCGGAAGACGGGCAAGCCTTCGATGTTGAGCGTGCCGCGACCGATGCCTTCAAACGGCTCTTCGGCATGTCCTATGTCCAGGCAGAGATTAGTGCCCTGTATCTTGTCAGCATCGAAGCCGCCGATACTGTAGCCCGTGCGCAGGGAGACGAGGTTGATGAGGTCCACCAATGTGTCAATCTGATACAGATCCAATCCGCGGAGTAGGCGTCGGCGCAGAGCCTCGGCGGAGGGACGGTAACGGCTGGGGTCTTTGCCGCATCGTTTGTAGGCTTCGCGGGTGGCGGCGATGGAGGGCTGCTGCTTGATGCCTTCGGTGGTGTCGGCGACACGCAGCTCTTCGGTAAAGATGTTTATTTTCTGCCAAAGGCCTTCGTTATAGGATGTGTTGGTCACTTCGGCATAGACGGCTGCTCCGTGGTATTCGGGGCAGTGCGATTTCAGTTTCTCGGATAGAGTGAATGTGTACATAAAATTAGTTTCTTTGTGCATGTTATTTCTGAACGATAGTCCAAATGTCTTTGCATATTAAGTGATCCAAGCGTTTTATTTCTTTTCTAAGTTTGGGGTCTGTTTGCATAATAGGACGGAGATCGCAATAGTAAACTCCATCTAATGGGTTCATAACTAATGTGTAGGCTTTAAAGTGGCCTCGTAAAAAGGTTTGGCTGATGCCATAATGTGGTTCTTTTCCTTTACGTTGTACGTCATTAAGGAATATCGCAAAATGGGGTATATCTACATTCTTTAATTTGTTATAAAACAATTTGTCTGTAAAAACCTTATCTATTCGATCTTTACTAGAAGTCTTGACAGAACCTATTGCTTTTGTTTTTCCTTCTATTGTAAATTTTAGATCATGTTGATAAGTCATTTTAAAACCGTCAAAGGAGATTTTCTCAACACAGCTATCTACCTGAAATTTTAATTCCTTAAAGATTAATAACATCAGACGTTCGAACAGGTCACCATTAATTTTTTTTGCGGTATTATTTTCGGATGCAGGAAGAGCGTCGAGTGCACAGCCTATAGATTGTTGTATTGTATAAATTGTTGCATTTAACAAGAATCTTTCATCTTGGTTGAGATTCTTCAGAACTTCTTTTTCTTTTAATATATATTTGAAAAAGCACAATGCTTTTTCTATGTTTTCAACGGATAAAAAAAGGTTGGAATTGATAGGGCGTGTGATGTTATAAAATCCTTCTTCTTTATATTGGTAGAATTTGTAATTATGTTCATTCTGTGATGTTATTCTTGCTTCATAGTTTTTACTATCAGCAATAAATTCTGAATAGAGTCTACAAAAATCGATATAACTATCTAAAGAATTGAAATTCTCTTTTTCTTTTGCTATTGAACAGATGTTGTTAATTGTTTTCATAAGATTCTTATTTCTTCTCTTCGTTTTGCATTTTCCAAATCTTCAGCTATCCACATTTCAATAGATTTGGGTTTAACTCTTTCTATACGGTTAACTGCCCAATTTAGATATTCTTTATTTATATCACAAGAAAGGAATCTTCTATTCAATTCCTTGCAGCACACCGCTGTAGTTCCAGATCCACAAAATGGATCTAAAATTATATCATTTTCATTGGAAGAGGCCAAAATATATTTTCTTACGAGCTCTTCGGGCTTTTGTGTAGGGTGTGGTGTCTTTTCATTCATTCCATTGCAAGTTGTTGGCAGTTCTATGACGTCACGTGGTTTGGCCCCTTTGGAATTAGGTTGCCATTGCTTTGTGTATTCTTTACCTTTCCCATATTGACTACTTTCTCCTTGCTCCCTTATGGGGTACCTCATGGTGTGCGAGTTATAAGGGATTCTTACATTATCTGTGTTGAAAATAAACTTTTTACTTTTGCGAAAACATAAAATGGCTTCATGACTTCTTCCCCAGTCATTTGACAAATTAGCTTTATTCCTATAAGCCCATATAGTCCATTTACATGAATGAAAATATTTTAAAGCTGTCGCTTGACATAGAGCTATTATTTCAGAAAATCCGCAAATATACATAGTCCCATCTTTTCTGAGTATTCTGGCTGCTTCTTTTATCCATTCTTCTGACCATTGGATATAATCATCCATGTTATTCCATACATCCCAGATTTTACTTTTCCCAATATTATACGGTGGATCCGCAAATATCATATTGATAGATTCGTCTGGGAGTGTTTTTAAAAAAACATTGCAGTCTTGTAGATATAATTGCCCTTCTGGTGAATTATAATATAAACCTGATTTTATATCAGGATATAATTGACCTTTTATTGTTGACTTGTAATCCTTAAAAAGATCTGTGAATATTTTTTTATTCTTTTTTATAGGCATATTAGACGAGTTTGTGCAAATATATAAAGAATAACTGAGATTAAAAAAGCATAGGATAATTATATGTACTTTATGATTTCAGACAGAATCTTTCCGGACTTTATTCCAATTCGACAATGCTTGAGTTAGTTTGCAGATAGTCGGAGTCGATAACGAAGGACGTCGTGTCATGTGTCAGCCAAGGAATGGTGAGTTCTTGCAGACGTTGTGCAACCCGTTTCTGATTGTGGAAGACGTTCTTGACGTCTGTGTAAGGCGTGCAGTTTAGTGAGATGTATGCGCCTGTACTGATGCCGTCGTGGCGAGTGGTGCTGAAAGCAAAAATGTCAAGGCATGCATCGTTTAGCGCATACTCCAACATTCGTTTATCGGAGCTGAAGCGGTTCATTGCTTGTTGTCCTCCCAGTCCTCCTCCTCGTATTCAAAGTCTTCGAGATCTTCCACGTTGTCCTCGGCCACGTATTCGATGCTGAGGTCTTCGTTTTCGCCTTCGTCGGCCAGTTCTTCCTGCAGGTGGCTCATGTCCTTGGGACGGTGGGCGATGCTTTCTATCTTGCCCTCAATCTTGTTGCTTTCTTTGTTCAATTCTTTCCACAGGAGGTCTTTCAGCACGTTGATGCCGAGACCCGAGATGGAGGAAATGAATACATGAGGCACGTCTTTAGGCAAGGCAGGATCTATTTCGTCCATCAGTTCCTGGTCGAGCATGTCACATTTGGTAATGGCTAATACACGCTGCTTGTCCAGTATCTCTGGGTTGAAGTTTTTCAACTCATTCAGCAGAATATTGTACTCCTTGGTGATGTCGTCGCTGTCGGCGGGTACCATGAACAGGAGCAACGAGTTGCGTTCGATGTGGCGCAGGAAGCGCAGACCCAGTCCGCGACCTTCGCTGGCCCCCTCGATAATGCCGGGGATGTCGGCCATGACGAACGACTTGTTTTCGCGGTAGGAGACGATGCCCAAGTTTGGCTCCATTGTGGTGAACGGGTAGTTGGCTATCTTCGGACGGGCCGACGATACGGCCGAGAGCAGGGTCGACTTCCCTGCATTGGGGAAACCTACAAGTCCGACGTCGGCCAGCAGCTTCAGCTCCATGATGACGGTCATTTCCTGCATCGGTTCGCCGGGCTGTGCAAAGCGCGGTGCCTGTCGGGTTGCCGTCTTGAAGTGCCAGTTGCCCAGTCCGCCGCGTCCGCCCTTCAGCAGGATGACTTCCTGTCCGTGCTCGGTGACATCGCAGATGTACTTACCCGTCTCGGCGTTGTAGACTACCGTACCACAGGGCACTTCAATCACCTTGTCCTCGCCGTCCTTGCCGAAACTGCGGTTCTTCGAGCCGCTTTCGCCGTGTCCGGCCATGATGTGGCGGTTGTAGCGCAGGTGAAGCAATGTCCAGTAGTTGCGGTTGCCGCGCAGGATGACGTGTCCGCCTCGTCCGCCGTCACCACCGTCAGGTCCTCCGTTGGGCACGTACTTAGCGCGGCGCATGTGTGTGGAACCCCGTCCGCCTTTGCCCGAACGGCAATATATCTTTACGTAATCTACAAAGTTCGATTCTGCCATAATGTCTGGAATTAAGAATGATAAATGAGGAATGGAGCATTCCGTCGGCAAAGATAAGAATAATTTTCCACACAGTTGATATACAATGCAGGCAGGCTTGTGTGTCTGCAAAGAAAAGCCTATCTTTGTATTCATCCATCAGTCTGATACTTGATGGAGTTGGCAGAAAGAATGGCTCGGCCCGGCGTGCCGGATAATTTTCGGACGTGACGGAATAAACATTTGTATGACTCGATAACAGAAGTATTATGGCATTTTACAAGAAACAGAAAAAAGGAGGAAAATGGTATCAGGAGGAATGATGAAGCTGAGAATGTTTCTTTGCTTATTGTTGGGCTGCTGTCTGTACATGGCGCAGGCCCAAGGGAAGACGGAGCTTTGCATTGTGGGCACCGTTCATAACCCTCGCTCGTACTTTGACAGCGACACTGTTTACCGGATTCTTTGCCGGTTGGAGGCTGATGTGGTACTGATGGAATTGGATTCTGCGTTTTTCGACCGTGACTTCCGTTTTGACCTGGAGCGTTTTCCCGACCTGCTTTCCACGAACGAAAACATCGGGGCGCATCGCTATCAGACGGAGCGGGGAGCCTTGTTGCGTCCGTTCGACGTGTCGGGACGCAATGCGTGGTATCGCGAACATCGCTATTTTGAGAAACAGGACAGCATGTGGCTCGATGTGCTGGCGTGCTATAGGGAAAGCCGACTGGACAAGCGGGCGCAGGAGGATGTGGAGCTAGTGCTTCAGGTGATGGATTACAACGGTATGAAATTCGCTTCGGCAAGGGATATGAATTCCAGCATGACGATGGGCTATCTTTCATTGCGCGAGCAGATTCTTTATTCCAAACTGCTTTCCGTGGTGGAACATACGGAAAGCCTTTCCCATTGGCAGGATTTCGCCAGACTATGGGCTGCGCATTGGTGGAGACGGAACGAGATAATGGCCGCTAACATACGGCGGACAGTCGGGACTTTCGCGGGCAGACGGGTGGTAGTGTTCGTAGGTCTGGAACACAAGCCTGCCTTGATGAGGCTGCTTCAAGGCGCGTCGGATGAATGGGTGTTGAAGGAATATTGGGAGTATTGACGGCGGATACGAATAGGGGATGTGTCACAACTCTTGGCATACCTTGTCTATATATTGCACAAATACATCGGAAAAGACATAAGTATTGGCTTTGGCGGCTGCTTCGTTGTAGCGGCGGACGAAGGCCGGTATGTCGCAGAAACAGTTGATGGCAGTTTGCAGTCCCAATTGGTCACGGATGAGAAACACCATGTAGTCGCCGGTGGTGTGTCCTCCAAAGTGGGCGCAGTCGGCAGCCTCTTCAAATTGCTCGGCTGTAATTTTACCAGCCGCATAGTCGCATGTCAGGTTGTCAAGTTGTTTCAGTACTTTAGGAGTTGCGGCATAGTCGTCGTTGTACATCTTGACAATCTCTGGTCCGTATAGTCCCAGTTTGGTGACAGGCATTTCAGGCTTGCTGATGAGGTCGGCCGTACCTTCCATTTGGTTATATACAAGTGCTGTCAGTGCCGGATCGTTCGAGTCCTTCGGATAGCGCAAGTTCCAGAGCGCATCCATGTAGTGATGGTGCAGTTCGTGGGCGGCTGTGTTGATGAACCCTTCCGTGCCATCTTCATACACTTGGTTGATGTCGAAAAACACGGCTCCGCCCATGGCACGCGACTCTGGGTCAAAAGCCAGATAGAACATTGGTAGGTCGGTTAGGGACAAATCTTTCGCGTCGGCCGGCAGGAACTGTTTCACTCGGCTGTATGCCTGTTCCATGAGTTGTTCAAAATTAGAATGGTGCAAGAAATGTTCCAGCGAATCCATCCGCTGGCGGATTTGATAGAAGTTTACGATAAAGTAATTTTCAAAAGGAGCGTCCGTTGCCATCGGCTGCAGGGCGATGCTATCGGCTATGGCCCGGCAGGCAGGGTCGAAGACTGTCGTGAATGCCTTGCGGATATTCTGTTGCCATTCTTTCCAATCGGTGCGGATACTGAAGAATGACTGATAGCCTTTTGTTGCAAACAAAGCTTCCCAATCGGCTTCGGAGGGCTGCTTCCCCCGTTCGGCTGCCCGTGCCAGTTCGATGAAACGGACAGCCGATTCGATGGAGTATCTTGGAGAGGTCTGTGCCTGGATGTCCCAAACGAAGGATGTTAGAAGGCAGAATGTGATGATACAATGTTTCATGTATAAATGTAAGATATAAGCTCAGTAAAAAAGTTCTATTAGCGCTTACTTCACAGCGTCAATCGCCTTGCAGATGTCGGCTGTGATGGGATCCAGTTCACCCCGTCCGTTGATATGGGTGTAGAGGCCTTCCTGCTTGTACCAGTCGATGAGCGGGGCGGTCTGGCTGTGATAAACGGTAAGACGTTTCTTGATGGTCTCCTCGTTGTCGTCGGCACGGCCTGACTGCTGTCCGCGAAGGATGAGGCGTCTCATCAGTTCATCTTCGGGCACGTCGAGGTCGAGCATCACGCTCACCTGCTGTCCGCGCTCGGCCAGCATCTTCTTCAGTGCCTCGGCCTGTGCGATGGTGCGGGGGAAACCGTCGAAAATGACGCCTTTCGAATCCTCGAAGCTGTCCAGCGTGGAAGCCAGGATGTCGATAATCAGGTCGTCGGGGAGGAGCTGACCTTGGTCGATGTAACCTTTGGCCGTCTTGCCCAGTTCCGTTCCGTTCTTTATTTCGGCACGCAGCACGTCACCTGTGGAGATGTGGTTGATGCCATACTTTGCTACAATTCTCTCGCTTTGTGTGCCCTTTCCTGAACCGGGGGCACCGAAAATTACAATGTTCAGCATATTAATCAAGAATAAAGGATTAAGAATAAAAAAATTAAGAATGAAAAATGAAAGATTGGGAATGGAGAACGGTTGTCAGTCTTCATTCACTACCGTATAAATGTCCTTATAGTTTCGTCCGAAGCCGTCGTAGTCCAGTCCGTATCCCACGATGAAGTCGTTGGGGATGTGCATGGCGGCATACTCGATGTCGAGCTCTACTGTCAGCTTTTCGGGCTTGACGAGCAGGGTGGCGATGTGTATTTCCTTCGGCCCTCGGGTGCCCAGCGTGTCGAGCAGGCGTTGCATGGTGTGGCCTGTGTCCACGATGTCTTCCACAATGACTATGGTGCGCCCTCTCAGGTCTTCGTTGATGCCGATGACTTCCTTGACGGTGCCGGTAGACGACACGCCCTGGTAAGAGGCCAGTTTGACGAACGAGATTTCGCAGGGGATGGTGATGCGTTTCATCAGGTCGGAGGTGAACATGAATGAACCGTTCAGCACGCTCAGGAAGAGAGGGTTTTTGCCTGCCAGGTCGCGGTTGATGGCTTCGGCTACGCGGCTCACTTCTTTCAGGATGTCTTCTTCCTTGATGGAGACGGTGAATTTCTTGTCTTTGATCTGTATGCAATCCATGATGAGAAGGCGTTTTAATAGTCGGCACAAATGTAGTGATTTTATTCCACTCCGTACACGATCTCCGCTAAAATCTTTCTTTCCCGGCTGCTTCTTGCATAATCGGCGCGGAATATCTACTTTTGTGGGAAACTGTAAACAAGGCATTATGAAGATATTCCCGACTTCGGGCATCCGCCAACTGGATGCCTACACCATCGAACACGAGCCCATTGCCTCCATCGACTTAATGGAACGGGCCGCACGAGCGCTGGCCGACGCCATCACAGGGCGATGGCCCGACGCCGATACACCTGTTGTCATATTCGCCGGTCCCGGCAATAACGGAGGAGACGCGCTGGCTGTGGCACGCCTGATGGCCGGAAAGGGCTACCGCCCGGAGGTTTTCCTGTTCAATCCGCAGGGACGTCTCTCTGACGATTGTGCCAAGAACCGCGAGCGACTTCGTGCGACAAAGGGCGTTGTTTTCCACGAAATCATCACCCAGTTTGTCCCGCCCGTGCTGACGACAGACCACGTGGTGGTTGACGGCCTCTTCGGAAGCGGGCTGAACAAACCGTTGAGCGGAGGCTTTGCCGCTGTGGTGAAATACATCAACGCCTCGCCCGCCCGCATTGTCGCAATCGACGTGCCTTCCGGCTTGATGGGCGAAGACAATACCTATAACATGGCGGGGAACATCGTCCGCGCCGACCTGACCCTCAGCCTCCAGCTGCCTAAGCTCGCCTTCCTTTTTGCCGAGAACGAGGCCTACGTGGGTGAGTGGAGCCTGTTGGACATCGGCCTGAGCAAGGAGGGCATAGATGCGACGGACTCCGACTTCGAGCTGGCGGACGACGACGAAGTGACCTCCCTGTTCCGTCCCCGCAAACGCTTCGCCCACAAAGGAAACTTCGGACACGCACTTCTCATCGCCGGCTCGCAGGGAATGGCGGGCGCCTCCATTCTATCCGCCAGGGGCTGTCTGTGTTCGGGCGTCGGACGGTTGACAGTGCACGTGCCGTTCTGCAATAATTTCATGGTGCAGGCGTCTGTGCCGGAGGCCATGACCGAACTGGACTACAGCGAGACCTGTTTCTCCGAGCCGACCGACACGGACGACTATCAGGCTGTAGGTATCGGCCCCGGCTTGGGGAGAACTCCGCAGACGGCGGGAGCTGTGCTGGAGCAGATCCGCACTTGCCGGACGCCGATGGTCATCGACGCCGACGCGCTGAACGCTCTTGGCGACGACCGTTCTGCTTTGAAAAATCTGCCGGAGGGAAGCATCCTGACGCCCCATCCGAAGGAATTGGAGCGGCTGGCAGGAAAATGCCGGAATTCTTACGAGCGACTGATGATGGCGAGAGATTTGGCGCAGAAGGCCGCCGTGCACATCGTCTTGAAGGGAGCTTATACGGCGGTGGTGTCGCCCGACGGTCATTGCTGGTTCAATCGGACGGGAAATCCGGGCATGGCAACGGCGGGTAGCGGCGACGTACTGACCGGCGTACTTCTCGCACTGCTGGCGCAAGGCTACGACGCCGGAACAGCTGCCCGACTGGGCGTCTACATACACGGACTTGCAGGCGACCTTGCCGCCCAACGGTTGGGGAGAACGGGAATGACGGCAGGAGATATAACCGACTGTTTGCCCTTGGCATGGAAGCTGTTGGAAGAAAAGAACAAATGATTTTCGGTTCCGTCGGAGCGTCCGACGTTTTTTCAGAACAGAGGGAGAACCCGTCGGACATTCCGACGGGTTCTCCGAGCATTCGGGCGGTTCGTCGGAATATCCGAAAGTCTCTCCAAACATTTGCGCAGTCCGTCGGAACGTCCGAAACTCTCTCCGAGCGATTGAGCGGTCTGTCGGAATGTCCGAAACTCTCTCCGAGCATTTGCGCGGTTTGTCGGAATGTCCGAAAGTTTCTCCAAACATTTGCGCGGTTCGTCGGAACATCCGAAACTCTCTCCGAACGATTGCGCGGTCTGTCGGAAAGTCCGAAGGTCTCTCCGAATGATTGGACGGTCCGTCGGAATGTCCGACGGCTTACCGAAATAATTGGAAAGTCTTTCGCCGGAGGCGAAGGTCATTTTCGCGCGGTGATGTGAAAGCAGGCTTGCTTGATTTCATATTTCACATAGCAGCGGTCGGCTTGGCGCAGGTCGCGAAGTACCTCGGCAAGCACGAGCTTCAGCGTGTCGGCTCCGACATCTTGCAGCGGACGTCCGTCTTTGTCTTCCACCTTTTGGAAACGCTTCCAGCTGACATCGAAGGTCGTTCCGTAGGCATGGGTGGAGTGTTCGGACGCATTGGCATTGCGTCGCCGCAGGCGCTTCACATCTTTTCCGGTGCGGAGGACGGAAGTGACGATGATACGATTCGGATTCAGTCCTTTGGAGGCAAGCGAATCGAGGAAATTCTGCCCGACGGTATTCAGAAGGGCCGCCGCTTTGGGCACGAGGTAGGGAATGGAGTGGGTGAGTGTGTCGACGGCGTAGTTTTCATTGGATTGGATGCGGGTCAGACGGCCCTTCATGCCTTCGGCTTCCTCGCGCGAGGCGACGGGACGAATACCGATGGCGCGGGCAGCGTCGAGCTGTTTCCGATTCAGGTCGCCGAAAGTTCGGCTGAAATTGGCCACGCCGTGAATGTTCCGAGGCTCGTTCATCTTCATCGACCGGTCTTTCTGTCTGCATCCTGCGAAGGCGGAGATAAGCGCTGCCGCAAGCAGCAAGCGGGGGAGGAGGCGCATGGTGTGTCGGACGGGTTTCGTTTTCATCGCTCGTATTTGTCTGTTTTGTTTCATTGTTTTCGCTAAACTTCGTGCAAAGATAAGAAATAATCCGTATCTTTGTGTCTCAAAACTACATCTGATGCAACGATATTTCATAGATTTGACTTATGACGGCACGTCCTATCACGGCTGGCAGATTCAGCCCAATGGCGTGAGCGTGCAGGCATGTCTCGAAAAGGCATTGTCCACACTGCTGCGTCGCGAGGTCGGTGTGACGGGGGCCGGTCGGACAGATGCGGGCGTGCATGCTTCTCTCATGGTGGCCCATTTCGATGCAGACGGCCCATTGGACGGAGCCTTTTTGACTGATAAGTTAAACCGGCTTCTGCCGCCCGACATCTCGGTCCGTCGTCTGAGAGCAGTCAAGCCCGACGCGCATGCCCGCTTCGACGCGACGTCGCGCACGTACAAATATTTCGTCACGACCGTCAAACGGCCTTTCGACCGCCGCTTCCGATGCCGCCTCTTCCGGCTTCCGGACTTCGGCCGCATGAACGAAGCCGCGCGCACGCTTTTCGACTATACCGACTTCACAAGTTTCAGTAAGCTGCACACCGACGTGAAGACAAACAACTGCCGCGTCATGCTCGCCGAATGGTCGCAGACAGACGACGCGACGTGGGTCTTTACCATCCGGGCCGACCGCTTTCTGCGCAACATGGTGCGGGCTGTGGTGGGCACGTTGCTCGAAGTGGGGTACGGAAAGATGGATGTCGACGGCTTCCGCCGCGTTATCGAGGAGAAAAATCGCGGCCGCGCAGGCACGTCGATGCCGGCCAATGCACTCTTTCTGGTGGATATTACTTATCCCGATGAGTTGTTCCTGTAGTTCTTTCATGCGATTTCATATTTTGTAAGCTCCATGTGGTTACTCCTTGCATTTCTGTCGGCCGCGCTGTTAGGATTTTACGACGCTTTCAAGAAAGAGTCTTTGCGCGATAATGCCGTGCTGCCGGTTCTTTTCCTGAACACATTGTTCTCAAGTCTCGTGTTCCTTCCCTTTATCATTTTGTCCTTCCGCGCACCCGACTTGCTGCATGGAACCGTATTCGACATGCCCGTGGCAGGTTGGGAGGCGCATAAATATATCCTGCTGAAGTCGTTCATTGTCTTGTCGTCGTGGGTCTTCGGCTACTTCGGCATGAAGCATCTTCCGCTGACGATTGTCGGCCCGATCAATGCTACGAGGCCCGTCATGGTGCTGATTGGGGCGCTTCTGGTTTTTGGCGAGCGGCTGAACCTCTATCAGTGGCTCGGCGTATTGCTTGCCGTGCTCTCGTTCTTTATGCTGAGCCGTTCGGGAAAGAAGGAGGGCATCGACTTCCGGCGCGACAGATGGATTTTGTTCATCGTCCTTGCAGCGGTGACAGGCGCAGTAAGCGGACTGTACGACAAGTATCTGATGACTCGGCTTTCTCCTATGCTCGTGCAGTCGTGGTATAATGTCTACCAGGTTTTCATTATGTGCCCCGTCATTTTGCTTCTGTGGTATCCCCTTCGCAAGACGAGCACGCCCTTCCGCTGGGAGTGGACTATAGTGGGCATCTCTCTGTTTCTTAGCGCGGCCGATTTCTCCTATTTCTACGCTCTCAGTTTCGAAGGTTCCATGATCTCCATCGTTTCGATGGTGCGACGGGGCAGCGTGGTTGTTTCCTTCCTCTTCGGCGCTCTCTTCTTCCACGAAAAGAACCTGAAAAGCAAGGCGGTCGATCTCATTTTGGTGCTCGTCGGAATGTTCTTCCTCTACTTGGGAAGCCGCTGACGGGCGATATAAGTAGATTTTAACGCGGGGCAGTCTTGTATCTTTCGGCGTTAATTCCCATCTTTGCATCTGCAATCAAAATTCGATGAATGATATGGCAGAAGATTTATATGTCAGTGGCGGAACGAAGGCGGAGCGCTACGTAGCTCTATTCCCTCAAGTGGAAAGCCTTCTGCACAGCGAAACCGACGAAGTGGCTAATCTGGCCAACGTGGCGGCAGCTTTGAAGGAAACGTTCGGTTTCTTTTGGGTGGGTTTCTATCGCGTGTCGGGCGACGAACTTGTGCTGGGGCCTTTTCAGGGACCTGTAGCCTGCACGCGCATTCACAAAGGACGCGGTGTCTGTGGTACGGCGTGGCAGGAAGCTCGCACGCTGGTGGTGCCCGATGTCGACGCCTTCCCCGGACATATCGCCTGTAGCTCCCTCTCTCGTTCGGAGATCGTTGTCCCTTTGACCGACGATGCGGGCAAAGTGTGGGGCGTGCTCGACGTAGATAGCAATGAACTCAATGCGTTCGACGAGGTAGATGCCCGTTTCCTGGAGGACATGGGACGCCTGCTCCGTCGCAGTACAGACAAAAAAGAATAAAAGAATGAAGAAACTGTCTACCTTTATCTCTGTAGCCCTTCTGGGCATGGCTCCCTTGTTCGGCCAGACAGCCAAAGATTGCTTCAAGGCAATGCCCGACAGCCTGACACCTCTGCTGACAGCTATCAACAAAGCCGATTGCATCGACTTCCTCGAAAGCCGGATGAAAGCGGAAGTAACCAATCGCTTGGGACAGAAGTCCGAAATGACCGAGCTTGCTCACGACTATATCCGCATGCAGATGACGAGCCGCAGCTTTTGGCAGATGAAGATGTTGGATGTGAACGACTCGACGCGGATTGTGTGCACGGTCTCTACTGTCAACGGCCCGGTGCCCGACAGCGATGTCCGCTTTTATACTACGGACTGGCAGGAACTTTCCGCATCTTCTTTCCTCCAGATGCCTGTGTCGGATGACTTTCTTTCTGTCCCCGACTCCTTGGACGACAACGGCGTGCGGCAGGCTATGAGCCAAGCCGATATGACATTGATTATGGCCGATCTTTCTTCCCAAAGCGATACGCTTACGTTCTCCTTCACGACTCCCCGCTATATGGACAGCGAGGCGAATGAAGTATTGAAACCTTTCATTCGCCCCGTGCTGAAATATGTGTGGAAGGAAGGTCGTTTCGTACCCGTCACTTCCCTTTGATGTGGTCAAATCCTTTGCCGTACACGCCGATGACAGCACTTTGCGATACGAATGCGTTCGGGTCAATCTCCTTGATCAGATGGAAGATGATGCCCGACTCGCGCTTCTTAGCCAGGATGAACAACATCTTGATTTCCTTTCCTGTATAGAATCCTGAAGCGTTGATTATCGTCACGCCGCGGTGGGGATAGAGGTTGATGCGCTTGCCTATTTCTTCGTATTTGTCGCTGATGATGATGAATTGTACCGATTGGCGGAAGCTGTTCACTACCTGGTCGAGAACGAAACTGCAAATGTAGAGTGTTACGTATCCATATACAACTTTTTCCCAATCTTTCAGTACGAAATAGCTTGATGTGATGATGATTAGGTCGCAAATCAGTATCACTTTTCCCAGGGTGATTTCTCTGTATTTATGGATGATAGCCGCGATAATATCCGTGCCGCCTGTGCTTCCGTTCGACGAGAAAGTTATTCCGATACCGATTCCACAGAAAGAAGCGCCAATGACGCAGGCCATGAACGGCTGGTCATGAAGCAGTGTGAGACCTTGTGTCATCCGTTGAATCAGTGGCAGAAAGAAGGTCAACGTAAATACGGCAAAGACGGTTTTTATGCTGAATTTCCATCCTAAAATACGGATGGCCAATAGCAGTAAGGTAAAGTTAATGGGAAAGTAGATATATTGTACAGGAAGTCCGGTTGCGAAATAGACAATTGAGGCAATACCAGGTACACCACCGGTTGTAATGTCATTGGGCAGCAAGAAAACGGTCCATCCGATGCCGTATAAAATCATTCCTACAGTTATCATAATGTAGTCTTTGGCTTCGTGGATAGCCACTTGTTTGGATGGAAACTTGATTTTTGCGTTCATCTTCTTTTTCAAATTTAGTATAAGGTTTTAAGAAACGGGCGCAAAATTAAGTCTTCTTTTGTTTAGAAACAAAAAAAGACTGCATTTTTCATCCGGTTGTTATGGGAAGCGCAATCTATTGACATCTTGACTTTTTTAATTCTATCAGAAGGGTTTATTCCCCGATTAGATAAAAAGCCCCGTTTTCTCCTTTTGAAATCGTCGCTTCCTCCTTCATAGGCCGTTGTTTTCCCTTTTTCATCTGCCCGCCGGCAAGTAGTTGTATTGTACCTTTCTCGCGCGCGTGTAATATAAATAAGGTGCACTTTTGCATTCTTTCATCTTTCCTGTTCCGTTCGTGTTGTGTTTAGATGAATTATTTTAGTGCATTTAGAAAAAAAGTTCTCTAAAAATTTGGATGATATGTTTCAGAGTTTCTACCTTTGCACCCGCTTTCCGTTAAGACGGAGG
>NZ_CANRPM010000049.1 GCF_947632445.1 uncultured Bacteroides sp. | reverse complement strand
GCTTTTGGTAATCAATCATTTGTATCGTTCTTGTCATATAATGCAGAGATAATTTTAATCTTGTAATAACACGTTGTGGAACTCACAGCGGAGGAAAAGGCAAAAGCACGGCAGGACGCAGTGCGAAGATACCAAGAGGAGGAACTCCGCAAGTTGCAGAACCACCACAAGCAGAGAACATCCAACAAAGCGACCACCCAAGAAGTACAAGAACCCTCATTATTTGATTTAGGCTTATGACACCGAGAACACACATACAGCAGGAAGTCGCACATCTGAGCAAGCGACTACCGAGATTGACCGCCATGCAAAAGGCATACGCTTTCCACCATTGCTTCAAGCATTACGCCATCAAGAGGGCGGACGGCACGAACATCTGTACTGAGTGCGGACATTCATGGAAGAGCGACCACGACCTTGCGGACACCCTTTGCGGATGCACCTGCCCCCATTGCGGTATGCGGTTGGAAGCGTTGCGCACCCGAAAGAGTGTTTTCAACGAGAATGAATACTTCTCCATCGTCACCACCAGCAAGCAGTACCAAGTGATACGCTTCTTCTTCGTCAAGTTCCGATACAAGGCAGGGCAAGCAGCCAAGTATTCCATTTATGAAGTGGTACAAAGGTGGATTTCGCCCGATGGAAAGACAACGACCGTTGCCCGACTGCGTGGAATGTCCATACTTTACTACGACCTATGGGCGGAATACAGCGACATGGAGGTGCGCAAGAACAACAAACTCCGTGCATACGATATACTCCCCGTCTGCGCTTATCCCCGACAGCGTTTCATACCCGAATTGAAACGCAACGGCTTCAACGGGGACTATCACAACACACTGCCATACGACCTTTTCAAGGCTATCCTTTCCGACAGCCGAGCTGAAACGCTGTTAAAAGCAGGGCAATACCCCATGTTGCGCCACTACATCCGCAGTTCCTTTGACATAGAGAGGTATTGGGCATCCGTGAAGATATGTATCCGCAACGGCTACACTATTGCTGACGGCTCCATGTGGCGTGACACCATAGACTTGCTGCGGCATTTCGGCAAGGACACGAACAGCCCGAAGTACGTTTGCCCCACCGACCTAAAAGCCGAACACGACAGACTTATGCACAAGCGCAACAAGGAGATAGAACGCAAGAAGTTGGAGGAACGCATCCGCCAAGCGAAGAAACACGAGAAGGCATACCGCAAACTCAAAGGCATATTCTTCGGCATTGCCTTTACGGACGGCACTTTGCAGGTGCGTGTGTTGGAGAGCGTGGCGGAGTTTGCAGCGGAAGGGACGGAACTGCACCATTGCGTGTTTTCCAACTCCTATTTCCTTGAAAAGAACTCCCTTATCCTATCCGCCACCATTGACGGCAAGCGCATAGAAACGGTGGAGGTTTCCTTGAAGACATTGGAGGTGGTGCAAAGTCGTGGCTTGCACAATTCCAATACCGAGTACCACGACCGCATTGTAAACCTTGTGAACAGCAACGTGAACCTTATCCGCCAGCGGATGGAAGCGGCATAGTATCAACCTATAATACCCAACAGTATGGAAGTAAGAATTGAAAGCATGATTTGTCTGTGGGACGATAAAATCCCCACGATGTTCCTTGAATTTGTGAACCTCCTCACTCTGGCAACGAGTGAGGAGCAGTTAAGACGGAGTGTAAAGGATTTTGCCGAGAAGCACGAACTTTCCAGATTTTTCCTTTACGGCTTCGGTTCCCACCATTTCTACCTGCACCAACGCTATACGAACGACCCCGAAATGGTGATGCAAAACAGAGTGCTGTCTGTACATTTCTAACCATCTAAAAACAACGATTATGAGTACACGAATGACCATCAACGGAATAAGCACCTGCACCGAAGCAGGTACGGAGAAATACGAGCGTTTCCAATTAGGTATCGGCAGACGCAAGCGGACACTTGTGCAGTACGACTACCGCCACCCCACAGACGGAGAGTTGTTCTCTTGTGTCAAACCCACATTGGACGAGTGCCGAGCCGCACGGGATAAGTGGCTCACGGCAAAGGGAGGAAAGGAGGACAGACGATGAACGCAACTTACCAAACGCTGATAGTGAAGTTCAGCGAGCCTATCAAAGTATTGGACGGCATCTTTGACGATGCCGAAGCGTGGGGAGTTGATACCCTAAAAGGGTGGATAGACGACTACGAGAGCAGCAGGTTTACCGCCATCAACAGCCATACGGCAGTCATCACAAGCGAGTACAATATGGAGTGCCTGATGGAATGGCTGAAACGAAACACCCCCATTGCCGAGATAACAGAATGTTAAACAAGTTGGCGGTGTCCGCACCGCCAACCTAAAACCAAGAAAAGCATGATAGCAAAGACGATTTTACAGCAGATAGGCGGCAGACGTTTTGCCGCCATGACGGGAAGCAAGGACTTCATAGACATGGGCAACGGATTGCGCATGAGCCTTGCGAGGAACAAGACGAGCGCAAACCGCCTTGACATAATCTACGATGCGGGCTTAGACCTCTACAATATGCGTTTCTACCGCAGGACGTTCAGCAAAAAGATATTTGAGTGCAAGATAAAGGACATCGAAATACACGAGGGCATATATTGCGATATGCTGGAAGAAATGTTCACGATAGTAACGGGACTTTACACCCGTTTTTGAGTGGTGGCGGCGAAAGCCGCCCTACTTTCTTTCAGTGAGCATGATGGCGGACAAAGAAAGTAGCAAAGAAACCTTTGTACCAATCTTCGATAAAACCAATCTTATAAAGATATGATTTGTTCCCAATTGTAATTAGGATTAAAGAAATGTCCATATATAGAAGTTGGTCGATATATAGGATTCTTTAATTTTAATAACTCAATTATTGCATTAGGTCTAAAATCGAATTTTGATAGAATAAATTGTTTCAATTTTGTAGAATTGGATTCTTTATCTGTGGAAACATTTAGCATGGTAGGCTGTTCTTCTCCAAACAAATAAGCCACTGCTATTTTACATTCTTTTTCTAATCCGTTTGCAACTATGTTTTTTGCAACAAATCGAGCCATGTAAGCAGCACTTCTATCTATTTTACTCGGATCTTTTCCAGAAAAAGCACCTCCGCCATGTGTTACCAAACCACCATAAGTGTCTATCATTATTTTACGACCAGTTAATCCTGTATCGTTAATAAACCCACCTTTATAAAATTTTGATTTCCTATTTATCTGAATATCCACATTTTTACAATCAATCAGTTGAGTTAAAACCTTCTGCTTTATATCATTTTCAATGAAATCTGGATGAATATTCTCCTTATGCTGTACATTGATTATCAATTGCTCAAGATTATTTTCGCTAATTGTGACTTGTACTTTCCCATCAGGGAGGAGATAATCTACGCTCTTTCTATACGTATCAATCTCTTTGGCAATTAAATTAGAGATATACGCACCGTATGGAAGAAAATTATATTGGTTATTTATGGCATAACCATACACAATACCTTGGTCGCCAGCTCCACCGTTCATAACGGCATCATTTAGTTGTCTTGATTGTGAAGTCAAAAAGTTCAGTATGTTTAATTTTTCACAATAGCCTATGGATTGATATACACCATTGACAACATTCTCAATATCAACCCTTTTATTTTGAGTACTGATTTCTCCAGCAACAATTAAATTATTACCACTTCCCAAACATTCTATTGCTGTATGAGCATTACAATCCTGCATTAAGTAAGCATCCAAAAGAGCATCACTTATTTGGTCGCATATTTTATCAGGATGTCCTTGTAATACACTTTCTGTTGTATATTTTTCTAATTTATCGAATATCATAATTCTGTTTTATAAAGTTCCATTCTTCCGTTAATTTATTGTTTAGTTTTTGGTACACAGAATTGCTATTCGGAGATTTATTATATGCCAATGTTGTTTCGTATTCAAGTACCATATATATAGCATCCTGAATAGTTTTGTTTTTATTTGATTTAGGTGTACTAAATATTTGTTTGAATTTCTCACACAAATTCTTCAATCTAAAAAAGAATACTATGTGGTATATCAGTTCTATTAAGAACAATGACGATAAAAATAGTTGCAAGAATGGTATGGCAAAGACGTTATCTTTTATTCCGTGGTATGCAAATATCAAAAGCAAAACAAATAGTATTGTGCTCTTTATTACCATTTTAGATAACATTGCTTTAATGATGTTATTATATGTAAAAAAGCAATTCTCATAACAATTAACTAACATTTTATAGGGTCCTTGTTCGATAGAATCATTATCGTAATAATTCAAGACAGGTCTATCTAATAGTTTTGTTCCTAACGAATTATCTATAAACCCCTTACGCCTTTCGTTCGCAACCATAGGTTGCATAATAATCTCTACTACAATGTATAATATACCATACCCTATAATAGAAAAATAATTCAGTATATTAAGCAAGTTGATAACACACCTCGTTGAATCCAATGAATGTTTTATGCAATCTACTTGAAATGTTTGAAGTAATATTGAACATATAAATACACCCCAAAGAAATCCATTTTCGATTTTGCGCCAATACGCAACCGTATTGTAACTTATTTCATAAGGTAATTGTCTTTCCATACTTTTTCTTGCAAAGTTAGCAATAAATAGCGAAATATCTTGATTTATAGCCACAAAATATAGTGATAATACTACAATAATATAGACTCTAATGAAGTTGTAAACATCATCAGGGTCTATATATTCAAGTTTTTTACGGAATATACAGCAATGCAAACTCCGCCTTTCTCCGTTTGAGCAGCATGGCGTGCCGTTTACCCTTGTAGTTGCAGAAAGCGATATACTCCCGATAAATATTCCTGTCGCCAGCCTCCAGCTTCCGGATCAGCGTGCTTTTGGGTATCTTCTCGCTCCCCAAAAGCCGGTATGGACCGACATTGTAGGCGAGTGTGGCAAGGATCAGACTATCTTTTCCGAACTGCCGGAACATCGCACAGAACTTTCGGAGGTCTTTCCGCAGGAGTGCGTCCGCCTGCCGCTTCGTCATGGTGTGTGCCGAATACTTTTCGTCCGGCTGCAACTGATGCCCGTACCCTACATACGGGTGGTGTTTTTCCGAATGCCAGCCCTCAAAGTATTTCGTGCATTGCACCGCCCTCTCAAATAGTGGCAGCCGGTAGATAACCGCCTGCCCCTCAGTTCCCTCTTGGCGATTGTCCTGTGCGGACACGGGACATACCGCCAGAAGCGAACAGAAGATAGCCATGAATACACGCATCATTTTGACAAGGACTTAAAGTTGCCGATAGGAGCAATGGTCAGGGTGTCATCTTTCACGTTTCGGTTGTTGAAGTCAAATTCCAACTCGCAGAAGTTGTTAAAATTGTCCTCCACCACCACAATGAAGTTGTGCGCCTCGTCACCTTGCGCCGTGTAATACAGCTGGAACTTCTCGTTTTCGAGCAGGTAGCGGTCGTTGGGCAGGAACGTGATTCCGTTGTCCATTTTCAATGTTCCTTCTCCCTCGAACTGGAAATACCGGATGGTGTAGAGAGTGTTGGCGTAATCGCCCGTCTTTTTCAGCTCACAACGGATTTCCACCGTCTGCCCCTTTGTCACCTTGTTAGGCACGGGCATGGTTTCCACCGTGAAAGGATAGGATTGCTGGATGTCCATGTCGTCGTCACACGACACGAACGTGAGCGACACGGAGGCGAACAGGCAGAGTGCCAACGCCTTGAAGATTGATTTTCTCTTGTTTTTGTTGTTCAGTATGTTCATTGTCCTTTGATTTTTAAGTTGTTCTCTTTTCCTTTCGTTGTCAGTTGCAGATACTCGTTCAAGTCCTTGCAACCGTCATAGAGGGCGGAACGGTCACAGACACGTTCCTCGTAGTGTCCTTTCATCATTTCCAACGTGCGCCGTCCGGCTTCGTCACGGTCGAGATAACAGTCTATGCGCCCGTAACCGTCCAGATACTTCATCGCCTTTTCCACGTTGGCGACGGAGTTCAGCACAAAGCAGTCGCCCGTTTCCAATCCGAGCGTGGCAGCGGAAAGAAAGTCCATGAAGCCCTCAAACATGCTGCACACGTCATTTGGAGAGCCTTCTGACTTGACCAGCGACACATCCTTCGGCGGTACGCATCCCTTGAAGAAACGGCTGCGAATTTCATATCCGCCCGCCACGTTCGGGAAACCGACGGCAAAATACCGCTTGCCACGCACTCCGTAATTCAGTCGGCAACAGTAGCGTGATGCGACAGCGTAAGGAATGCCCCGTTCCTCCAGATAGTCCGTCAGTGGAGAACGAAGCAACTGGACGGCTTCCATTCCCTCAAAGACAAGTTCTGACGGTTTAGGCAGGAAAGTCGGTTTGCTCCCTTCGGGAACAGGCATAGGCATATTGGCGGTTTTCGCTATGAACTTTGCCTGCTCCATGAAGTCGCCGCTTTCGATAAACTCCCCGGCAAGCGTGAAGATGTCGCCGCCCTTACCCGTACCGAAGTCGTACCAAAGTTGTTTCGCCACGTTTATACGGAAAGATGGTGTGCGCTCATTGCGGTATGGCGCACGATACCACAACTCGTTGCCGCTTCTTCGGACAGGTTCATGCCCCAGCCGTGCGAGGAAGTCCGCAAGGGGTAACTGCCTCATGGCGTCAATTTCCGTCCGTTCCATGTGGCGCGTCAGTTAATGATGAACTTGATGCCCACGCCCCACTGCGTATGAAACTTCCTCGTGTCGCCACCCCACAGGCAACGCTCCCGGAGGTTGGCAAGCAGGGCGATACGGTCTGCCACGTAAAACTCCACATCGAGCGTCAGCGCACCGCCGTAGATGAAGGCGTCCCGGTCATGGAGCGTGGAGCCGTCATGCAGTACCTTCTCGCCCCAGTTCACCGATTCATATCCGACAAGAGCCGAAGCCCCTGCATAGACGAACACGATTTTACGGGCATCGGAGAGTATCTTGAAATAGTATCCGCCCTCCGCCGTGAACTGTGCCACGGGTATCTTTCCGTCCTTGTAAGGGTTGTTCTTCAACAGGTACTCGCCGCCGAACACCCATTTGTTCCCCTTTTTCGTGTAGGTGGAAAGAGCCGCTCCGAAGCTGTACCCGCCGTCGTTGCCGCCGGGATTGAAGCCGTCCGCCATGTTCGCCCTGATCTCGATGCCCTGCATCTTCGGCAGGCATCGCTGGGCGTGCGCCTGCCCCGTGAACAGGGCAAGCGACGCGATGATTATTGCGATGTACTTTCTCATGGTCAGCGTACTTGAAGTTCGTTGATGGTACCCGCACGCACCAAATCCTCGTTCTCAATCACGAAAGACTGGTGACGACCTCCGTTCTTCTCGTTGAGTTCCACCACGAGGCACTTGTCGTCGGGGATGGTGAACTTCGCCATCGTGAACACCGTGCGCTCGCTCTTCTTGCCCGGCACGAGCGTGGCGTAATTCTGCGCACGGAGCGGCAGGATGATCTGCTCCTGCACGGCGGTACGCTTCGCCACCTTCTTGTCCACGATTTTCCATGTGATATAGTCCACATCGAAAGGCACGTTGCTCTGGTTCTTTATCTCCGTGTGGAAATAGAGCAAACCATTATGCGTGTAGATGCCTTTCAGCAGGTACTGGATGCCGAATCGCTTGCAGCCGATGTGCTTCACCTCGCGCTTGTTCTGCTTGTGGATGGATTTCATGATAAGGCGCACCAGCATCGGGCTTTCGCTGCCCAGTTCCTTCAGATAGATTTCCTGCGCGTTGTTCGGGCGGTTCACATTCTCACCGTCATGTATGAAGTCGCACATCTCCACGTTGAGCAGCAGCGGTTCAGCGGCGTATTTCACGTTGAAGGTATAGAAACTCCCGTCTTCCGTTATCACGGACATATTGGTCTCGTTCGGGAAGTTCCTCACGGTAGCCTTCACGCGGATGACGTTCTCCGCTCCATCGGCTTTGCCCGCAATCAGGTCGGGCGAGCCTAAATCGACGTAACGAACCTCCGAGGGGAAAATGACATGGACGGTCTTGTCGTAGGTCACTTCCAAGCCGTGCGGAGGAACCATGCGGTCGAAGGTCAGTTTCTTCGTCAGCCCGTGATACAGGTCGCCGTCCGCCTCCTTCTGCGGATAGACCTCCTTTGTCAAGGTCGGTTGTTCACTTTCGTTGTTCTCTCCAACGGTTACGTTCTCCTGAGCGTTGGCAGTTACGATGCCCATAGCGAGGGCAAACATGATGATTACTTTTCTCATTACTTTGGATTTTAGTGGTAAATAAAAATTGGATTGTTGTTACTGTTATTGTTTTCAATTCCTGTCCTGATAGAGCATGACCTTGTACCCGGCTTTCAGATGCACCTTGACGGTACGCATCTTCTTGGCGATATACTGGCTCGTGCCTTGTATCAGTCCCTTGCCCAAGTCGGAGGCGAGCTGAGCTCCGGCGTTGGTGGAGATATTGATGTTGCTGCCCAGCGAGCCGCCCATGTTGGCGGCAACTTCCCTGACAGCGTTCATCTCCATCGAATTGGGAATGAAAATACCGGGCTGCCCGTCCGTATCATACACCTCCAGCTCTACCGGGATAATCGTACCTGCATATTCCAGCGACGTGATTTCAATATCGAGCCGTTCGCCCTGAATCTTTGCCGTGCCGACCACCACAGCATTGCGAGGAATAATTTTGTCCGCTACCGCCATTGGTTCCAGCAGCCGGAGTTTGACAGCCTGCCCGTCGGTCACGCTCTGCGCCCCATAGACACACGCTGATATGGTGTTCTTGTCCGATACGGTCGTGATGCCCACCGCCGTGTTGAAACTGCGGTTACGATTCTGCGAGAAAGAGGCGACAAACTCGGCGTTGCTCATCGGCTGTGAGAGTGAGGACACCACATGATGCGCCACCTGCCTGACAGGTGCTGCCGTGTTCTTTCCAGCTTTCTGCACGGGGTAAGGCTCTGCCGCCTGTCCGACAGGTGGCTGTGTGCCGTTCTGTCCGCCCATGTACTTCGCCGCCAGCTCGTAAGACTTCTCCATAAGTGCCACTTGGTCATCCATAGCGGACGCCTTGCCTTTCTCGCTTTCCAGTTCCGTTTCCAGCGAGGCGATGCGCTCCAACAGTTCGTCCATTTTTTCGCCTTGGCTCAACAACACGTCCGCATTGTCCTTCTTCGGCTGCTCATAGAAGTTGCCGAGCGTGGCATTGAGGTCGCGGTAAGCGGCAGCGGAGGAACGGATTGTCTTCGGGGCGGACTTCTCCGCTTCCTCCGATCCTCCGGGATTGGCAAGGTCGAAGTCCCTGCCGCCGTCCGTTTCCGCCACCTTGCGGTCGAACATATCGCCCAGTTCCTGCATGGCGCGGCTGCGGTTCTCCTGCCGTTCCTCCATCGCCCCCTGTTCGTAGGCTTTCGCCTTGTCGCCGATAATCTGACAGTTCGCTTTGTCAGCGTCGGGCATTTCGATGTTGTAACCTCCCGTCCCCGGTTGCTGCTCCTTGTCGGAAGACGAGGCGAATATCAGCCACATTGCCCCGATGAATACCAGCACCATAGCGGGCAGCACTATCATTTTCTGATGTTTCAGCCTTTGGGCTTCGGTCAGCGGCTTGCGCTCCTTCTTCGGTTTCCCGTTGTCGGGAGCCGCCTTGTTCTCGTTTTTAGGTTCATTCTTCGTCTGTTCCATACAAATAAGGTATTACGTTGTGATTGTTGTCCGGCTTTACGGACAGTTTCACCTGTCCGGCATGGTCTGTCACCATCCAGCTGCCGTCATTCCTGCCGATGTCATAGACGGCTTTGCCGAAGGTGTAGAGGGCAAGCACCGCGAAGGCAGCGAGCATCGCCAGCACGATGCGCCAGCGTGTCTTCGGGGGCAAGCCGTCCAGATAGCCTTTGAGCCTTGCCGCCAGCATTTTCTTTTTGTCGTGGAGCTTCCAGTATGCGCTCCAAAATGATTTCCTGATTTTCTTCATGTCCGTTTACCTTTTGATGGTTTGTAAATCCTTGTTCTCGATGATGGTGAATCCCTCGATGGTGAAACCGTTGGGATTGTCGTCCGAACGGGACGAGTTCAAGAGGCGGCACGTGGTCACGAGGCTGCGCTCAGTGACGTTGCTCTGCCGGATGATCTTCTGCGTGGCATAGGTAGTCGCACGGTACGGGTAGCCGTTAAAGTCGCACACCACGCTGTCCACCTTCAGCACTTGATTGATATTCCCTGCTATGATGCGGTTGTAGTACCCCTTCTCGGCAAAGTCCGAATAGTAGTTGTACACGCTTTTGTCCGCCAGCAGCAAGGCGCGTTTCACGTTGTGCTCTATCGCGCTCTTTTCGGGCGAGAGCGTGAAGAACAGCTCATGGAAGCGGCGCACGTGTTCCCTCGCTTCCGCAGGACGGTTCTGTGACAAGTCCTGCGAGAGAGCCAGCATCAGCGACTTGCCGTTGTCCAGCACGTAAATTTTTTCCCGTTGCCGCTCCGCGAAGCGGTAGGAACTCCACACGCTCCATACCGTTATCACGGCGCACAACGAGAGGAAGACGATACCGAACAGGCGTATCTGCCTGAACGATGATTCGATGTTTTTGAGTGACTTAAATTCCATTGTTGTTTATTCGTTTTTAATTGTCAGTTGATTATTTCAGCAGTTTCCCGGCACGTCCGACCATGTTGCCTGCGGCTGCACCCGCCACGCTGCCCGCCATGCTTCCGGCTCGTCCTGCCGTCTGGTTCACGTTGCGACCGTAGCTTCCCATGCCTCCGGCTTGGATAATCCAGCCCGCCACCGTGGGAATGGTGAAGTAGCCGATGATGCCGATTATCATGAAGACGATATACACCCCGTCGCTCGAATCCAGCGAGAAGTTCGGGTCAGCCTGCATACGTTCGATGTCGCTTTGCAGCATCAGCACTTGGATTTTCGCCAGTATGGTGCTGAACATATCCGATACGGGCAGCCACAGATAGACCTGTATGTAGCGGCATATCCATTGTGTGAGCGTGCTTTGGAAGCCGTCCCACACCGATATGGCGAAGGCTATCGGACCGAGTATCGCCAGCACCACGAGGAAGAACGTGCGGATGGTGTCTATCACGAGGGCGGCGGCTTGGAACATCAGTTCCAGTATTTCGCGGAAGAAGTCGCGGATGCCCTTCTTCATGTTATACATCCCGCGCTCGATGTACATTCCCGCCATCGTCACCATGTCGCCGGGCGACCAGCCCAGTTCCTCCAATTGTTTGTCAAACTCCTCGTTCGACACAAGGTAGGCGGTTTCGGGGTTGCGCATCATCTCTTCGTATTCCAGCTTGTCTTTCTGCTCACGGTATCGGTTCATGTCCAGCGTTTCCGCCTCCAGCATCTTTGCCGTACCCTGCACGACGGGCGACATGATGCTGTTTATCGTGCCTAATACCACCGTTGGAAAGAACATGATGCACAAGCCTATCGCGAACGGGCGCAACATGGGGAACATGTCTATCGGTTCGGCTCTCGCCAGCGATTGCCACACCCGGTAAGCGACGTAGAACAGCGCGCCCAGTCCGGCGATGCCTTTCGCCACGCCCGCCATGTCCCCGCATAGCGGCATCATCTGCTCGTAGAGCGATCGCAGAATCTGGTGAAGGTTGTCGAAATTCATAGGCTACCAGTATCTTTCGTTCATGTTCCCGTACAGCCCCATGATGCGGTCGAGGTCGTTCTTCTTTTTTGCCCGCAGGTAGCTCACGCTGATGTTCTTGTTGGTGTAGTAGCTCACGAGGTTGCGGTAACGCTTCATCTTGGAGTAGCAGCGTTCCACCACATCCATGCGCTCCTTGTCCGTCATGGAGAGCGTGGTGATGTTCACCACGTTCTTCAATTCCGTCAGCACATCGTTGGATTCCTCCAATAGCTTGGTGTAGCCGAAGGCGATGGCTCCCAGTTCCTCCACCGTGAAGTTGTCATCACGCATCATCCTCTGGAAGCTGGTCACGTAGATGTCGGTGATGTCGCCTACCATCAGGATGGTCTGCTGCACCTTGCGGGCATCCTTGACGAGATTGTTCACGGATTTGAGCGCGTCGTAATACTTCTTGCCCTGCTCGTAAATCTTCACCGTTTCCTGAAAGTTGTTCACCATGTTCGTGGCGGTCTTCGAGGTGTGGATGATATTTTTTGAGGCGTTGATGATGCCCTGCGCCAGATTGCCCGGATCGCTCACGACCCATTGGGCGGAAGCCCTGCCCACGAAAAGCAGGCACAGGCAGATGATGAATGTTATTCTTGTTCTCATGTTTCTTTGGATTTTAGCGGTTCTTATTTTTCTACCGGGTTTTCCGGCTGAGGCTTCACACGCACGTAGTCCCCGTTCGGTGAAAAAGTCAGCACGTCGGTGGCTTCGTTATACGTCACGTCGATGCGGAAGCCGGTGTTCATGAACAGGTTGCCGTTCTCCTCCTGCAGGAGATAGGTTTCCGGCTTCAGCTTGTGGCGGATGCCGCTCCGTTTGAACACCGTCACCTTATAGGCTTTGCCCTCCTTGTAGATAAGCACGTCGGGCTTGCCCTCCACGCTTTCCCAGTTCCCGCACAGCAGGTCGCGGCGGTTCTCCGCCACGTCACAGGATTGCAGCACCATGACCGCCAATCCAATCAGACACTTGCTGACTTGCAGCATCTTTACTCTTGATATACTCATACGCTTTTCTTTTTTCGTTGATAAATCTATTTTACTGATTATTGATTACTTACTGCTTGTTCCTCCGCCTTTCGGCAAGCTGCCGGATGGCGGCTTCGATGTCGCTGCCCAATTGCTCCGCCAGATGGTAAACCTCCACCTTCTCCGTTTCTTCAGTAGTGTACGCCAGATATTCCTCCGCACTAACTTCTGTGGCATAGACCGCCGACTGTGTGCCACCCAGTCCGATCCAGACCTCCTTGTAGAGCCTTGACGGGTTGTTCGCCATGTTGATGGAGAGTATCTGCGACTTCTCTTTCTCCGTAAGCCCCAACAGGGATTGTATAGCATCAAACTTGTTCATGTACTTCCGCTGGTCAAGGAGTATCTTGCAGTCGGAGTTATTGATAATGCTCTCCTTGACCACAGGCGAGGAAATGATGTCGTCCACCTCCTGCGTCACCACGATTGCCTCCCCGTAATACTTGCGCACGGTCTTGTACATATAGCGCAGGTATTCAGCCATGTTCGCCGAAGAGAGTGCTTTCCAAGCCTCTTCCACTATCAACTGTTTGCGCACGCCTTTCAGACGGCGCATCTTGTTGATGAAGGCTTCCATGATAATGATTGTCACCACAGGGAAAAGTTCTCGATTCTCCTTTATGGAATCAATCTCGAAGACGATGAACCGCTTGCCGAGCAGGTCGATGTTCTCCGTGGAGTTGAGCAGGAAGTCATAGCGTCCGCCCCGGTAATACTGCCGCATGGTGGTGAGCATATTGTCGATGTTGAAATCGGACTTCTCCACCTTTATCTCACGTTCCGCCAGTTCGCGGCGGTAGTCATCGCGCATATACTCATAGAAGGTGTTGAACGAGGGGACGATGCTCCGGTCAGCCCTGATACGCTCGATGTAGGCGTTCACCGCACTGCCCAGTTCGCCGCTCTCCGTTTTCGTCACCTTGTCGTCCTCCGACTTCCAGAGCGTCAGCAGCAATGTCTTGATGCTGTCCTTCTTCTCCACGTCGAACACGCAATCATCGGTGTAGAACGGGTTGAACGAAATTGGTTTTTCCTCCGTGTAGGTGAAGTACACGCCGTCCGCCCCGTTTGTCTTGCGCCGGATCATCTCGCACAAGCCCTGATAGGAGTTTCCCGTGTCCACCAGCACCACGTGCGTACCCTGCTCGTAGTATTGCCTCACGAGGTGGTTCATGAAAAACGACTTGCCGCTGCCCGAAGGACCTAATACGAACTTGTTGCGGTTGGTCGTGATGCCCCGCTTCATCGGCAGGTCGCTGATGTCGAGGTGCAACGGTTTTCCAGTGAGCCTGTCCACCATCTTGATGCCGAAGGGCGAGAGCGAACTGCGGTAGTTGGTTTCCTCCGTGAAGAGGCACACCGCCTGCTCTATGAAAGTGTGGAAACTCTCTTCCGCAGGAAAGTCCGCCGCATTGCCGGGCATCGCCGCCCAGTAGAGTGTCGGGCAGTCGATGGTGTTGTGGCGCGGTACACACTCCATGCTCGCCAGCTGGCTGCCCACATCGTTCTTGATATGCTTCAGCTCCTCCGCGTCGTCGCTCCACGCCATGACGTTGAAGTGCGCCCGCACCGAGGTCAGCCCGTAGGAATGGGCTTCGTTCAGGTACTGGTCTATCCACTCGCGGTTGATGCTGTTGCTCCGGCTGTATCGGGATAGCGACTGCATATTCCTTGCGGACTTCTCGAACTTCTGTAAATTTTCCTCGCTGTTGTCGATAATCACATATTGGTTGTAGATGTGGTTGCAGGAGAGCAGCAGACCAACGGGGGAGGCGAAGGAAAGGCGGCAGTCGCTTCGATCCGTGGAAAGTTTCTCGTAGCGGATGTCGGTAGTCACCTTTCCGGGCATATCCTCTGCATCGGAGAGGGTGTGCAGGCACAGGCGGTTGTCGCCTATGCGCATTTCCCTTGCCGAGAGGTTGATGTCCTGCAAGGTCGTGTCGCCTTCGGGCATGAGCGAGAAGTAACGCTCTATCAGTCCGGCGGACTTCTCCGTCCCGACAATCTCGTCGGTGGAGAGGCGGCGTAACCTGACAAAACCGCTGTCGTTCATGATGCGCTCGAACTGTTCGGCAGCCTCCATGAACTTTCCGGCGGTTTCCCTGTCCAGTTCCTTCGGGATGATATGCCCCCGGCACAGCGTACTGAAGTTGCTCTGCATCCGGTTGCGCTCCTTTGTCGTCTTGGTCAGGTAGAGATAACAGGAGTGTTTCAGGTACGGACGCTCGTTGAAGTGGCGTTCAAAGGAGCGGCTCAGAAAACTCATGTCGTCTTTCTGTAACTCCGGCTTATAGCGTTCCTTGATGAACCAGTCCTGCTTATGTACGACGCAGAAGTCCGGCAGCACCTTGATAGCCTTGCACCAGCAGCCGTGTATCGCCTCGTACTCTGCGCCCGTCACGGTATAAAGCTCCGGCAGTTCCACCTCGAAAGCCACCGTGATGTCGGCGTCTTTGGAAATAATGCAGCCATGCTCCACAGCCAGCAGCGGGAACTTGTTTTCCAGTGTTGTCATTTTGGATGTATTTCTCATGTCGTTTCTTCCTTTCGTTGCCGTTTGAATAATCGGGTAATCCGCCGCCGGTTGATAAGGTATCGGGGATGGCTCCTTGCCGCTTCCAATTTCATCAGCCCGTGTTCGCCGTACCGGGCGTTCAGCGCGAAAGTCTGCCATACGAGGACGGAAGACGATGCTGCGCCGAAGCCGATACATACCCACTGGTCGATGCCGACCATGTAGAGGATGACGAACAGGACGAAGAGAGCCAGCAGACCTCCGCAGAAGATGAAGAGGTACTGAGCCTTCAAACCCTTGAACTCGACCGGACGACCGATACCCTTGTTTATCGGATATTCAGCCATACATTGTTTATTAAAGGAAGAATGAACGCAGGATGGTGGCGGCGACAATCAGGAAGATGCAAGCCCCGAACCACGAGGCAGCGGTCTTCGAAGTGTCCGGATCGCCGGACGAAAACTTGCCATAGACTTTCACGCCTCCGATAAGACCGACCACCGCGCCGATGGCATAGATAAGTTTCGTACCGGGGTCGAAATACGAACTCACCATAGAGGTGCTTCGTTGATGCCTGCCAGACCGTTTCCTTGCGCAAATGCGGAGGCGGTTGCGGCAATCATAAGTGCCGCAGAGAGGATTGTTTTCTTGCTTTTCAAAGCGTTCTTGATGTTCTTGTTCATAAACTGTTCTTGCTTTGTGCCGTCCAAAGGGTGGATAGTCCTTTTTCGGGCGGTTGATACTTGATTACTTTACTTTGGTTTTAGTGGTTGTCCGTTTGTTTCTACGGACTTGGGTGTGTCCGTTGCGGATTGGCTGTACCTTGTACCGCCGTGCGCATGGTGTGATGCCGTCTTATGTTTTCATTTCCATTCTTTTTTAGCCGTTATACATAGTTTCGGAAATCGAATTCCTCGATGTTGTCGGGAATCATGAACACCTTTTTCTTTTGGCGTGTCACTGTCATGTTCACCGTGTCCACGAAAACAGACATCGCCTTTGCAAGCCTCTCGCTCATCGCTTCATCGGTCAGGCGTTCCGTTATCCTTGTGAAAAGCTCTGTCCCGTCCAGTTCCGTCATTACCTTTCCGGCGTGTCGCATTTCCTCATCGGATGGTGAATCTTTCCGTATAGCGCGTACTGCCATGTCAATATCCTCGAAGCTGCTTCCCGAAGCCTGCTTTTTGTCTGGCTCTTCATCCTCCGGCTCATCCTCTCCGTATTCAAGTTCCGAAGGCGGGATGCTCGTGAAAGTCTCGTCAAGTTTTTCCATCGGGACTTGTGCCGGGTGTGAAACGGTTTCCGTGTTTCCGTCGTCAAAAGTAGCGTCTTCCTCCGACAGCTCAATGCCTTTTTCCGAAGTGGCGGCTTCTTGCGTCGGTATGGCAGCGGTTGTCCGGGTTGATGCCATCTTGAAACGGCTCTTGCCGATGATGTCCGAGGTGTCTGTGTGAGGCGTTTCCTTATCCTTTCCCTGCTCTGCCGCCGTACAGTCCAATGACCGCCACAACCCGGCAATGTGTCTGAAGAAACGGATAAGTTTCGTTTCTATGATGCGGTCGTAGAGCAACAGGGACAGAAACCACACGTTGCAGGCAACCGATACGATTAAAAACACCTTTGTCATAGTTTCACTTTTTGGGCGTTTTCAATCTGTTCCGTGTACTGTGCCCCATATTGTCGGAAATGGTCTCGAAGGATGTTGTCCACGAACTTGCCGATGCTCAAGCCGTTTCCCATCCGACTGGCGACGATAGCGACTTTCTCATGGATCTCACGGCTGATGTATATACATTGCCGCGTCTTGATTTCCGATGCTTGCAGGAAAGTCGAGAGCGGCTTGCTTCCGCCTTTATCCCTGCGGAAGTCACTGTCGGTCTTTTCCTGACCGTAGTCGGTTGTACACTTTGCTGCACGCGCAGCGGTTCTTTCACTCTTTCCTGTTTGCAGGCAGTCTGCCTGACGGTTCTTGTTTGTTGTTTTCATACTTCTTTGTTGTTTATTGTTTTTTATAAATTATAGGATTCCATGTGCCGTTTGAACGATTCGGCTATCTCGTCTTGGAACAGCGTGAAATGGTGTGTCAGCACGTTGTCAAGAAAAGCCGCGATAGTAACCTCGTTGCCTCCGATTACATGGAGCATTTTCTGTATGCGGTCGTGGTATTCCTTGCGGATATATACCTGCTTGCCGAGCCTTGCCGTGACATTGGACCCGCACATGAATACCGTGTCATAATCCGGTTTTTCCAGCTTGCCGTTCCTGCGCCTGCGTTCCGGTTCCTCTTTGGCGCGCGGGACAGGCAAGGAAACGGCTTCTTGTGTCGCTTCTTTCGAAGGTGGAGAAAGTGCGTTTCCGCCCGTACTTCTCGCTTCCGGTGGAATGCTTGTATCGTCCAGCCGGAACGAGTTGATTACGGCTTCGCTGTCGATGTCCTCAATTCTTGTTTTCTTTGCCATGATATTCAGCTTTTAATGATACCGAGAATCTCATCCGCGAGTTTGTCAAGGTTACTGCCGCGTATCAGCGTCTTGTCCGCAGGGAAGGCTGTGGATCGGAATACCGCCTTGCGTTCTGCCGCCGTTTCCTTGCGAAAACGCTTGCTATCCGGCAGGTATGTTTCCAGAATAGGCAGGGCGAACTCGGCACAGACCTTGTCGTATGCCTTGTACAGTTCTGTCTTTTCGCGTCCGTCCACCATGTTCCACACGAGATAAATCCCTTTGATGCCAGACTTGCCCGTGCTTATCATCTGTTCGTTGATGACAGTGGCGAACTTGATGGAACTCTCCATCACCACACGGTCGGCGATGATGGGCGTGAAGATATAGTCCATTTTGGAAATGGTCTGTACCACGTCGGCGTTGTTGATGGTTCCCGGCAGGTCGAAGAACACGAAATCGAGGTCGGGCTGCGCTTCTACCAGATTTTCGGCGGTTCTTATCGCGTCTTCCGCACGGCTGCATCTGATTGGGTACGGATTTTTCTTCAGCCGCTTGAGTTGCTCATACGCCAGCACTTTGTAATGCTCATCCTCCATGACGGCTTTCATGTCACGCTTGCGCATATCATGGATACTGTACTGCGGAAAATCGCAGTCCACTACGGCTACGTTATAGCCTTTCACATAGTGCAGGTAGCTTGCCACAAGCACTGTCAGGGTTGTCTTACCCGCTCCACCTTTCTGCGTGGAGATTGCCACATAAGTTGCTTCTTTCATTTGTCTGATAATTTATTTGGTTATACATCTGTCCGGTGGCGGTAGCGTATTGCCATTCATACATACGCACGCGCTTCCATTTATTTATTCACTCCTTAATCCGGCTGTGCCTGCGGGCATTCATCGGTCTGTCCAATCATCCACGCCTTTATCCGTCCGCATGGACGTGCGCTTGGAAAACCGGCTGAATATGTACACCCGTTTTCATCCGTTTGGATTGATGTCCGAACATCCGGCGGAAGGAGTGTATTTTCAGTCCCACATCCGAATCATGCTGCAAATAAACAAGGATATTTTGGAACTTGTATCACTTCTCCGGCAAGTGGCAGCACGTTGCGCCGGTTGGCACTGATTGTCCGGGTCAAGCCTCTGTCCGATACCGCGTTAAGGGCGTAACTTTGCACCCGAACGGCAGGGTTCGCCGCAGGTGGCGCAGCCCGGAGTTTGAAAGGCATTCCCCCAATCCGTCCCCGACGGATTTTTATGTTCACCTGAACATAGCAAGGTATGTTTTCAGCCGCTCAAAACATTTTGAGCAGCCACGAAATCGCCTTGCCCTTGCAGGGGGCGGGCTTACCCTCCGAAGTCGGGAAGCCTCTCAAACCTACGGTGTATGTATCCCCAAGCGGCGGCTTATGCCGTCAAACCGCTAAATCCAAAATAATATGAGTGAAAAAAGAAGAAACAAAGGCGGGAGAAATCCCAAACTCGATCCGGCGGTGTTCCGCTACACCGTCCGTTTCAGCGAGGAGGAACACAACCGTTTCCTCTCCATGTTCGAGAAGTCGGGCGTTTACGCCAAGTCGGTTTTCCTGAAAGCGCACTTCTTCGGGCAGCCGTTCAAGGTACTGAAAGTGGACAAGACGCTGGTGGATTACTACACCAAGCTGTCCGATTTTCACGCGCAGTTCCGAGCGGTAGGCACGAACTACAACCAAGTAGTGAAGGAACTGAGGCTGCATTTTTCCGAAAAAAAGGCGATGGCGTTGCTCTACAAGCTGGAGCAACAGACCGTCGAACTCGTGAAACTGAGCCGTAAGATTGTGGAACTTTCAAGGGAGATGCAGGAAAAATGGTCGCAAAAATCTGTGTAGGAAACTCGTTGTACGGCGCACTTGCCTACAACGGGGAGAAGATTAACGAGGCGAAAGGGCGGCTTCTGACGACCAACCGCATCTACAATGACGGCACGGGAACGATGGACATCCATCGGGCGATGGAGGACTTTCTCGCTCTGATGCCCGTGCGGTCGAAGGTGGAGAAACCGGTGGTGCATATCTCGCTCAATCCGCATCCCGACGATATTTTGACGGACACAGAACTTCAGGACATCGCACGGGAGTATCTGGAGAAGATGGGATTCGGCAACCAGCCGTATCTCGTTTTCAAGCATGAGGACATCGACCGCCACCATCTGCATATTGTGACGGTCAGGGTGGACGAGAACGGCAGGAGCATAGACACCCGGAACAATTTTTACCGGAGCAAGCAGATAACCCGCAAACTGGAACGGAAGTACGGGCTGCACAACGCGGAACGCAAGAACCGCCGTCTTGACACGTCGCTGCGCAAAGTGGATGCCTCTGCGGGCGACGTGAAGAAGCAGGCGGGAAATATCGTCAAGGCTATCAGCGGGCAGTACTGCTTCCAGACGATGGGCGAATACCGCGCCCTCCTTTCCTTATATAATATGATGGTGGAGGAAGCGCATGGCAACGTGCGCGGACGCGAGTTTCACGGGCTGGTCTATTCCGTCACGGACGACAAGGGCAACAAAGTCGGCAATCCGTTCAAGTCTTCACTGTTCGGGAAGTCCGTCGGCTATGAAGCCGTGCAGAAGAAGTTTGTACGGTCCAAACAGGAGATTAAGGACAGGAAACTCGCCGACAGGACGAAACGCACCGTCCTTTCCGTGCTGGAAGGCACGTATGACAAGGAGAAGTTTATAGCCACGCTCAAAGGGAAGGGCATCGACACCGTACTGCGCTACACGGAGGAAGGGCATATCTACGGAGCCACGTTCATTGACCACCGCACGGGCTGTGTGCTGAACGGCTCACGCATGGACAAGGAGCTTTCCGCCAATGCCTTGCAGGAACACTTCACGCTGTCTTATGCCGGACAGCCGCCGATTCCGCTTTCCGTTCCGGTGGAGGAATCGGAGAACAGGCAAGGATATTCCAGAGGGGAATACGAGAGCCATTCCGGTGGCATGAACCTGTTTGCCCCCGAAGGTCCGGCAGTGGACGCTGAAGAGGAAGCCTTCATCCGGGCGATGCAGCGCAAGAAGAAAAAGAAGAAGCGCAAGGGCTTGGGAATGTAATAAAAAGTATCAACAATCAAAAAATCAATGTATGTCACAACAAGAAGACGATTTGAGGGCATTGGCGAAAATCATGGATTTTCTGCGTGCCGTGAGTATTATTTTAGTGGTCATGAACGTGTACTGGTTCTGCTATGAAGCCATCCGGCTTTGGGGAGTGGACATCGGCGTGGTGGACAGAATCCTGATGAACTTCAACCGCACGGCGGGGCTGTTCCGTTCCATCCTGTACACGAAACTGTTTGCCGTCCTCCTGCTTGCCCTGTCCTGTCTGGGGACAAAGGGCGTGAAAGGCGAGAAAATCACTTGGGGACGAATCTGGACAGCCCTTGCCGCCGGCTTCGTGCTGTTCTTTCTCAACTGGTGGATACTGGCTTTGTCGCTGCCGATAGAGGCGGTGACGGGGTTGTATATTCTGACCGTCGGAGCGGGTTATGTATGTCTGCTGATGGGCGGTCTGTGGATGAGCCGCCTGTTGAAGCACAATCTCATGGACGACGTGTTCAACAACGAGAACGAGAGTTTCATGCAGGAAATACGGCTTATTGAAAGCGAGTATTCGGTCAATCTGCCGACACGGTTTTACTACAAAAAGCGTTGGAACAACGGTTGGATCAATGTCGTGAATCCCTTTAGGGCTTTCATCGTGTTGGGTACGCCGGGCAGTGGTAAATCCTATGCGGTGGTAAATAATTTTATCAAGCAGCAGATTGAAAAGGGCTTCTCGATGTATGTGTACGACTTCAAATTCAGTGACTTATCCACGATAGCCTACAATCATCTATTGAACCACCCGGAGGGCTACAAGGTGAAGCCGAAGTTCTATGTGATAAACTTCGATGACCCACGACGCTCACACCGTTGCAATCCTATCCACCCGGACTTCATGGAGGATATCACGGACGCTTACGAGAGTGCGTACACCATTATGCTTAATCTCAATAAAACGTGGGTGCAGAAGCAGGGCGACTTTTTCGTAGAATCACCTATTATTTTGTTTGCCAGTATTATATGGTATCTCAAAATCTATAAAGGTGGTAAATATTGCACGTTCCCCCATGCAATAGAGTTCCTGAACCGCCGTTACGAGGATATTTTCCCGATTCTGACCTCTTACCCGGAGTTGGAAAACTATCTTTCTCCGTTCATGGATGCGTGGCTCGGTGGGGCTGCGGAGCAGTTGATGGGGCAGATAGCAAGTGCGAAAATTCCATTATCGAGGATGATTTCCCCACAACTCTATTGGGTAATGTCGGACAGCGAATTTACCCTTGACATCAACAATCCCGAAGAGCCGAAAATCCTGTGCGTGGGTAACAATCCCGACCGTCAGAATATTTACGGTGCGGCTCTCGGTCTGTATAACTCCCGTATCGTGAAGCTCATCAACAAGAAGGGGATGCTGAAGTCGTCGGTCATTATAGATGAACTACCGACGATTTACTTCAAGGGGCTGGACAACCTTATCGCCACCGCACGAAGCAACAAGGTTGCCGTGTGTCTGGGCTTTCAGGATTTCAGCCAGTTGGTGCGCGACTATGGCGATAAGGAAGCCAAAGTCGTGATGAACACCGTCGGCAATATCTTTTCCGGGCAGGTGGTGGGCGAAACTGCCAAGACGCTATCCGAACGCTTCGGGAAGGTGTTGCAGAAACGGCAGTCCATTTCCATCAACCGACAGGATGTTTCCACCTCCATCAATACGCAGATGGACGCGCTTATCCCTCCGAGCAAGATTTCCGGCTTGACGCAGGGTATGTTTGTCGGTTCGGTGTCCGACAACTTCAACGAACGTATCGAGCAGAAGATTTTTCACTGCGAGATTGTCGTGGATACCGAGAAAGTGAAGCGCGAGGAGAAAGCCTACAAGAAGATACCCGTCATTACAGACTTCACGGACGAGGACGGTAACGACCGCATGAAAGAAACGGTGCAGGCGAATTACAGACGCATCAAGGAGGAAGTCAAGCAGATTGTTCAGGAGGAACTGGAGCGGATTGCCAACGATGAAAACCTGAAACATCTGTTGCAACAGAAATAATATATCCATTATATATGAAAAATCCGTAACCAGTCATCGGCTACGGATTTTTATTTTCAGATTTGAGATGCTTGTTAATTGTGGTAATGGCAAGCGTCAGCAAATAATTTTTCAGTTCTGTATCCTCTTTCAGCAGTATGCTGTATTCTTCGGCGAACATTCTTAACAGTCGGGTTCTGAGTTTCGACATTTCTTCACCGAAAGGTATTTGCCAGTTTTTTTGCCAATACTCAATCACTACGGGAGATACCAACCACTTGAACTCCGCTTTCATCTCTTTGCCGAGTTTCTTGAAACGGGTCTGTTCGGTAATTGGCGGCTCGCTGTATG
>NZ_CANRPM010000048.1 GCF_947632445.1 uncultured Bacteroides sp. | reverse complement strand
GAGAGAATATTCAGCAATATCGCATAATCGGAAAACAATGATAGACAGCAAACTGGCCGGACAGATAAACGAAATACGGGCATTCCGGATTGACGACCGATTGACGGACGGGGCAGTGGTTGCCCTGATGAATATCCATCTCTCGGTGGCAAACCTAATTGTCGGCAATAACTTGGAGAAGTACGGCAGTGTGTCGCCGCACCGCGAGGCGATGAATCAGCTATTTGCTATTTGCCACAAGCGCTGCCGGAGCAACCAGACACTCGCGCGGCGCAGCCGGATGATACCCGCACTGTATAACCTGTTCGCCATGCCCGCTGCCGTGTTTGATGAACGCAGGGACCGCATGGTCGAACACTGCGCATGGCGTGCTGTCGACGAATGGAAGAAGAAACACGACACGACAAGACAGCCGTTCACCGAACCGGAACGCCGGACGGAGTACGGGATACTGCACTGCATCATCGAGGCGACGCGGTATATGGTCGAAGAAGACAAACCTGCACAACCGGACTTCCGGTATATGCGGCAGCGGGTTGAAACATGGGCATCGGAGATGAATGCCGACGGCAGTTGGGACGGCATCACGACAGGCGAGGCGCTGCAGCGCCTCGACATCCTGACGGGCTATGCAAACGCGCACGGCGGTATACACTTCGATTCGGTAATCGAGCGGGCACGCAACCGTTGTTTCGGGCAGATCATTTCTCACAACTCAAATACGACTTCCCGCGAGCTGTTCCTTCTCTATTGGACACTGATATGGGGCATCGGACAACCGGATTGGACACGCGCCGAGGCAGTTGCAAAACGTGCAGCAGAACGACTGAAAACCTGCCCGGAAGGGAGCGACGAATACCTGTGGTCGCTTGCTGTCTGCATGGACTACACCTGCATAAAACTCAACCACGACATCAAGATGCAGATGCTGGCGCAGATTGCATAAGCACGTAACCGCATAACCTCGACAAAACAACCTGTAACGGAAAATCATACCATGACAGTTTGGATCATTGCCGCCTTTTTTGTCGGTGCACTGTTCGGCGGTGTAGTGATGAGTTGTCTGGCTGCCAGCGGAAAAGAGGACAAAGCCGAAGAACAACTCTTCGAAAAGGCAAAGGATAGAAATATAGTATAATCAGATGACAAACAGTAAATTACCCCCCCCCCGTTTGGGAGAATGGGATAAGGGTGGAGATACGAAAGGAAACTCTATGGGCAACAGCGGATTCCTCAATATGATATTGAAAAGATTGCGGTTGGAGAATTATTTCAGTGCATGGCTGATACTGGGATTCGACATGGCTGTTTCGGCCTGCTCCTCCCTGGTGAGCCTGCTGCTTTACAATCTGCTCGTCTCCCGTTCGTTCGGTATCGGATTCCTTACCTGGTGGATTATCGGAAGTGTGATTGCTTCGGGTATCATGTTCCTGAGTCTGCATACCTACCGGGCGATTATCCGCTACTCGACCCTGCGTGAGATCGGGGATCTGGTCGCCGCGGTCTTCGGCAAGACGGTGCTGATGGGCATCATGCTGATCCTTCTCTCCGGCGCACGGGATATTCAGCAACTGTGGCTGCTGCTGTTCGACTTCCTGCTGACGTTCGGCACGTTGGTATTGTTGCGGATAGGGATGGTTACCGCCTACAACATTCTCCGCAGGCGCATGAATATCCGACATTCGGTGCAGCGGATTCTGATTTACGGCACGGGAGACAAATCGGTGTCACAAATCGTGCGGCTTCAGAACTCGAAACACTACAAGGTGGCGGGCTTCCTGACCTACGGGAAACGGCAGAAAGGGCATATCCTGTCCGGATACAAAGTTTACTATTTCGAGACGGAAAAGGAACTGTGCTGGCTGCGCGACCGCTACGGCATCGACGGCGTATTGTTCGCCTACTATACCGATGCGCAGGCCGAGCAGGAACGGCTGCTGCGCTACTGCACGGAGTGCCGGTTGCAGACATTGATAGCCCCGACCATCGACAGAATCTGCGACGGACAGATACCCAAACCGGTCAGAAAGATTCATATCGAGGATTTGCTGGGACGGCCGGAGATAAACATATCGCTCGAAGAGATAAAGGCGGGATTCGCCGGCAAAACCATTCTGGTAACGGGCGCTGCGGGTTCTATCGGCTCGGAGCTGTGCCGGCAGTTGGCGCAGTTCGGGCTGCGTGAATTAGTGATGTACGACAATGCCGAGACGCCGCTGCACAACCTGCGGCTGGAGTTCGACGACCGCTGTCCGGAGCTGAAATATACGCCCGTCATCGGGGACGTGCGCATGCCGTCGCGTTTGAACTATGTGTTCCGCGAATATCGCCCGCAGATAGTCTTCCATGCCGCGGCCTACAAGCATGTGCCGCTGATGGAGGAGAACCCGTGCGAGGCGGTATTGGTGAACGTCGCAGGTTCGCGCAACGTCGCGGACAAGTGCATCGAATACGACGTGGAGCGCATGGTGATGATCTCGACGGACAAGGCGGTAAACCCGACGAACATCATGGGCTGCACGAAGCGGCTGGCGGAGATTTACGTGCAGTCGCTGGGGCTGGCCGTGGCGGCCGGAAAGGTGCAGGGCAGGACACGCTTCGTCACGACGCGCTTCGGGAACGTGCTCGGATCGAACGGCAGCGTGATACCGCGCTTCAAGGAGCAGATCGAGCACGGCGGGCCGGTGACGGTGACGCATCCAGAGATTATGCGCTTCTTCATGACCATACCCGAGGCGTGCCGGCTGGTCATGGAGGCCGCGACCATCTCGGCGGGCAACGAGATCTGCGTCTTCGACATGGGCGAGCCGGTGAAGATCGCCCATCTGGCGGAGATGATGATACGGCTGTGCAACCTCGAAGTGGGCAAGGACATCAAGATAGAATACACGGGGCTGCGTCCGGGCGAGAAGCTCTACGAGGAGGTGCTGGCGAACGAGGAGAACACCCTGCCGACGTCGCACGATCGCATACGCATCGCCAAGGTACGGGAATACGCATACGACAACGCCAAATCCGTCGTCAACGAACTCGAATCCCTCTCCCGCGCCGTCAATATCCCCGACATGGTGCGCCTGATGAAGCACACCGTTCCCGAATACATTCCCGAAAATCCGAGATTTAGGGAGATGGCTGGGGAACAGGAAGAAAAAGCATGAATATGGACACTTTGTGTTTCGTAGGGTCAATCCTATTTGCAAAAGACACTGATAAGTCGGCATGAAGTGTTGGGTGCGTGGCGTAAGTGCCTCACAGGGCGAGTGCTTGAAACATAAATAGTTAAACAATTTTAAACTGACACATATATGAAGTATTGTAAAAAATGTCTGATGCCGGATACCAGACCGGGCATCACGTTTATGGAAGACGGTGTTTGTGCACCATGTCACAATTACGAAAAGCAAAAACATACGGACTGGGACGCTCGTTTCAGGGAATTGGAAGTTTTGTGCGACAAGTATAGAGGATGCAACGGGCCGAACAAATATGATTGTGCCATTGCCGTATCCGGTGGCAAGGATTCTCATTTTCAGACCTATATTATGAAAGAGGTCATGAAGATGAACCCAGTTTTGCTTTCAACCGCATGTACGGACTGGACAAAAACGGGGGGGGGAATATTCAAAATATCGCAGATGCGTTCAGTTGCGACGTAATCAGCATCCAGCCTAATCCTCATGTCGCTCGGATTATGGCACGCAAGGCCTTTGAAGAAATCGGGTCTCCGACCTGGTATATAGATGCTCTTATCTATGCTTTTCCATACCGTATGGCCGCACAACTCGGATTAAAATTGTTAGTTTATGGAGAAAATGTGAACTATACGTATGGTGGAAAATACAACATCGAAACGCCTTCTGCAAAATTTCAGCCACTTAACGATGTCGTGAAGCCGGTTTGGGATAAATGGCTGGAAGACGGGCAGATTACGGCTGCAGAGTTGGATTCTGCAAAACAAATGACGATGGAAGAGTATGATCGAAGTGGACTCGAGGCTGTTTATTTGAGCTATTTTGTACCTTGGGACTCGCATCATAATTTCGAGGTAGCCAAACGTTGGGGTTTCCACCACATGGAACATGAATATGTCAGAGAAGGGACGTTAGAGAACTATAATCAAATCGATTCCCTCAGTTATCTTTTGAATCAATATCTGAAATACCCCAAATTTGCACATGCCTCCGCAACGGAGATGGCTTCTCGATGGATACGAGCAGGTCTTGCCACGCGCGAAGAAATGATCCCTCTCGTTAAAAAATATGACAAACGTTTAGATCAGGGGATCGTAGATGCTTTTATAGAATATACACGCATGACACCACGTGAATTTTGGAAAATCATGGACAAATGGTATAACCGTGAACTCTTCTATCAAGATCGTGACGGAGTCTGGCACGAAAGGTTTGAAGTGGGCGTGGGGATTACAAATAAAAAGCAGAATTCGCTATTCTGATTTCTGTCAAGGTTCTTTACAATATTGCAGACAAACGCCCATACTCAGTTTATGCAAAAATATATCGTTGTCATTCCGGCTCGGGGAGGTTCGAAACGATTGCCTCGAAAGAACATATTGCCTTTGAGCGGGAAACCTCTAATCTGCCATTCCATTGAATACGCATTATGCGATTTTTCTCCGAATGATATTTACGTTTCTGCGGACGATGCGGAGATAATGGAAGTCGTCAAACCGTATGGAATCCATATTATCAAACGTCCCGAATCGTTGTCGGGAGATTTGGTGCCTACGGCAGATGTGCTTCAACATGTTTCGACAGAGGTGCAAGGAGCAGACATTCTTTATGACTACATGATATTGCTGCAATGCACCAATCCCTTGCGCCCGCGAGGAATGTTGCGAGAAGCAATGGATAAGCTGCAACAGTCCGGAAAAAGGTGTTTGGTCGGCGTATCTCCGTCATACAGGAAATTAGGGAAAATCGAAGATGACCGGTATATCCCATGGAATTATAAATTCGGGCAACGCAGTCAAGACATGACACCCCTATATTATGAAAACGGTCTTCTTTACATTACTCATCGCTCTTTAATAGATGAGTGCAAAATCATCGACGACGCCCCCTTTCCGTATATCATCGACCATCCGTATGCCCAAATAGATATAGATACGCCCGACGACTTTGCGTATGCGGCATATATTATTAGCAAACAATGAATATTATAGACATGCTGCGGGGCGAGATGATTGTGTCTTGTCAAGCAGAAGGGAAAGACCCGTTTAATGTTCCCGAATATGTCGCCTTATTTGCGCAGGCGGCGCAAATGGGCGGTGCGAAAGGAATCAGGACAGAGGGAATAGAGAAAATCAAAGCGATCAAGAAAGTGGTCAATCTGCCTGTTATCGGATTGTTGAAATCTCATTTCGATGATGGATATGTGCGGATAACAGGGTCGATGCGGGAGGTCGATGCGCTTGTTTCTGTCGGATGTGAAATCATTGCGGTCGACGGGACTTTTCGGGAACGGGAAGGAATGAGCGGCGCGGAGTTTATTTCCTGTGCCCGTCAAAAATATCCGGATAGTATCTTTTTGGCGGACATAGCGACTTACGAGGAAGCTGTGGCGTGCGAACAGGCAGGAGCACATTGCGTTTCCACCACATTGAGCGGATATACTCCCGACACGCAAACAGATTCTCATACAGCCGATTTCGCATTGATTGAAAAAGCCTTGAACACACTCTCTATTCCGGTATTTGCAGAAGGCAGAATCAATACGCCGGCTGACGCAGCAAAAGCCATGTCATTAGGTGCTTATGCGGTAATAACAGGAACCGCAATCACCCGACCGAGAGTCATCACACAATGGTTTGTAGAAGCAATAAAGAACAAATAATTATACAATGAAAATAAAAATCAACAGTATTCACGGTCCGCGATTCATCGGAGAAGATTATGCTCCCTATATTATCGCCGAGGCAGGAATCAATCACAATGGCAATATCGAAATTGCCAAACAATTGATATACGAAGCAAGCAAAGCCGGAGCCGATGCCATCAAGTTTCAGAAACGTACCATCGAGGAGATGTTTACGCATGAGCATTTGAACAAGCCATACAACAAAGATTATGCATTCGGCAAGACATACGGCGAACACAAAAAGGCATTGGAATTTTCAGATGAACAATATCTGGAATTGTACAAGTATGCACAAAGCCTGAAAATCGACTTCTTGTGCAGCGGTTTCGATTTCACGTCATTCCGTTTCATCGAACACGTATTGAATGTCCCGATACACAAAATAGCTTCGCCTTTTGTCACGCATTATCCGCTATTGAAAGAAATTGCCGGCTATGGAAAACCGATGATTCTCTCGACCGGAATGCACAATATGGCTGAAATAGAACGGTCGGTAAATTATATCCGGCAATTCAACGACCAGATAGTCGTATTGCAGGCGACCACCTTATATCCCTGTCCCGATGAAGAGGTGAATTTGCGGGTATTGGATACGTTCAAACAAAAATTGCACACGTTGGTAGGTTATTCTTCGCATGACAAAGGAGTTATTATACCGGCTGTCTCGGTGGCATTCGGAGCGTGCATTATAGAGAAGCACTTTACGTTGGACCGCATGATGACAGGACCCGACCATATAGCCTCTGTGGAGCCGCGAGGGTTGGAACTGATTTGCAAATATGCCAAGTCTGCCCACAAAGGGTTGGGCGTACCGGAGAAATACATTCATGAATCGGAACTTTCGCAACGCGAGAAATACGGAGTAAGCGTTGTAAGTTTACACCCGATTCACAAGGGGCAGAAAATCACGGCTGCGGATATAACGGTCAAATGTCCGGGAGGCGGCCTGTCTCCGGAAATATATGACACGCTGCCGGGTATGACGGCGCAGCGCGACATCGAAGCGGATAGCATCATATATAACGGAGACTTGGCATGACCCCGATTAAGGCAATCTTCACGGATATCGACGGCGTCTGGACGGACGGAGGAATGTACTACGATCAAACCGGCAATGAATGGAAAAAATTCCATACCTACGACGGAGTGGCGGTGCGTCTTGCCCATGAACGCGGCATCAAAGTGGGCATCATCACGGGCGAAGAGACTCAAATCGTTGCACGGCGTGCCGAAAAATTGAAAGTCGATTTTCTGTGTCAAGGCGTAGCGGACAAATTGGCTGCCGCAAAGAAAATTTGCCAATCCAACGGATATGATCTGTCGGAGATAGCCTATATCGGCGATGATATCAATGATGTCGAGTTGCTCAAAGCGGTCGGAATGTCCGGTGTACCGGCAAGCGCACCGGAATATGTCCGAAGCCTCGCAACTGTCCGTCTCGACAAAAAAGGCGGTGAAGGAGTTTTCAGAGAATTTGTGGAGAAAATCGTGGAACAAATAGTCTGATAGAAAACTACTGCAAGAATCTTTGCCATACAGAATCATCGTACGTTATGGGAGTATATACGCGGATTGCTCGAAACACCATTCTTCTTTCTGTCAGGTTAGTTCTGCAAATCATCATACAGCTGTACACCGTCCCTGTTGTCTTTCGTGCGCTCGGTGTATCGGATTATGGACTCTATTCTGTGGTGTGCGGTGTTGTGACGATGTTTTCTTTCGTGGGTATGTCGCTGTCCTCCGGTTCCCAACGGTTCATTGCATATTCCTTGGGCGTGCAGGACGAGGAGCTGCTGAAAAAGACATTTGACACAATATTTTCCATTTATACGATATTTGCGATTGTTGCAATTGTATGTTTAGAGACAGGGGGATTGTGGCTTCTCAATCACAAGATGAACATCCCGTCCGGACGGATGAGTGCGACCAATGTGATCTTCCAGTTATCCCTTGTCTCGTTTACTGCAGAATTGATAACTATTCCCTTTGTCTCCACGGTCATTGCATACGAAAGGATGAACTTTTATGCCTGTCTCGGCATCTTGAAATGTTTGTTGCAGTTGGTCGTGGCCATCGCATTGCAATATATTCTACAGGAAAAATTGATTGTATACGGGATTCTGACCTGTATGGTATCGCTGATAATCAATGGTATTTATTGGGGATACTGCCGGTCGCATTTCAGGGAGTGCCGCAAAATCAGGTTTTTATGGAACAGGCAGACAGGTGGGGAACTGCTTTCCTATTCCGGGTGGAATGCTGTTGGCTGCGTGGCATTGATTTCCCGCCAGCAAGGATTGAACGTGCTGATGAACCTGTTTTTCGGAACCCTCGTCAATGCGGCACATTCCATCTCGCAGCAAATCTACGGAGCTTTGAACCAGTTTGTCAATAATCTGTATATGGCGACACGTCCGCAAATCACCAAATACTATGCGGTCGGCAAGACAGGAAAGATGTGGAAACTGGTGTTCCAGAGTTCGAAAATGGCATTCTATATTCTGACCACCCTTGCCATTCCGCTCATCATCGAGATGGACACCATTCTGAAGTTGTGGCTTGGAGCCGTTCCTCCCTACACGGCCTCGATTGCGAGACTAATAATTCTGTCGTTGCTGATAGAGACGCAGATAAATCAAATCATTGCGGCCTTTCAGGCAGCCAATAAAATCAGGAATGTCCAGTTATATTCCAGTATAGTCCTTTTGATGAACATACCGTTGACCTATTGCGTGCTAAAATGGATAGGGGGAGGTCCTTTAGTCCCATACGTAGTGATCGTCGGGCTAAGTATCCCGTATGTCATGGTGATTCTGTGGCAGGCGAAAACCGTGATATCGCTGAATATAAAGAACTATGCCTTGTGCGTCATGGTAAGACTATGGCTTGTTTTCATTGTGGGTTTTCTTGCAGTTGGTCTTCTTGTGAGGCTCATGGAACCGTCTTTCCTCCGGATAGTCTGTACGGCAGTCAGTTCCCTCGTTTTTATCCCTGCTCTCGTCTGGCTTGTCGGCTTGGACGGAACAGAGAAAAGACAATGTATACAATTCGTACAAAATAAATTCCGGCATTATTTTACGAAAAACTAAACTTTCGCAACTTACAAAAGTTGTTATAAATCCATCGTTATGAATATAACAAAAAAGAGGGTTGTATTTTATGCATTTACAACCTATCAATTATATACATGCCTCTATTATGCCGTCAATGTCCGTTGGAATCCTTCTCTGAAAAAACACCTGTACTTTTATCACGGATTGCAATGTCAGATAGAATTGGAAAGATGGAAGCCATATTTCGATACAATTCATATCGTCAGAGATCATCCGGATCATTTCTACGGAAGGATAAGACATCTCGTACTGCGCATTTTGTCAGGAAGATACCTTTATCCTTTATTGGGAATCTGCAGAGCATTCCTACACGAATGGAAAGACGATACCCTGTTTATCTGTTTTTCCGATCAGAACGATTATACCTTAAGTACGATTCGGACATTGAAAAGGCACAAAAACAATACCGTATGCATGATAGAAGAAGGTGAAGGAACATACGAAACGTCTAACACATTATCCCGTCCGTCCAATTATTCAGCAGCCCTAAAAAGATTGATACGCACCCTCATAGGTGTGAACAATTTAGATTATATTGGTCAAAGCGGGGAAGTAGATGTATGGATTGTCCGGCAACCTGACAGGTGGCCGCCTCAAAAAAAATTCCATGCCAAAATAATCCGGCAAAGCAATGTTTTTACAAATATTCAGTCCGTTTTTGACCTTGAGTTTCTGCACGAAAATCTCCCTGCATCAGCCGGTAAAAAAATAATATGGATTGGTGCACCAGTATATGTACACGGAATATCCGAAAAAGAGGAAATTGCATGGATCTCCCAAATTGCCAGAAAGATCGAAAACGATTACCATATCTATATTCGAAAACATCCGCGGGAAATGGACACAAAATATAGTTCGTTATATAATCTCCGCAATGTGAGTGCATTGGATATTGGGAAGTGGAATTGGATCCCGGTTGAGATTTTGACAAAAATGGTGGCACCTGAAGCCATTATAACGGTCGCATCGTCCGCTGCTTTTCATCTACATGACATGGGGGAGCCCTGTAAAATCATCTACACCTATCGGTACTTTCACAATATCACAATAGAAACGAATTTTTTGGATGAATACGCATCCTTTCCCAATGTTTACTGCATTGGTTCCATCGATGAGCTGGAGCGTGTTTTATATGAAAAGTCATTAGAAGAGCAAACTGTACAAGTGCCATCCGATCCGGCTTCGGACCTTGATTATCTGGCATCCTTATAGAATTGATCGAGAATAAGGATATGCCGGAAATAATAATAGCATGTATCCCATGACAGAAGATTTGATTTCAGTGATTATCCCGGTCTATAATGTTTCCAAATATTTACCGAGATGTCTCGAGTCTGTTCTGAAACAGACCTATCGCAATATGGAAATTCTTTTAATTGATGACGGTTCTACGGATTCGAGCGGTGAGATTTGTGAAGCGTATGCAAAACATGATAGCCGGATTCATGTGATTCACAAACAAAACGGAGGATTGTCATCGGCAAGAAATGCAGGATTGGATTCAATGCACGGGGATTATTATACATTTATCGACAGCGATGATTTTGTCCATCCCGACTATGTCTCCACCTTGTTGGCTCTTTGTATGAAATACGGGACAAACATCAGTCAGTGTGGCTGTATACATGGTAGTGATAGCCAATTTCCGGACAGGAATTCCGATGCAACAGACACCGTTTGGAATTTTCATGATTTATATACCGACACGGATGGAAGCTACAGATGTACGGCATGGGGAAAGCTTTATTCAGCAAAATATGCAGACGAACGGTTTCCCGTTGGAAAAATCAATGAAGATGAGGGATATTCTTTTTTTCTCCAACACCGGGCACAAAGAATTGCTCTAACAAACAGACAATTGTACTATTACTACATGAGACAAGGCAGTATTATGAGACCCGTTTCCATAAATCCAAAATTTGATTTTATGGAAATATATGATCAAATCATTAATTATCTGAAAATCAAAAACGATTCTACCTTGATACCTTTTGTCCATAAAGAGCTATGCATTAGGATTATACTGAGATGGTGCGCATGGGAAAAGGCCCATTACGAGAAATCATGCACGGAAAGATTGAAAGCAGCCTATCGCAGTAATTATGATCATATCACGGATTGGAGCGATATATCTGTACGTGAGCGCTTCGTTTTACATTTATACAGGTGGTCTCCGACACTTTTTTATGGACTTTATCGTATGTGTAGATGAGCATAAGGATCGGTACAAACAAAAATTTCGCTTTGGAATTATGGAGTGCTGTCATTATTTGGATAATGATCGTACAACATATTGCTCCGAAGTATTTGTACACGTGCGGAGCGCTTGGTATTATAGCGGGATTTGTCCTTTTCACTCGTTGCATAAGTCGTTTTGGACTGAAAAAACATTTCTTTTATTTTATCGTTGCGCTGTCTTTCTTCGGGATTTTAAACAATACGTTGATAGGACAATCGAAATTGGCTTATGTGTTTACAACCTTGTTCGTATTCTTTCCTGTTGCTATTGTATTCTCGCACATTAAACGATTTTCAGTAAATTTCTGGAAATGGAATATTATTCTACTTTATGCCTTTATACTGTACAGGTTTTTTCTTGTCAATCCGGGAAGGGTATTCTATAATCAAAGTGAGAATTATCTCTCATTCTATGTTACCTTTTTTCTATTCTTGCTCACATTGGTCTTGGACAAGGAAGGCAAACGCATACCATTCGTCATTGTGATCGCTTATTTTGTATCTTGTGTCATCGGATTGGGAAGAGGGGGTATCCTTGCCGGTGCATTTTATCTGATAGCCCAATATTGTCAGCGGTTTATCAATAATAGAAGCGTGCTATTTGTAGGCATTCTCCTATTGGCGATATTCATGGTCCTTTTCATAAAAAATATCGATTATATCCTGGATCACTATTTGACGAAATTCATGACAGGAAGCAAATCACTTGTAGATGTAACCAACAGCAGACAGGAAATCGTGGATGAATATTTAAAACTCCTTACAGGGAAGTCGGCATTGAAACATATTATGTTCGGTGTCAATGCGGATAATATCTATGCAACATATACTCTCCAAAGGAATTTACACAATTCTTTCCTAATGTTGCATGCCTATTTCGGACTTGCTGCCCTTTACATCATCTGGCTATCCATAAAGGATGTCTTCCGAAAAAGATTTGACCTGTCCATCATTTGTATTACTTTTTTCATCAGAGCCATATCTGACACTTTTTTTCTCAATGAGGTTGGCATGATCATTCCCCTCTATCTGATGGCTGATTATTGGAAAAGGTATGACTAAATGATATATCACGTATCACCTAATCCGTATTACCAATAAGATTTTCTATTCAAAAGCCGAGTCGGCCGATGATACCAATCGATTGTTTATGGGCAAGCAAAAGCTATATATAACGACCACTATACCAGAATCACTTGTTTTTTTTTGTGGACAAATACAATATTTAAGTTCGGAATTCAATATTACAGTCGTTTCTTCTCCGGGGGTAAGATTAAAGACGTTCGGCGAAAAAGAGAACTGTAATACTTATCCAATTTTAATGAAACGAGGCATAGCTCCAATTCGGGATTTTATTGGGTTATGTCATTTTATCTTATTGTTTGTCAGGCAACATCCGGATATTGTTCATGGAAACACTCCAAAAGCATCCTTCCTCTCAATGTTGGCTGCCTATGTTACGGGTATTAAGACAAGAATTTATATGTGCCATGGGTTGCGCTACCAAGGCTGTACCGGGTTGATGAGAAAATTGCTGATAAATATGGAACGCATCTCGTGTTTATGCGCCACTGATGTATTTTGTGTCAGTCGTGGACTCATGGATCAGCTGTTACTTGATAAAATTTGCTCAAAAAAGAAATTAAGCATCATCCTCAATGGAAGTATAAATGGCATAGATTTGAATAGGTATGACAGAAAAAATCTCGTTTCATCACAGCAACTTAAAAATCAATTAAACCTTCCGCAACAAAATTTTATTTTTTTATTCGTCGGTCGCATTGTTAAAGACAAAGGTATTGAAGAATTAATCTCTGCATTTTGCAGACTTCAAAAGCAATATAGTACGCTATCTCTATTATTGGTAGGAAAATATGAAGCCATCAATCCCATCACGGAAGAAGTAAAAAATATTATTGAAACAAATCATAGTATTCATTGGGTTGGGTCGCAGGCTGACGTAAGACCGTTCTATGGTTGTTCTGATGTTATGGTTCTGCCCTCTTATAGAGAGGGTTTTGGTATGGTACTGATGGAAGCATGCGCAATGGATGTCCCATGCATTACGACAGATATAATCGGGTGCAATGAAATTATTGTGAATGGACAGAATGGGTTGGTTATCCCCAAACAGGATTCCGATGCTCTGTACGAAGCCATGAAATATATGTACGAACATCCGCAGGAACGATTGGCCATGGCATCGTGCGCCCGTAAAACGATAACGTCTCGATACCGTCAGCAGGACGTATGGAAGGCGGCGTTGGATACGTATAAGGCTCTCGGATAATGTATCGTCTTTTTTTCAAGCGATTGATAGATTTTGTGGTGGCCCTGTGCGGTTTGATGGTGCTGTTTTTCTCTCTTGCTGATATATGGGTAGTGTTTCAAAAAGAGTTTTTAAGTTACGGACTTTACGAATTAAAATTCAGGGTTTACTCAAATAACACTTGTTATGAATCAAAAAATCATCTTTTATGCTAAGTATGTCAAGTTCCTATATGCTTGCTATTACTATGTAGGTACTTTTTCCCTGCGCTTACTGCGTCTGTTTGTAAAGCAACAGGACCATCTGATTTTCTTTATTGCCTATGGCGGGAGGAAATACGATGATAGCCCTAAATGCATCTATGAGGCCATGTGCTGTGATGGACGTTTTGATGACTACGAATTAGTATGGGCGTTCAACAGCCCTGACACATACACCATCGGCAGAGGACGCAAGATAAAAACCGACACCCTACAGTATTTTGCCACGGCATTGAAAGCCCGATGCTGGGTGACGAACAGTAGCGTAGAGCGGGGCTTGTCATTCAAGGGGAAGCGGACATTCTATCTCAATACGTGGCACGGCGGAGCAATTAAACTGATGGGCAGTGATATACCACAAAAAAATACGTCTTTCCGAACGAAATCGAAAACGAAAGTGGATGTCATGTTATCCCAAAGTGATTACGAGGCACGGATGTTCTCTCGTGTGTTTAATATTCCTTTGGAGCGTTTTGCCATCATTGGTCGTCCGAGAAATGACGAGTTGGTCGCTGCTAAGCCGGACGATATAAAACGATTAAAGGCATCATTAAACATCGAATCCTCAAAGAAAGTAATCCTTTATGCCCCCACTTTCCGAGAATATGAGAATAAAGGTGCTGGTTGCCACCTCTCCATACCCGTTGACTTCCATAAATGGAAAAAATGCTTGTCGGATGAATATGTGTTACTATTTCGTGCACACTACGAGGTGGCATCATATATGAATGTGCAAGATAGCGACTTCTTGCGCAACGTGTCGGATTATCCGCAATTGAACGATCTGATGATAGTGGCAGATATTCTTATTTCGGACTATTCAAGCATTTTTTATGATTTTTCGGTGATGGGGAGACCCATGCTCTGTTTTGCATACGATTACGAAGAGTACTCCCAAAAGCGCGGTCTCTACTTCGACATACGCAAGGAATTGTCTTGCGAGAATATCTGTAATGAAGACCAATTGCTCGACGCTATTACCCATTTAGACAAAAAGAAAGCCTGCCACCTGTCATGTCAATTCCGCGACAAATATGTTACGGCTTATGGTGAAGCAACGCAGAAGTCATTGGATATCATTGCATCTGAATTAAACAAGAACAAACAATAGTAGCAATGCGAGCAATCATTTTAGCAGCAGGCTTGGGTACAAGGTTGCGCCCTATTACTGATGAGGTGCCTAAATGCATGGTGCCGGTTAATGGCATACGCATCATTGACAAACAAATCGACAATCTGCACAAAGCGGGTGTAAAGGATATCGTCATTGTTGGAGGCTACAAAGCCGATGTATTGAAAAAGCACGTGGAACAATATGACGGCATTACGTTTGTCGGCAACTCCCGTTATGCGGAAACCAACAATATGTATTCTCTTTATCTCGCCCTCAAGCATACAGATGGTTCCGGTTTTCTGCTAATGAATGCGGATGTGTATTTCGATGCCAATATCATAACGGGACTTTTGGAGAAAGACAAGGAGGACAAGAGTCTGATAGCCTGCGATCGAAATGGCTACCTTGAAGAATCCATGAAAATAACGACAGATAAAAGCGGCAAGATAAAGCACATTAGCAAACAAATCACCGAGAACGAATATTATGCCGTTTCCATCGATGTCTATAAGCTAAATGACGAGGCTGCAGACATTCTGACAAGAGAGGTATGCGACACTATAGAAGCGAAGAAAGACGAGAATTTGTGGACTGAGATGGCCTTGGATGCTATATTCGACAAAACGACATTCATGCCTTACGTCATTCGCGGTCGATGGTTCGAGATAGACAACCACGACGACCTGCAACGGGCAGAGGAACTTTTCAAAGAAGACGTGATATGACGGAGTTGAAAGAAAAGACCCTTTTCCTCCTTGACATGGATGGTACCATCTATCATGAAAACGAGTTGATAGATGGTGCCATGGATTTCTTCCGGACATTGGTCCGGCAAGGTAAGGATTATGCTTTCATGACAAACAACTCCTCAAAGAGTGCGAGAACATACGTGGAAAAGCTGGCAGCGCTCGGAATAGAAGCAACAGAAACCAACATCGTATCATCTGTCAATGCCACGATTCTATACCTAAATGAGCGGAAAGCGAAAGGGAAACTCTATGTGATAGGTACGGATTCATTCAAACAGGAGCTGTCGGAAAATGGTTTCGAGATAGTTCCAATAAACAGCAGAGAGGCGGATGTCGATTTTGTCGTACTCGGATTTGATACGGAACTGACCTACGAGAAGATTGTCGGAGGATGTTATTATGTGAGCAGAGGTTATCCCTATATCGCCACCAACTGCGACTTGAAATGCCCCATCAAGGGAAACAGGTTCATCCCCGATTGCGGAGCCATAGCGCGACTGATTGAGGCGGCAACAGACAGAAGCCCCCTTTTCGTGGGGAAGCCGGATCGGACGATTGTCGATGTCGCATCTCGGCGCTTCAACACACCGTTGGCTCGAATGGTTTGCATCGGCGACAGGCTTTATACTGACATTGCCGTAGGCATCAACGCCGGGGTGGACACGGTCTGTGTATTTACAGGTGAAGCAAAGCCGGACGATATCGCAGTTTCTCCCTACAAACCCACATACACGTTTGAAACCATCCGTGGTTTGTATGAAGCCATAAAGGATTAACAACGCCACCATGTTTTACAATCTTGTCAGAACACCTGCCATTGTTAAGACCGGGACGGGCATTTTGGGGAAGATAGACGAACAGCTGCACACATCACATCTGCACTTTCCTCAAAAAGTCTTGATTACCCAAAAGCATCTGTACGATATCTATCGGGAAAGTCTTCTGAAAAATGAGTTTTGCAAAATTATTTTCGTAGAAGGAGGAAATGTAGAAGAAGTCGCTGAGATTGTAAGCCCTATAAAAGAGGTTGATGGGTTGTTAGTCGCCTTTGGAGGCGGAAGCGTTTTGGATTTGGTAAAATATTGCGCAGACAAGGTAGACAAGCCATACATCAACATCCCGTCGGCACTTTCGAACGATGCCGTATATTCCTGCGTTGCACGGTTGACGCAAAATGGAAAGAAATACAGTTTTGGCGTACCCCCCCCCATAGGCTTGATCGTTGATTTCGATGTAGTGCGCCATTCACCGGCGACATTGCTGTATGCAGGTCTGGCCGACTTGGTGAGCAATCTTTCGGCATTGCAAGATTGGAAGCTGGCACATAAAAATATACATGAGCCCATTAACGAGATCGCCTATATGCTTTCCAAACAAAGCGTGATACCGCTTTTCAGGTATAAGGAAGCAGATATGTTGAGCAATGATTTTCTGTTCGATTTAACTAACGGGCTGATAACGTCCGGTCTATCGATGATTATCTGCGGGACGACACGTGTAACAAGTGGGGCAGAACATCTGATTAGCCATGCGATAGACGAATATTTCCACGACCGTTCGTCCATCCACGGATTGCAAGTGGGTTGGGCACACGAAATAATAAACCGCAAATATCGCATAGGGGCAAACAATGACTACGATATTACGGAATACTTCAACCGAATGGGGATTCTGAAAGTTATTCACAACAACATCCATTGGGAAGAGAACGAGTTTGACGCTTTAATTCCTTATGCCAAAAAGATAAGGAACCGATATACAATATTCAACACACTACGCTAAAAAGGTTCAACGTTGGTCGGCATTTGTTAGAGACGAGTCCAACTATTGACGTCGTAGTCATCTGCCACCCGCCCACTCCTTGACACACTGCCCATTATCAGACCATAGTCATGTACCGTCATTTTTTCAAACGATTGATAGATTTTGTTGCAGCATTGTGCGGACTGGTCGTCCTTTCTCCGCTGCTGCTGGTCGGCGCCGTATGGTTGCACTTTGCCAATAAGGGAGCAGGAGCGTTCTTTTTGCAGGAACGTCCGGGTAAGGAGGCTAAAATATTCAAGGTCATCAAATTCAAGACCATGACCGACGAGCGCGATGCCGACGGACACCTGCTGCCCGATGTGCAGCGGCTTACGAAGGTTGGCAAGTTTATCCGCTCGACCTCCATCGACGAACTGCCGCAACTTGTAAATGTGCTCAAAGGCGATATGGCCCTGATCGGCCCTCGTCCGCTTTTAGTCAAATATCTGCCATTGTACACGCCTGAGCAGGCACGCCGCCACGAGGTGCGTCCCGGCATTACCGGTTGGGCACAATGCCATGGTCGCAATGCCATAAGCTGGCGTGAAAAATTCGCCCTCGACGTGTGGTATGTCGACCACGTGTCGTTGTGGACGGATATTCAAGTAATTTTCATTACGATTAAGAAAGTAGTGTGTCGGGCAGATATTTCAGAAGAAGGACACGCTACGATGGAACCTTTTACAGGAAACAATTAACAGAACGATGAAAGACATAGCAATCTACGGTGCAGGCGGTTTCGGACGCGAGGTCGCTTGTCTGATACGCATGATCAACGAGGCACAACCTGAGGAGAGCGAGCGTTGGAATCTGATCGGGTTCTTCGATGACGGTATTTCCGCAGGGACATCGGTGTCGCATTATGGTGTTTGTTTAGGTGGAATAGGCACGCTTAATAACTGGCGTAAAGAATTGAGCGTAACTATCTCAATTGGCAATCCACAAACAATTAGGAAAATAGTAGAACAAATCCATAATCCGTTGATACAATTTCCCAATATAATTCATCCGAATTTGACATATGCAGATATTGAAACATTCAAAATCGGTCGGGGAAATATCATTATAGCTAATTGTTATATGTCTTGTGATGTGGTTATTGGGGATTTCAATATTTTGGATGGCTCTATTGCATTTGGGCATGATGTACAAATAGGCAACTATAATACATTCATGCCGAAAGTTTTAATATGTGGCGGAGTACATATCGGAAATGAAAATTTTTTTGGTATAGGAAGTAATGTCCTTCAATTATTGCGTATCGGCAATAAGGTAAAGTTGGGTGCCGGCAGCGTACTTATGACCAAGCCAAAAGATGATTCACTTTATATGGGTAATCCCGCTAAAATATTCAAATATTAAACCATACACTTACAAATTATTAAATTATGGAACTGAAAGAATTTATTGAAAATTTCGCATCGCAGTTTGAAGATACCGATGCAAGTGCATTTACTCCTGCGACCCGCTTTCGCGAGTTGGACGAATGGTCGTCGCTGACGGCACTGTCGATTATCGCGATGGTCGACGAGGAGTACGATGTTACCCTCAAAGGCGACGATATTCGCAATGCCGAAACCATCGAGGATTTGTTCAAGACCGTTCAAAGCAAGAGGTAAACTATGGCATTCTTTGAATTTCGGAATGTGCGGGTTGCCGGCTTTTCAGCCGGCGTACCTGCCAACATCGTCAGCAATTTAACAGAGGATATTTCCGAAAACTATGATAATGAGGGATTTGTGAAGACGACAGGCGTTTTGGAACGCCGTTATGACGAAACGCATACTACCTCCGATTTATGTTATGATGCCGCCGAACGATTGATTTCCGATTTGAAATGGGACAGGTCGGAAATCGAAGCGTTGATATTCGTATCTCAAACCACCGATTATTTCCTGCCTGCGACGGCTTGCATTTTACAAGAGAGGCTGGGGCTTACAAAAGAGTGCTATGCAGCCGATATAGTGTTGGGCTGTTCGGGCTGGGTTTACGGATTGAGCAGTGCAGTATCGCTTCTTCAAAACGGACATATCCGGAAAGCCCTGCTCCTGTGCGGAGATGCCAAACGACACGTCCCCAGCAATAATCCCCTGTTTGGCTGTGCCGGTACGGCAACAGCACTCGAATACCGGGAGGGTGCCGCAGGGTTCCGATTCCATTTCGGGACGGACGGCAGCGGATACGATGCCATCATGATTCCCGACGGCGGTGCGAGGAACCAGATAACCCCTGAATCGTTCAAGGAGGAAGTCATCGACGGGCGCCGATATAATCGGCTGCAAACCCGTATGAAAGGCATGGACGTTTTTGCTTTCGGCATATCGACGGCTCCCAAATCGGTCAAAAAATTAGCGGAGCATTTCGGATTCGACTATCAGACGGCAGATTATTATGTTTTTCATCAAGCAAACATGAAGATGAACAACCTGATAGCCAAGAAGCTGAAATTAGACGAGGAGAAAGTTCCGTCGTGTATGTACCGGTTTGGCAACACCTCGTCGGCATCGATACCGCTGACCATTGTTACACAATTGAAAGAAAAGATAGAAGAACGCCCGACGAAATTCATCTGCTGCGGATTCGGCGTCGGGCTGTCGTGGGGTACGGTGGCATTTGCGACCGATCATATCGTGATTTCGGATTTGGTAGAATGTAAATAAAAGAATAACAATAACTATGTATAATCCATTTTCATTGGAGGGCAAGACCGTCCTCGTAACGGGTGCGTCGTCGGGTATCGGACGCGCTACGGCAATCGAATGTTCGAAAATGGGCGCGACGGTAGTCATTACGGGTCGTAATGCCGAACGGCTGCAAGAGACTTTCAATGCGCTTGCGGGCGAAGGTCATCGGCAAGTGATTGCCGACCTCTCCGAACAGGAGGGTATCGAGTCGTTGGTCGGACAACTTCCTCCGCTCGACGGAGCCGCCCTTTGCGCCGGCATCGGACTGACCCTGCCCGTCCAGTTCTCGACGCGGGAGAAATTCGACAAAATTTTCAACACGAACTTCTTTTCACCCGTAGAGACGACCCGATTGCTGTACAAGAAAAAAATTCTGAAACCCGAATCGTCGTTGGTTGTCATTGCTTCTATCGGAGGTATTACTTCATTCAATTACGGCAGTGGCATATACGGCGCATCAAAGGCGGCGCTCAATTCCTTCATGAAATTTTGTGCGCGAGAGTTCGCCGTTCGGCAAATTCGGGTAAACTGTATTTGTCCGGGCATGGTCGAAACACCACTGATTCATCGTGGAACATTGACCGAAGAACAATATCAGCAATATATGCAGATGTATCCCTTGAAGCGGTTCGGCAGACCCGAAGAAATCGCTTATGGCGTCATTTATCTGCTTTCAAACGCAAGTTCTTGGATTACAGGAACTTGCCTGTTTATCGACGGGGGGGGGGACAATTAAGTAATAGATAGTCAAAGAGGTAATAATTAAGAATGGCAATTCTTCAATATTCGCAAGTCGGAATTACGGCATTAGCCGGTTGCGTTCCGAAACAGGTAATCGACAATTATCATTACACGCAGTATTTTCCGGAAGAAGATGTGCGCAAGGTAGTCGATAAAATCGGCATTTATGAACGACGTTTTGCCGATGCCGGCACGTGTTCGTCGGATTTGTGCCAAGCGGCGGCGGAACGGTTGATTGAAGACAACGGCATATCCCGCGACGAAATAGATTTATTGGTGTTCGTGTCGCAGACGCCTGATTACCGGATGCCGGCTACCTCCATTCTGTTGCAATCGCGGTTGGGTTTGCCGTCGGGTACGATAGCATTCGACATTAATCTGGGTTGTTCCGGTTTCATATACGGATTGAGCGTCATGTATGCTTTCATGGAGCGGTGCGGACTGCGAAAAGCCTTGTTGCTCGACGGCGAAACACGCTCGAAAGTCTATTCGCCCAAAGACCGTCACTCGGCGTTCATCTTCGGCGACGGAGGAATTGCGGCGTTGATAGAGAGGAACGAGAAATTCGGGACGAGTTGGTTTTCGATGAACAGCGACGGCTCGCGGGGCGACCTGATAATGATACCCGGAGGCGGTTACCGACATCCGAGCAGCGAGGAGACGCTGCGGGAAAAAGTAGTCGATGAGTACGGAAACATTCGCAGCGACGAACAGGGATATATGAAAGGCAGCGATGTATTCAATTTTGTAATCAGCGAAATACCCAAAGACATAAAACGGTTGTTTGCAGCCTCCGGCGAACGAATCGAGGATATGGACTGGTATGTTTTTCATCAGGCAAACAATTTTATCAACAGCTATATTGCCCGGAAATTGAAACTCGACACCTCGCGCATACCCTCGACAATACACAAATACGGCAACACCTCGTCGGTGTCGATTCCGCTGACCATAACGGATTGTCTGCGAGACCGCATGCAAGGAGAAAAACGATTGATGCTAAGCGCTTTCGGCGTCGGTATGACATGGGCTACGGCAATCGTTCCTTTCGTCGATTGTCGCATCAGTGAAATCGTGGAAATATAATTTTCATTCAATAATATAAACTATGAATCCAATATTCGGATTTGGCAGAAACTAATAAGAAGTAATTATGTATAAAAAATTAAAACTCTACCGATTTGTAACCGTATTCGCATATTGTAAATCGAGTTGGTCGAATAGTGCTTTCGTAAAGACGAAATGTCCGACAAAGAACCGTCTCTACATTTATTTCGATTTGATATACTGGTTTGTATTTCACGGGTTCGATTTTAATGATTACTGCACTTTTAGATTTTGGAACAAGTCGGCACAAGAGCGCAAAACTTATATCTCCTTGCGTAAAAACAATAACCACCTTACCCTAATGTTTTCCACGCCTGTCGCTGTTCAATTGTTTCGTGATAAATCCTCCTTTAACCAGCGATTTGCCCCATACGTTCATCGTGCATGGATAACTACGGCAGGTCATGGTTGGAATGAAATATCGAATTTTATCCACAGACAGAAGAATGTCATTGTGAAACCGATAGATTTGGCGTGCGGGGTAGGTATATTCAAAGTTGATGATTCTGAAAGTCAATTAGATATGCTGCGCCGCAGGATTTTTGAGGGGGGGGGGAATTTTATCATTGAAAGTATTGTCGAGAACCATCAGTCATTGAAAATACTTGCTCCGGCTTCATTAAATACGGTTAGGATAGTAACGGTTATAGACAAAGACCAAGAACTGCATATTGTCGCGGCATTATTGCGTTGCGGAAACGGCAGATCGACGACAGACAACTTCCATTCAGGAGGAATGGCTTGTCCAATAGACTTGGAAACAGGGAAATTGACAGCGGTGGCGTATGGACAGGAATGTATGGAATATACCGAACATCCATACTCCCACATTAAATTCGACGGCTATGAGATTCCATGTTTTCAAGACCTTATGCAGATGGTTCGGGAAGTCGCTTTTTGTGTCCCCGAGGCAAGATACGTGGGTTGGGACTTGGCGATAACGCCCGATGGAATAGAACTCATCGAAGGCAACATCCCACCCGGAGAAGATATAACGCAGATCTATACCGGAAAAGGTATATTATATCAATTATTAGAATGGAAATAATCTATAATCTTTATAAAACATGACATACTTAACACTAAATAATGGGGTTCAGATGCCGCAAGTAGGGCTTGGAACTTATTTAATACCGAATGGAGAGTTAAAAAGAGTAATCGGAGAGGCTTATGAGATGGGATATCGCCAATTTGATACTGCTTGGAGATATCATAATGAGCGGGAAATCGCATTGGCGTTGAAATATCACGGAATAAAGAGAGAAAATGTTTTTATAACAACAAAGGTTAATGCGGATGCCTTGTATTATTTCGGATACAGGTATGGCAAACACAGGATATTCAATTTTCGTAATTTTAGATCTATTAAAAACGTTGTTTTAGAATCCTTTGAAAACCTTCAAACAAATTATATAGATTTATTTCTCGTGCATTGGCCGTGGCCGATGTACCGAAGAATGTACGAGGTATTGACAGATCTATATCATGAGGGCAGGATTAGAGCAATAGGTGTATGTTCCTGTACCCCCCCCATTTACAGGCACTTGCAGAAGTTTCTGATGTGGTTCCAGCAGTAAATCAGTTTGAAATAAGCCCACTCAATACCCAAAAGCAATTGATTCAATATTGTCAGAATAAAGGAATCATAGTGGAGGCGATGAGTACATTCAGTCATTACAGATCGAATGAACCCCGTATGGAGATTTTGGAGAATCCGGTAATTCGACCAATTGCAGATAAATATCACAAATCTATTGCGCAAGTGGTTCTCCGGTGGTTGATACAACAACAAATAGCCATAATCCCCAAAACATGGAATTTCGATCGTTTGAAAGAAAATATCTCCTTATTTGATTTTACTCTAACAGAAGAAGATATGTCGATAATCGATTCTTTGGATAAAGGTAAGTTTTTGAATTACAATCCATATATAACATTCAATACACGGCCGAAATATAAAAAGAATTGGTATGGATAATAAAAATATAATGGCGGATAAACGTATTTATTTGTGCCTCGCACACATGTCGGGCGAGGAGCAGAAGTATATCAAGGAGGCGTTCGACACGAATTGGGTCGTGCCGTTAGGGCCGAACGTGAACGGCTTCGAGAGCGACCTCGAAGCATTCGCCGGCGAAGGGAAGAAGGTCGTCGCCCTGTCGTCGGGCACCGCTGCCGTGCATTTGGCGCTCATAGCCTGCGGCGTGGGGGCGGGCGATGAGGTCATCGTGCAGGATTTCACTTTCTGTGCCTCCTCGCACCCTGTAACCTACCTCGGTGCCACGCCCGTGTTCGTCGATTCCGAAAA
>NZ_CANRPM010000047.1 GCF_947632445.1 uncultured Bacteroides sp. | reverse complement strand
CAGGAAGGTTTCCAGCTTCGGGAAAACGCCCTGCAGAGCGCAGGAAGGTTTCCAGCTTCGGGAAAACGCCCTGCAGAACGCAGGAAGGTTTCCAGCTTCGGGAAAACGTCCTGCAGAGCGCAGGAAGGTTTCCGGGCTTCGGGAAAACGTCCTGCAGAGCGCAGGAAGGTTTCCGGGCTCCGGGACATCAGACGGAATTTCCCTTCATGTCTTCAAAATACGTGTCAAGCAACGACTTGGCGGCGACAAACGAGGTGAGGCTGCCTTGCAGCACCTGCTGTTCGCAGCCGGCCAGCAGGGCCTCTATCTTCGGATTGTGGTAGAAGCTGTGGCGCAGCTGCTCGTTGATGCTTTCGTACATCCAATATTTGCTCTGCTCGTTGCGGCGATAGACAAAATAGCCGTTCTCCTTCACGAAGCCGATATATTGATAGACCATGTCCCAGATTTCTTTCACGCCGAGATTGTAGAAGCCCGAATAGGTGAGCACCTGCGGCGTCCATCCGCTTTCGGGGGCGGGAAAGAGATGGAGGGCGTTGCGGAACTGGGCGGCGGCCAGACGGGCGCGTTCGATGTTGTCGCCGTCGGCTTTGTTGATGACAATGCCGTCCGCCATTTCCATGATGCCGCGCTTGATGCCCTGCAGCTCGTCGCCCGTGCCGGCCAGCTGGATGAGCAGGAAGAAATCGACCATCGAATGCACGGCCGTTTCGCTCTGCCCCACTCCCACCGTCTCGACAAAAATCTTGTCGTAACCGGCGGCCTCGCAGAGGATGATGGTCTCGCGCGTCTTGCGTGCCACCCCTCCCAGCGACCCTGCCGAGGGGCTAGGGCGGATGAAGGATTTCGGGTGGACGGAGAGCTTCTCCATGCGGGTCTTGTCGCCCAGAATGCTGCCTTTGCTGCGCTCGCTGCTGGGGTCGATGGCCAGGACGGCCAGTTTTCCTCCGTAGCGTTCGAGGATGTGGAGGCCGAAGACGTCGATGGACGTACTCTTGCCGGCCCCCGGCACGCCGCTGATGCCGACGCGGACCGAATTGCCCGCATAGGGCAGGCATTTCTCGATGACCTCCTGCGCCACGGCCTGATGTTCGGGCCTTACGCTCTCGACCAGCGTCACGGCCCGGCTCAGAACGGTGACGTCGCCTTTCAGGATGCCGTCCACATAGTCGGCCACGGTCAGTTCGCGTTTCTTCTGCCTCGGACGGTTCTTCAGGTAGGGATTTACGGACGAGGGCTGCTCGACGCCTGCATTGACGGTCAGTCCCTTGTATTCGGCACAGTTTTCAGGATGTTCCATGATTATTCGGCTTTAATGTTGATTTCTGTTTTCGGCTGCGCGGGGTCGTTCGTAATCAGCAGCAGGCGCAAGCGGCGGCGGTGTCTGCCGATATTTTTCTTCGTGACGGAAACACGCAGGCGGGTGGATTCGCCCGGCGCGAGGACGGTCTTCTTCAGGCTGACGCCCACCGCCGGATGGAACACCTGAATTTTGCCGATCTGCAAAGGCGACCGCCCCGCGTTGGTCACGGTAATGTCCCGCTGCGCCCGCGCCTTCTTCGCCAGGTCGCCGCTCAGGTCGACATCGAGGGCCGAAAGACGGATGGCCGGCGCATTCAGCCGCTCCGTCTCCGTCAACCCGGAAAAATCGGGCAAAACGACGGCAGAGACAGGCAGCTCGTTTTCCTCGCTGACTTTATCGCCCATGAAGCGGGCAAGGTAAACCGACGACTGGGTCAGGCCCAGGTCCGTCAGCTTTTCGGAGTCCAACGTCAGGGTCAGCGTACCGCGTTCGCCCTGTTGCAGCACTTCGGGTTCGGTCTTCATCTCCATATAGGGCGGCAGATGCATCAGGACAGGCTCGTATGGCTCGTCGGAGAGATTTACCACGCTGATACACACGACGGGATGCTCGCCGCGCTGCACGTCGGGGAAGTTTATTTCGTTCCGGTCGATACGTATCTGCCCCACCAAATAGGGATGGGTGCGGGTGAAGTCGCGGACTTCCGTCACCACTTCCCCGTCGAACTCCAGATATACCGGAAAGGACGACGCATTGGTGAATATGGCTACCGATTTCTGGAAATGCCCCAGCGCTTCGGCGTCGAAAGTCACGTCCACCGTCCCTTTGCCGCCGGGAGCGATGGGGGCCTCCGTCCAGCGGGCGGCCGTACAGGCGCAATCGGGTTCCACGCCGGAAAGCACCAGCGGCTCGTCTCCGGTATTGGTGACGGTGTATTGCACGGTCACCGGATGTTTCCATTCAATCTGTCCCAAGTGTTGCATCCGGGTGCTCGACGTAAAGCGTGCCTGCGCCGAAAGCGTGGCCGCCAGGGCCGTGCCCAAAGCAATTATCGCGAAAAAACGTTTCATCTGTTTCGTCCTTATCTTTATTACCTGCCGCAAATTTACAAAATTCAAGCCGAAGAAACAGCCTGTCCCGCATATTTTAGGCAAGTTTTTGGTTTCCCCGTTCATTCCTTCACCCGCAAAGGCGCGCCGGCCGACGAATGGACCGCCATTTCGGGCGCATAGGCACACTGCACGTCGGCAAGCCCCGACCGGTAGGTGCCCGCCTGCGAAACGCGGCAGCTGTACTCCAATACGTAGGTTCCCTTGCCCAAATGGTCGAAGAAGAAGCGGGTCGAGGCATCCTTCGTCTCGGCATAGCAGCCGACGCCTCCCATCCGGCGGTAGCCCGAAAGCGCGGCGGTCGGTTCGAGGCAGGCGGCACGGCTGTCCTTCAGCCGGACGTAATCCATCGCGCGGTCGAGACGGAGCACGAGGCGGATAACTAACTTGTCGCCCACGCGGAGGCCGTCCCCGCTCTCTATCGGATGAAGTTCCGAACGGGAAGCGGCTGTTTTCCGCTCGACGAAATATTGTTTTTCGACGGACAGGCCGGTACTTTGTGCCCGGACATCGTCCACCGGCGAAAGATACCGGGCATAGACGGCTCCCCACGCCATGCCCTCGTCGTGTTTCTCCACTTCCGCAGTGCGGGCTTTGAGGGCGGCGCTGCCTTCTCCGTAAGTCTCCCTTATATATCCCAGGCCTTGCAACGGGCGGGCGGAAGCGTCGGTCGTGCGGAGGCGTTCGCGACCCAAGACGAGGGTGACGTCACCCCGGTCGGCCAGCCAGTTGCGTCCGTTGCACAGAAGGGCATAGACAGCGTCGGCCGAAGCGACAGGCGTGTTCCATTGGGTGGTCTGCTTCTGTTTCAGCAGCCAGCGCTTCATTTCCTCGACGAGCGGCCCGTTGCCTTCGGAGCGCGACAGGGCTTCCATCGCGGCCACATGGGCGGGGACGGGCATCATGCCCCAGCTGTAATAGCCGTCGTTGAAGGCGAAATGGGCGCCCATCGTCTCTTCCCGTATCAGGTGTTCCTTGAGCGAGGCTTCGAAGGCAGCGGCATCGGCCTTGCGCCCTGCGGCTTGCAGAATGACGGCGGCTTGCGCCTTGCGCTGCATGGAAGCGGTTGTCAGCTGGCGGGGCAGAAGGGACAGGAAGTAGTTGTGTACGTTCTTGTCGGCCTGCTTCATCACGTCGGCATCCAGGGCCGACAGGTAGAGGTAGTCGAAGGCGGCGGCCGAAAGGGCGGTTATCGGCTTGCCCTTGCGTTCGGCTTCGCGAAGGCGTTTGTATTCCTTGAGAGCTTCCTGATGCAGATAGGCGGAGGCGCGCTGCTTCATCGTTGCGGCGTCGGCGTCGAGCGGGCTTCCCGTCAGCAGAGGCAGACGCACAAGCAGAGTGGCAATGCAGGCGGTGATGTCGCGGCTGCCGCCCATGCCTTTGTACCAGCTCCAGGCACCGTCCTCGCCCTGCAACTCCTTCAGGCGGGTAAGGGCCGAGAAGGTGAGATTGCGTTGGCGGTTGGCGTCGAACAACTGCGTGAGACGCTGCATGCGCTCCGTGTCCGAAGTGGCTTCGGCCAGCCAGGGCGTCTCGCTCAGCAGCATGTTCATCAAGTCCTCGTTCTGCTCCAGGCGGCTGAGGAAAGCGTCCTTGTTCTGCCCGTCGGCCTGCCAACTCTCAATGACCTCGCGGATGCGAGGCTGCGACCGGGCGACGGAGGCGGCGAGCGTGTTGGCATAATAGGCTACGGCCCAGGAGATGGCATTCTCGCCGTCGGGCAGGGTCATGGCAGGCAAAGCCTGTACGGCCATCCAGGCGGGATTGCCCGTCACCTCGACGGTCAGGCGCCGACGGGTGGCGGTGGGGCTGTTGCGGTTGAACAACGTATCGAGGCGGAGCGTGCAGGCATCGTTGCCCTTCAGGTCGAAGACGAGCGTTTCCGTCACACACTCCTGATTGTCGAGCACGGGGAGAACGTGCTGCTCACCGTCGCTGAAGCTGCCTCCATCGGCCGTGAGACGCACGCCCAGCAGGGTATAGCGGCCGTCCACATCGAAGGCGAAGCTGACGGCGGCGTTGCGGCCGGCTTCCGCTTCAAATTTTTCGTGGCGGGTCAGGATGACTTTCTCGGTTGCGGGATCGAACAACTGTAATGTCACCCGCCCTTTTACCGTCCCCTCGGTCAGGTTGCTCACTGTGGCGGCCACCTGCGCCCGGTCGCCCGTGCGGAAGAAGCGCGGCAGGTTGGGACGCAGCATGAATTCCTTGGCGCTGACGATTGATGCTTCGAGCAGGCCCGTCTGCATGTCTTTCGTGTGGGTATAGCCGCGGAAGTTCCATCGGGTCAGGCTCTGCGGCAGGGTGAAGGCTACGACCACTTCGCCCCGTTCGTCGGTGCGGAGCCGGGGATAGAAGAAGGCCGTCTCGGCAAAGTTGGTGCGCAGGTCGGCATCGGGGCGGAGGGTTTCGGCGGTATTCACCGCCATTTCTTCAAGCACCGCACCCGTAATCGCGCCCGACTCTTCCACCATTTCAAAAACGACATCGTTAGCGGCTGCCTTCTGCATGCCCAGACCTCTCACCGCAACAGGCGCATTGCCGTATCTCACGACAAGTGCATCGTCGACTACTTGCGGTACCAGCCAGGGCGAGCAGAAGCGGTCGAACGCCCAGCCGGGTATCTTCCAGTCGGGTATCGTGAAGTAGGGCGACAGGTAGAGATGACCGGCCGTGTTCAGCTGTACGCTGCGCCAGTCGATCTGCGGAGCGAAGAAGACGCCCCACGACTGACGGTTGGGATAAAGCTTGTCGAGCGAAGCGTCGTACATCAACGCCAACATTTCGGCCGAGGCGGGCAGGCCTTCGGGCGTGGTCACCACAAGCCGCCATTCCTCTTCCTGTCCGGGACGCAGGCGGTCGCGAAAGACTTCCCACTTCATTTGCAGGGTTCGGTCGGGGTGGATACGTCTCAAGAAAGCAGTCTTACTGTACAGCTTTCCTCCCTTCAGCGTGTTGAACAGGAGGGTGACGCTTTCGCCGTAGCTGTCCAAATAGGGCATTTCAACGCACATCAGAGTGTCGGAGAGTTGCAACAGACGGCTTTCCACGCGCTTCCCGTTGGTGAAGACATCCATCCATACCCAGGCATCTTCGAACGAAGTACCCAAGCAGAAGGAAGCCTTTTCGCCAGCCGCCACCTCCATCGTCCGTTCATGGAAGAAGAACGGGAAACGAACAGGCGGACAAGCCTTTTCGCCAGCCGCCACCTCCATCGTCCGTTCATGGAAGAAGAACGGGGAACGAACAGGCGGACGACGGTCTTCCTTCGAGAAAAGGGTAAAGGAAGCGGTGCTCTCCACCCGATGGCCCAACGAGTCGATGGCACATGCCGTCAGGCGATAACGGCCTGAAGGTACGTTCCGCCAGGTGGTCGAAGGATTCTTCTTGCCTGTGAGGCATCGTCCGCTCAGGGTGGGTGTACCATTCTTTGTCATCAGTTCTCCGGCTTCCGTCTCAGGCTCGATGCGCCAGTCGGCAGTCAGTGCAAGAGGCGACATTTGGGGATTGGAGGCATACACCATCCATTGGGCAGTGTCTTCCTTGCATACTTGCGTGGGGATGGAAATACCCAGGTTGAATGCCTGCGAGCCTGCCGAAAGGGTATAGGAAGCGGCTTGCGTTTCGCCTGCTTCGTCGGTCACGATTGCTTCCACTTCGAATCCGATTTGCCAGGGCCGGAGATTCTTTTCTCTCTCGCCTTCCAGTTTGATGTCGATGGCAAAACGGCCTTGTGCATCGAGACGCACGGTGTCGGCCTTCAGCATCTTGTCTGCATTCAGATAGCTCCGCAGACGGTCGTAGCGCTTCAAACTCCAAGCCAAAGGCATCTCCTGAACAGAAGCCCCGCTAAAGGCCTTCACTTCGCCGCGAAGAGTCACAGTCTCGCCCAGACAATAAGGAACGGTAACGGGCTGGAAAGTGATTTCAAACGTCGGACGTTTGTATTCTTCCACCTGAAAGCGGACGGTGCCTGAAACATTCCCTTGGGCACGCACCATGAACCGGCCGTTCAGGCAAGCGGAAGGCAGAGTAAAGTCGGCGGTGAAGGAACCGAATTCATTGGTTTGTACACGCCGGGCAGCTATCTGCTTGCGATTGGCATCGAGCAGCTCCAAATTCACCCATTCGCCTTCTATCACTTGAGCGCTATTCTCTCCTTTATTATATACAACTCCTTTCAGGTAAATGGTCTGACCAGGACGATAGATGCTTCGGTCGGTAAGGAGCGAAAGTTCGCGGCGTTCGCCTGCCAAGGATTGTGCCGGGCGGTTCAGATACACCCCAGTGGAAGGCAGTGCCGCATCCGTCCCTTTGCTAAGGGTGTAGCAAGTGTTATAGTCATGTTTTTCGAGAGTCACAAGGGCTTTTCCCTGTTCGTCGGTTACGACCTCCTTCAGCAGGCGACGGTTCTTTTCATCGTTCGATGAATAGAAGCAGACGCGCACCCCTCCTTCTGCATGGCCGCTACGACCGTCGAGTGTGGTCACTTCCATCTGCCCTTCGCCTAAATCGAGCGTCAGGGCACGCAGGCGGCTCACCGACAGGAAGCAACGGCTTTTACGTCCGTTCTTGCCTTGAGGCATGACTTCCACGACATAGACACCCACCTCCTGAGGAACAGGCAAGGGCAAGCTCGTGATACTCTCCAAATAAGGGAGATCAGCCTCCGGCTTATGTTCTGCAGGCAGAGGAGCCAAAACGAGTTGTTGGCTATAAACACGGCGGGGCGCCAAACTGCGGAAAGTCCTGTCGTTATTGCAATCATAGCGGGTAGAATAACCGCTTAGATTTGTGGCGTAGATATTCAGTGTGACAGGTGCATCCATTGTACGATAGCGCATGTGCAAATCCAATGTATCGCCCGGATAACCGATACTCTCGGCAGAAATAGCCAGCTGCGGACGCAAGAGTTCAGCACGAAGTTGCTTCACCTGCCCGATGCGTGCATAGGAAGCATAGCGGCGGATAGCCTCATCGCACAGCCTGATGGCCTCACCCACACTGCGTCTTTCGCCTTCACGGCTCATCCATTGGGCCTTGCGAAGGTAGACTTCAGCACACAAGGGACGGTCGGCATAACGAGCTATCAGGTTGTCGAGGGCTTGCAGGTAAGCTGTTTCATCCTGCAAAGCACTTCCATTCTTCCACTCCCAGTAGTCGAGCGTGGCCAACAGGCAAGCATCTGCCCTATCAGTGCGAGCTGCATACGTGTCCATCATTTGTTGATAGATGTAGGCAATGCGCGCCTGCATCAAGGAGTCGGCTCCCGCCCCCGTCATGGATTTCAATGCACTGACGGCCCGGCGTGCCAGCAGATGATAAAGGTCGTGGCTGTAGTAAACGCTCTGTTCGCCCTGCTCCACAAAAGGCTGATAGCCGTTTGTCGAAGTCTTCGTAAGCAAATCTACATTATTGAGCGAAGTCAAAGCATGCCTTTCCACCTTATTTATAAACTGAAGAGGGGTCCATTCACGCACGTCGGTCGGTTGTTCGTCCGCAGCCAAATCTGTTCGTGCGGCAATGACACGACGGTTATGCTGCCAATATCCGGCATATTCATCCGCCAAAATCGAATGAAGAATGGCGCGGTCGGTTTCATCTGTTTCCGTAGCTACCCATTGCTCCATAGCGTTCAGGCGTGTATAAAGGCTGTCCGGTGTCAGACGTTCCTGAAAAGCAGCCCGACAAAGATAGGCCTTCAGCAGTTGTGGCGAGTTTTTTTCGGCCAATGCTTTCTGGCAGATTTCACCCGCTAAATTCACTACAGTCTGCGGCAAGCTCTTTTTCTGCGCCTGCTCCACTTGCTTCCATAATTTCTCATACGATTGTGCTTGGGCGCATATTCCCCACCCAAGGAGGATGCTCCACAAAGCAATCTTGCATATACATTGTAAACCTTTCATAAGCATTTTCCTTTCATTCTTTCTCCAATAAATAGATGTCTGTTCCGTTTTTGAATATATTACTTAGAGCAAAGGAAAGGATTAAAGTTTAAATAGCCGTATCTTTTAACTGAAAAAGTCTGAAAAGAAAGTAGAAAAGAGGGAAGCACGCTTCATGCGTAACTGTGCATGCCTCCCAAAAGGAAATTGACGCCAAAGTAAGTAACCAGCACGCAGAAGAAGGCCGCCACACTAAACACGTGAAAGAACAACGGACGACGAAAGCAGGGCAGTGAAACAGGATGAAGAGCCAGAGCATATACAAGCATCGTGACCAAGGCCCAGACTTCCTTAGGATCCCATCCCCAGTAGCGACCCCACGACACATTTGCCCACACAGCGCCAATGAAGATGCCCGCCGCCAGCAGGAAGACGGCGGGATAGAGCAGCAGGCGGCTCACCACCTGAAGGCGTTCCACCTGGGCAGCACACTCTCTGCGTGAAGCAAGCAAGGCCAACGCCGCCACACCATTGAGCATGACGAAGGCTAACAGGGCATAGGCCACCATGATGGCCGCCACATGCACGCTGAGTAAGGGCGAGGCAAGGACAGGCATCAACTGTCCCACCTGCGGATTGCGTTCGCCCAGCATGGACACCATCAGAGCCAGGCCGCACACCAAGAAGCCAAAGGGAAGCGCCAGGGGCAGGCGGCGATAGAAAATGAAGGTAAGCAAAGCGGCACAAAGGGCCAGCAGATGCATCGTCTCATGACCGTTGGACATAGGCAGATGACCGCTCACCAGACTGCGGAGCACCATTAAACCTGCCAGCCAGCAGGCCATTAGTCCCAACACGGCCAGCGACACATGCCCCACCCCTTGCCTTTCCTTCCGACAAAGCATCAGACAACGGACAGAATAAACAAAGGAGAGAAGCCCCAGCACGACAGAAATCACGGCCAGCGGAAGGCTGTCATTCAGTCGGTTATAGAGCCGTTCGGCACAGAAGCGGAGGTCGGAGGGCAGTAATGCCCCACCCTTACGCTGCTGATAGCGGCGTATCTTGTCCACCAGCCGATCCACTTCGGCAAAGTGCTTGCGTGCCACCTGCTCGGCCACGTAGTTCATTGCCCCACGCACAAAAGTGCCTTCTTCGAGGGGCATATCGCGCGGCAAGCGGTCAGCCAGGGAAAGCCATTCCAAGCGGGAATCATCGGCCGACGACGGGGAGGTATAAGGAAAGATACGCCACAATGCCCCTGTCGCCACGCTGCTCACTAAGCTGAACTTCTCGTTGGCCTCGCTCACGGCCTTCACGTCGGTTAAAGAAGCGTCGGCCAAAGTTTCGACATCGAGTTTGTAACCTTCAGAACCGAAGAAATCCTGCAACGAGGAATATCTCCCCTCGACACCCAACAGGCGGCGCACGCCGGCACTCTTCACGCGGATGCACGGCTCGCGCTTCCAGTCGTCGTAGTAGAAGAACCAGCCCGTCAGTACCTGTTCGGCTGTGAGACCCTGATACGCAGGCTTGCCATAGAGCTTCATGGTAAAATCCTTAGCCAACGTCTGCAAGGGGCAGACGCGATCGTTGTAATAGACATAAAGCCGACCGAAGCTGGCGGCTGTTTCGCGCGGCAATGTGCGCGGAAGTTTATCGGCAGCCTGCATAAAGGGAGCGGCTAACAACAAACTTGTCACACCCGCCGACCGAAGCGACGGATGGCGAAGCAGTTGGCGGAACCCGCTCTGAGGCTCAAAGAAGAAAGCCAGGGCCGAAAGCAACAGGAGGGCATACCCCGTATAGGTGAGACCGATGCCCCACGGATCGCAAGCCACAGACAAAGTGGCCCCTTGCCCGTCGGAGTCGTAGCCCGACTGATAGAAGCGATAGCCTTTATGGCGGAAGATGCGGTTCATGGACACTTCGCCCTGATATACTTCGTCGCCTTCAATCAGCGTGAAGCGGCTCACGAAATCTTTCGGTGCGGATGTGCCTGCATAATATTCCACCTTGAACTCTTCCAGCAAAAGGCGGAAGGGGAAAGCCGCCGTCTGCCCATCGGACATGGTAAAAGTTTCCACTTCCCTGCCCTGCCGCAGATGCACACGCCCCTGTACGCCCCACACATGGGTGACCAACGCCCCCAGCAGAATCCATACCAAGGAGAGATGAAACAAAAAAATCGTCCGATGCTTCTGTACCCGACGATGCCACAACCAAGCCAAAGCCGCAACGGCCAGCAGCGCCCAGCAAACCACAAACCAAGGCGAGCCATAGACATGACGCACCACAAAGGGAGTGCCCCACACTTTCTCCACACATGTGGCGGCCATCAATACACAGACAAGCAGGCCCAACAGGCCGAAAGAGAAGTTTCGCAAAACTTTCATACCGGAAAAGATTTTATAGGAAAAACAGTGCTTTCCACCACAGAAAGCACTGCTTTACACGGACGAACTCTACGTTTTAAGAAGATCGGTGCAAAGCAATGCAATAATCTGTTGATTTAAGCAATCAGATGGAGTCGATGAACTTCACCACCGCCTCGCGGTCTTCTTTCGAAAGCTCGCGAAACTTTTGGACGGTGTAGTAGGCATCGCTCTGCTCGCTGGTGCCATGCCATAGGATGGCTTCAAGCGTAGTACGTGCACGGCAGTCGTGCAGTCGGTCGGCATATTCGGCTCCTGTGCAACGCTGGTGCAGGCCGCGTCCCCAAAGTGGAGTGGTGCGACACCAGCCGGTGCGGATGTCGTTCACCATGTGGAGCTTGTGCTGCACCATGTCGGTATAGGGCCAAATCTTCTGATGAGGATAGCGGGGCAGTTGCTTGGCCTTGTCGCCTGTGAAGAAACGGGCAGGGTCGCGTATCTCGTCATCGCCCGTTGTCCACGTAGGCTTATGGCAATAGGCACAACCTATCTCCGAGAAGAGTTCCTTGCCGCGAAGTACATCTTCGTCGTCCACGTTGCGGGCGGCAGGCACAGCCAGTCCCCGATGCCACACCATGAGGTCGATATAGTCCTGGTCACTCACTTCGACGGGCAAGGTTTTTGACGTCAGGTAGTTGTAGATGTTGTCTTCCACGTTGTCCGTAAACCATTCGGGATGTTCTTCGGGTGTGGATACTTGAGCAATGTAGCCGGGAAATCCCGCCTGAATGTCAGGATCCTGCAAAGCATATTGGGCGTAGGAGCCTGCCGCGTCGAGGTAATGGAAGCGGCGATCGTTACGTGTGGCATTGGTAATGTTCCAAAAGGCGTTGGCTCCCGCGGCGTCCTGCAGGGGGCCACGGCTCAGGGCGTAAGTGTAACGAAAGGGGTATTTCGTGCCGTCACCTCCCTGAGCGGTGTTGGCATACTGGCCCGTCCAGTCGCCGTTGGCGAAGATATTCGGGTTCAGACCGTTGGTCAGATAGCCGTCCTGTTCCTGTTTGGCGTATTCAGCCTTTAGGTCTTCGTCGCTGATTGCATCGAGCAAGCCCGTACCATAGATGCCGATGGTGGATTCCAGACGCACTTCATAGTCGCCCACGTCGTAACCCTTGTTAGCCACATAGATGGCACTCTTGGGGATGTTCACCTCAGGATAGCGCAACCGATAGGTCTCTCCGTCGGGGAACTTGTTACCGAAGGCGTCGGTGTACTCATGCCAGGTGATGGTGATCTGCGACTCGTCGAGCGGCGCCTTGAAGGGAGCTACAGCTTTGGTTTGCGGCATGCCTGCCAGCCAAGGCACATAGGCATTGGTCGCAGGATTATAGACCACCAGCAGATAACCGTTGCCTATCTCATTGGTGTTGAACGTGCCGTTGTTCTGACTCTTGCCGTGTCCATAGCCAGGATGGCAATGTATGCACGATGTTCGGATGTAGAGCGGCCCCAAGCCATGACGCATGCCGTCGAAGTTGGCCGTAAAGGGTTTCTCAAAGAACTGCTCGCCTCGGTTGAAAGCGGCGTTCATGGCGACGTCGACCTCAACTACGGCAGTAGGATCTTCAAAGGCTGTGGAGGTAGAATTGGAGGTAGTGCCCAGTTCACCGCCCGTATAATACCACTCAGGCAGCTCGATAGGCGTCTCGGGCGAGAGGTTGTCGCCCTTCATGTCGTCGTCGCTACAGGCCGCCAAGCTTAGGGTGGCCCCAAGGATTGCATAAAAACAGGTTTTTCTCTTCATAGACTTTCTTCTTTTCTTTTTAATGATTGGCCTGCAACAACGTCTTCACTTCGTCGAAGATGTCATTCATCACATTGCAGGCGTCGATGGCATCCTGATTGATTCTATCATACTCGGCCGCACCACAGGTGTAGGCAAAAGGTTCGCCCATCAGGCTTATCTTGTCGTAGGCGGTTTGGATGGCGGCTTTCACACGGCTGTCCAAATCGGCATCGAGCGTGGAAATGTAGGTACTTAGCGTGTGGGTAGCCGTTTGAATGCTGCCGTCCACCGAAGGCGAACCTTGGTAGGCATTACGGATACTGATGACATTGCCCTGAAAATCGCGGATGGAATTCAGGCTGTAGGGCGACTCGATGTAGCTGGGATCATACTCCATGCCGCCCGAAGGCAGCCCTTTGCCGGTGGGATTGCCAATCTTGATGTTGCCCACCTCGTTCGCAATGTTCTGTATACCGGCCGTTATCATGTCGTACACCACGTCCAAATAGTTCTTATATTCACTGCCTGCCGCACCTGCGTTCTTGATGTTCTCGCCGAAGTTCTTGCCTTTGTCCAGCTCGGCGTCGGTCAAAATCTGCTGCTTCTCGGCCGATACATTCTCAATTCCTGCCCAACAAGCCTCCAACAGGATGCACTGATTGCGCAGGTCTCCTGCCAGCCCCACGAGATAATTCAGCTCCTCGATGGTGTAGTTCAGATTGTGGGGCACGCAAGTAGAACTAGCCGTAGCGTTGCCGCTGGCATTGGTATTCGTCAATTCGAAGAGCAAGTACTCGATAGCGTGGAAGCCTTGCAGGGCATAGCCCAGGTAGTTACCCACATAGTTACCCTCGTCGTCCATTTGAGTCATCTGAGCAGGATTGTTCAGCAAAGCGTCCATACCCGTCTTATCCAGTGGCCAGGAGTCGATGTGAGGGTCCACGTTATAGTCGCCCGCAGGGCCGAACAACCATGCTTCACTCTTCTCCCAATAGTCGCGTGCCAACTTCCAAGCCTCGCAAGCGGCCGCCACGTCGGCGGTAGTCAGCGTGCCGGCTTGTTTCTTGGTGCGGATGTCGATGCACAGGCTGTGGAGGTTCATGGCGGCATCGGCCATACCCTGATACGAAAGAATTACGGTTTTGTCGGCAAAGTCGGCCACCACTTCCTTCAAGGCCTTTTCCTGAGCCGAAAGTTCAGCTCCATCTACAGGTTCGTCGTTTTCACTACAAGATGTCATACTCACGCCCATCATGGCTCCTATAGCCAGACAGAACGGAAATTTCAGAAACGTTTTCATTGTGTCTTATGCTTTTGGTTATTATATAAAATATTCAAATGATAAAGGAAATAAATCTCTGTCTTACAAGTTAAAGAAGCCCGCATAGGCCACACCCACCGACACAGCCGGCTCGTTGTTGAACCGACTCTTGAGTAGACCGATGGAATATTCGCCCTTGAGCACAATGTCCTTTAGCGGATAGTAATTGATGCCTACGGCCAGACGCTGACGGCCATATTCCTCATAGTGGGTTACAGCCTTGGCAATCTCATACATGGAGTCATAGTACTCGTAGCGGCCGAAGAGGTAAAGGTGCCGCTCTTTGTCGGTTCGCTTGAAATTGAGCGAGAGGAAGTCGTAGCCCACCTCCACACCAGTGGCGATGGCACTCGAGGCTACGGGCTGTTTGGGCGAAGGAGAGTCTTTGGAGAAGCTCTGGTTGTAGCGGGTGATGAGGTCGGCTTCGGACAAGTGACCGTAGTCGAACGAGCCTCGTGCCACCCAGTTGTGAGCGTTATAGCAGAAGTCGAACGAACCGATGAGTACCGTGCCCTTTACATCATCGTAAACGGAATTGGTGGCTTTCTTCAGGGTATTGCTGAAAGAGTTGCCCGCATAGCCGCTGAACGAGAGTCGCAAGCCTTTCACCGAATAGTTGTCCACGCGGAAGGCACCCGCCATGGCGTTGGCTATCTTAAATTCGTAGGGGCTGCCTGCTCCACCCTTCACCCAGTTCTTGCTGCCGAAACGGTCGGAATCGAGACCCGGCAGGAGCATGACTTCGTAGCGCCACTGCCCGGCACGACCCCAAAGGCTGATGCCTGTCTCGTGCCATGTACAGGGCAAGATGGCGTTCTCGCCCTCGGGACGGTAAACGCCAAAGAACTCCGTTGGCAGGTGGTGGGCATTAGCCATGCCGACGGGCACCACCATGTGACCCAGTTTAATGTTGAATTGAGGGCAGAATGATTTCTGAATCCAAAACTGTTCGAGGGCCACTTCTCCGCCACGCTCCACTTCGCTTTCGTATTCGCCGCCTTCGTGCTCCTCGATTTCGACGGCACTCTCCGTGCCTCCATGCTCAAACTCGATTTCGGAACCCATAGTCCAGCCCTTACCAAAATCGTAACCCAGCATGATAACTACATGAGGCAGGTCGAAGCGTCCATGCGTGTCGTCCTTGTAGTTCTGCGGGCTGTCGTAGCGCAGGTAGTTATCACTATAGAAATTGTAGCTGTAGACGGCTTCTCCATAACCGCCGATGGTGAAGCGCCGCTTGAGAGGAGTTGCCTCAAAGTCGGTTTTCTGTACGGATTCGATACTTGCCAACTTGCTCTTTCCGTCAGTTTCCTGCCGCTGAAGGGTTGCCTCTTCGTCGGCGTAAAGTGCTCCTGTATAGAGCATCAGGCCCAGTGAAAGGCCCCATACCTTTTGTTTCATTCCCTTATTTTTATAATTTTTGGTCGGTGCAAAGGTACGGGAGCACTCCAAAGGGAGCAATACCCAAAAGTGGGTATTGTGAGGAAGGAAATAGATAAAAGTAGGTAGTTTTCAGGTATGAGGTATTAGATATGAAAAGAAATGATTTTCAATTCTCATTATCCTTTCTTCACTATCAATGTTTAAGAACGCGCCATAAAAAATCCTTTATTTCTCATTCTTCGTTGCATCGCCCTTCTTCGGCTTCTTCAGCCGCCCGCTCTTGCGCAGAGCCTCATTGATAATCCACTGGAGCTGGCTGTTGGTCCTGCGGAACTCGTCGGCCGCCCACTTTTCGACGGCATCCATCATAACGGCGTCCACGCGCAGGAAAAAACTCTTGGTTGTATTTCCTTTCTTTGCTGCCACTTCTCTATACATATTTTACCTGACAAACAACAATCAGCGCACATCCCTGCCGCGGATGAAGCCGGCCACATCGTCGGCCACGTAGGCAGGAACTGGATGTGCCTCGTTATACTCCAGCGGCGTAGACTTGCCTTTGCCTTCCTGCAACAAGTGATTCAATGCGGGGTAAGACTTGAGTTGTGCCTTGGGGCAGGTGAGCAGGCCCATGAGCCAAAGGCCGTAGTCCTGCATGGTCACCTGATAGTCTCGCTCGCCCTGAAGCACCAGTAGAGGGCAAGTTAAAGTCGACGCCGTACGCACGGCATTGTATGTCTGTAGAAATTCCCAATATTCTCTGGGGACTCCCAACGGCAACGGAATGGTGTCGTTGAAGTCGGGTGTGCCCAGGCGTTTCACGTTAGCTACCTGCCTTCTCAGTTCGTCCAGACGGGCATGTGCCTGTTCGTCGGGCGTAGTCAGCGAGGCGAGATATTCCGACTGCTCCACCAGCAAGTCCTCTAAAGGACGGGCGGGTCCGGCCAAGATAATGATACCTGCCACCTGCGGCGAACGCCGGGCGATGCGCGGCGCCATCATGCCGCCCTGACTGTGGCCGAGGACAAAGACACTGTCTGCCGCCACCTGGGGCAAGCCAGCCGCCAGCCGGACAGCCGAAAGGGCATCGTCCACCGTTTCTACGTCCATATCCAGCCGGCGGCCTTGGGGAACGCAGTCGGCACCATAGACCTTTGTGCGCTTGTCGTAGCGCAAAGTGGCAATGCCTCGGTATGCCAGCAGCCAAGCCAAATCGCGGAAGGGTTTGTTGGGGCCTATAGTTTCATCGCGGTCGTTAGGCCCCGAAGCGTGTACAAGCACCACGCAGGGCACCCGTCGCCCCTTCTCTTTCGTGCGGGGCAAGGTCAGCGTGGCGGGCAGACGGTAGCCGTCGGTCGTCACCAAGGTGTCGCGCTCTTCCATCAACGTTCGGTCGAAGGCCACAGTGGGCGCTCCGGCAGGTTCGGGAGCGGGTATCACACGGATGGTATTCATCCGTCCGTCGGCATCGAAGCCCACGAGCAGACGCAGGCGGCAACGTTCGAAGGTCAGATCGCGGCAGTATAACTCCACACCCTGCATGGTTTCCTGCGTCCATGTTCCGGCCGACTTCAATGCGCCGAACTGGGCCGTCAACTGACGCCACGTGTCAGTAAACAAGGCGGGCGAAAGCTGTTTTTGTGCTTCGTCGTTGAGGGCGGCATAAATGCTGTCGCCACATCCGGCCATAAAGTGTTCATAAATGCGCTCCGCACGCGACCGATGGTCGTCCTGCGCCCATCCGCTGAGAGCACTTCCACTCAGCAGAAAGAGCCAAATTCCTATCAAAAGTTTCCAATTATCCATATATTATTCTTCAAATTATCCATATATCACTCTTCAGCCAACAGTTGTTATAGCAGTAGTCCGAGAATACTCCAGCAGCCGACGCGCATGAAAACCTCAATGTTCTAATGATACAGTGTACCCGTATTCACCACCGGCTGGGCAGCTTCATCGGCACAAAGCACCACGAGCAAGTTGCTCACCATGGCTGCCTTCTTCTCCTCATCCAGCTCCACGATTTCATCTTTCGACAGCTTATCCAGTGCCATGTGCACCATCGACACGGCACCTTCGACAATCTTTTCGCGGGCGCTGATGATGGCCGATGCCTGCTGGCGGCGCAGCATCACGGCGGCAATCTCAGGTGCATAAGCCAAGTAGTTGATGCGAGCCTCCAGCACTTCGATGCCTGCCATAGCCAGACGTTCGTTCAGTTTCTGCTCCAGCTGATCGTTAATTTCCTCGCCGCCCGAGCGAAGGGTCAGTTCGCCGTCGGCACCCTCGTTGTCGTCGTAGGCATACTGCCCGGCTACCTGGCGCAAGGCAGCGTCGCTCTGTATCTTTACGAAATTCTCGAAGGCGTTCATGCGATTGGCTACGGCATTGCCCACGTTCATCGTCTTGCCGTCGCTCGACATTGTACCCGCAGCGCTGGCCATAGTCTGTGCGTCAATCTCGAACATAGCCTTGTACGTGTCCTTCAGTTTCCACACCAGCACGAGGCCTATCAGTACGGGATTGCCTATCTTGTCGTTCACCTTGATAGGCTCCACATCGAGGTTGCGTGCACGCAGTGATAACTTCTTGGCCCCCATGAAAGGGTTTATCCAAAAGAAGCCTGTCTCGCGAAATGTTCCCTTATATTTGCCGAAGAAGACCATGACCCGCGCCTCGTTGGGTTCCAGCATCAGGTAACCGCAGTTCAGAATGATACACAGCACGGACATCACCGCTCCCAGTACACAGAGTAACACGCTGCCCGCCACGAAGCAGCACAACGTAACACCCAGCCACACAAACAAGAAGAGAAACAGGGCCAGAAACCCGTTCAGCTTAAAACCTTTGAAATTCATTTCCTTCGTTTCCATACGCATTGTTTAAGTGATATTATTTTGATATCGCAAAGATATGTATTTGTTTCCAGAATGCAATAATAAAGACAGAAAAAGCGACACGGCAACACATCACGCCGCACCGATAAAAGCGTCACTTTCCCAATGCGAAAACACTGCTTTACGACCCGTAAATGGATGCAAAGCTAAAAAGAAGCGGAAATAATTGCAGAAACATTTGCACATTTCAGACGAAAGCAGTAATTTTGTGCCCGATTATTCCGAAACGGGTTCGACAAAGAGTTTTTCCAAGTGATTGGAAACCACCCGACGGAGCTAACTTATAACAGTTTTTATAAGCATGTACGCAATAGTAGAAATCAACGGCCAGCAGTTCAAGGCAGAAGCTGGCAAGAAGCTGTTCGTTCACCACATCCAGAACACAGAAGCGGGTGCGACAGTAGAATTTGAGAAAGTTCTTTTGGTAGACAAAGACGGAAACGTAACGGTAGGCCTGCCGACGGTAGAAGGCGCAAAGGTAGTTTGCGAAGTGGTTTCTCCGCTGGTAAAGGGCGATAAGGTACTCGTTTTCCACAAGAAGAGAAGAAAAGGTTACCGCAAGCTGAACGGTCATCGGCAGCAGTTTACGGAACTAACAATCAAAGAAGTAGTAGCTTAATCAAATTAAAAAAGTAAGAAGAAATGGCACATAAAAAAGGTGTTGGTAGTTCTAAGAACGGCCGTGAATCAGCAAGTAAGAGATTAGGCGTTAAGATATTCGGTGGCGAAGCTTGCAAGGCAGGTAACATCATCGTTCGTCAGAGAGGTACAGCATTCCATCCGGGCAAGAATATCGGCATGGGCAGTGACCACACTCTCTACGCCTTGGTAGACGGAACAGTAAAATTCAAAGTAGGTCGCGAAGACAGACGTTATGTATCTGTTATCCCGGCCGAAAGCGCAGAAGCATAATCGTTTCCCGACAACATAAAAAAGGAAGGGATGTACCTGAAGAAGGATGCATCCCTTTCTTTTTGCCACAATTATTACACCTTATCTGTTTTTTATTTATCTTTGTGCATTGAAAAAATCAGCAAGGAATATAATCCAAAACAAAAACAAGATATGCTTACCATCAAACAAATCACAGAGAACACGGACGCCGTCATACGCGGCCTGGAAAAGAAGCATTTCAGGAATGCCAAGGAAGCTGTCGAACAGGCGCTGGCCCTGAATAACAAACGTAGAAGTACGCAGACATTGCTCGATAACAACCTCGCCGAGGTGAACACCTTGTCCAAGTCCATCGGCCAACTGATGAAAGAAGGCAGAAAAGATGAGGCCGAGACGGCCAAAGCACGCGTAGGCCAACTGAAGGAAGCCAACAAAACCTTGCAGGCAGACATGGAACAGGCCGCACAAGACCTGCAACAACTGCTCTACACTATCCCTAACGTGCCCTATGACGAAGTGCCCGAAGGTGCTACGGCCGAAGACAACCTCGTGGTAAAGATGGGCGGCATGGAGACCAAACTGCCCAAAGATGCCCTGCCCCACTGGGAATTGGCAAAGAAATATGACATCATCGACTTCGACTTAGGCGTGAAAATCACCGGCGCAGGTTTCCCCGTGTACAAAGGTAAGGGTGCCCGCCTGCAACGCGCCCTCATCAACTTCTTCCTCGACGAGGCCCGCACATCGGGCTATACCGAAATTATGCCGCCTACAGTGGTGAATGCCGCTTCGGGCTATGGTACAGGTCAGTTGCCCGACAAGGAGGGACAGATGTATCATTGCGAAGTGGACGACCTCTATCTCATCCCTACGGCCGAAGTGCCCGTAACGAACATCTACCGAGACGTCATCCTCGACGAGAAGCAACTTCCCATCAAGAACTGCGCCTACACCGAGTGCTTCCGCCGCGAAGCAGGCTCCTACGGTAAGGATGTACGCGGTCTGAACCGCCTGCATGAATTTTCGAAAGTGGAATTAGTGCGCATCGACAAACCTGAACACTCCAAGCAAAGCCATCAGGAGATGCTCGACCACGTAGAAGGCCTGCTCCAGAAACTGGAGTTGCCCTACCGCATCCTGCGCCTCTGTGGCGGCGACATGAGCTTTACGGCTGCCATCTGCTACGACTTCGAGGTGTATAGCGAAGCGCAGAAACGCTGGCTGGAGGTAAGTTCCGTGTCCAACTTCGATACCTATCAGGCCAACCGCCTGAAATGCCGCTACCGCACGGCCGAGAAAAAGATCGAGTTGTGCCATACGCTGAACGGCTCCGCCCTGGCCCTGCCACGCATTGTGGCCGCCCTGTTAGAGAATAACCAGACGCCTGAAGGCATCCGCATCCCCAAGGCACTGGTGCCTTATTGCGGCTTTGACTTAATTAATTAAGAATGAAAAAGATAAAAATTGAAAATTGGAAGGATGTACTCATTCTCCTATTTTTCAATTTTTCAGTTCAATAAATTTCTAACCCAATAATCTATTTCATCATGAATGCAAAAAACAAAAGTTTCGCATTGCCGCTGACATTCATCGGCATCATGTTCTTTGCCATCGGCTTCGCGCTGGGCATCAACTCATTACTCGTACCTGTCCTGCAGGGTTCGTTAGGCATCTCGAACGCCGCTTCCTATCTGATTATCGCTGCGACGTTCATTCCCTTCCTCGTATTCGGCTATCCTGCCGGACTGACCATCAAAGCCATCGGCTATAAGCGCACCATGTCGCTCTCGTTCATCATCTTTGCCGTGGCCTTCTACCTGTTTATCCTCTCGGCCAACTACAAGAGCTTCAGCCTTTTCCTGCTGGCCTCGTTCATCAGCGGTGCGGCCAATGCCTACCTGCAAGCATCCGTCAATCCCTACATCACGATCTTAGGCCCGCTGGAGAGTGCCGCCAAGCGTATCAGCATCATGGGTATCTGCAACAAGCTGGCCTGGCCCATCCCATCCATCTTCATCGTATGGCTGCTGGGCAAGGATGTGAACCTTATCGGCATTGAAGACCTGAACAAGCCATTTGTCATCATCATTTGCGCCTTCATCGCTCTAGGCATCATGGCTTTCTTCGCTCCCCTGCCCGAAGTGAAGGCTGAGGGTGAAGACGAAGACGACACTACTCCCAATGCCTCCAGCTATGCTGCCGGCAAGACGTCTGTCTTCCAGTTCCCTCATCTGCTGCTGGGCTGCCTCGCATTGTTCCTCTACGTGGGTGTCGAAACCGTTTCGCTGGGCACACTCGTCGATTATGCCAACTCGTTGGGCCTGCCGGGTGCGGCCAACTATGCTTGGATTGCCCCCATCGGCATCGTCATCGGCTACCTCTGTGGCATCATCTTCATTCCAAAATACATCAGCCAAGCTGTTGCACTGAAGATTTGCTCCATCTTGGCCGTCATCGGTTCGCTGCTCGTCGTACTCACACCGCAGAACATCTCCATTTACTTCATTTCGTTCATGGCGCTGGGGTGCTCACTGATGTGGCCTGCCCTGTGGCCGCTGGCTATGGCCGATTTGGGCAAGTTCACCAAGGCCGGTTCGTCACTGCTCATCATGGCCATGTTTGGCGGTGCCGTCATCCCCACCCTTTACGGATGGCTAAAAGACGTGACCAGTCCCCAGCAAGCCTATTGGCTCTGCCTGCCATGCTTCCTATTCATCCTCTATTACGGCGTGTCGGGATATAAGATCCGCACGAAGTAAGGAATAAGCATAAATTCAGGAGTTAAGCCAAATGCCAGGTTTTTGCACACCAAGGTATCGGCTTAACTCCTTTCCCCTCCTCCCTAAACTTTCTTCCCTTTCTTTCTTTGATTTTAAAAAACAAGCCGTATCTTTGTAAAATCTATCAATCTGAAAGCAATTAGATAATTATACATACAAATTTTTGGATAATGAACAAAATCATTAGCAAAGAACTATTCTCTGAGAAAGTATTCAAATTTGAAGTGGAAGCGCCACTCATAGCCCGCTCGCGCAAGGCCGGACATTTCGTCATCGTCCGCGTGGATGCCAAGGGCGAGCGCATGCCGTTGACCATCGCAGGAGCCGACGTGCAGAAGGGCACCATCACGCTGGTGGTGCAGGAAGTGGGCCTCTCATCCACCAAATTGTGCCAGCTGAACGAAGGCGATTACATCCTCGACGTAGTGGGTCCGCTGGGACAAGCCACACACATCGAGAAGTTTGGTACGGTGGTATGTGCCGGTGGCGGTGTGGGTGTAGCTCCGATGCTGCCTATCATCCAGGCCCTGAAAGAGGCAGGCAATCGCGTGATTTCTGTCTTGGCCGGTCGCACCAAGAACCTGATTATCCTTGAAGACGAAATACGAAAGTCGTCGGACGAGGTCATCATCATGACAGACGACGGCTCGTATGGCAACAAAGGCCTCGTGACCGAAGGCATCGAGAGCGTCATCAAGCGCGAGAAGGTGGACAAGTGTTTTGCTATTGGCCCTGCCATCATGATGAAATTCTGCTGCCTGTTAACCCGAAAATACAACATTCCGACCGATGTGTCGCTAAACACCATCATGGTGGATGGTACGGGCATGTGTGGTGCCTGCCGCATCACCGTAGGCGGAAAGACTAAGTTTGTCTGTGTGGATGGTCCTGAATTCGACGGCCACCAGGTAGAATGGGACGAGATGTTCAAGCGTATGGGTTCGTTCAAAGACGTGGAACGCGAAGAAATGAGCCATCTGGAAGCTTCCGTCTGCCATGCTGTTCCTCAAGAGAAAGCATCGGCTGATACAACCGCTGCAAGAGGCCCCATGACCAACACTCCGATAAAGGAACTCCTTGACCGCAATGCGCCGTGGCGTGAAGCCCTACGCAAGAGCATGAAGCCGAAGGAGCGTACCTCCATCGCACGCTGCCCGATGAACGAACTCGACCCTGTCTATCGCGCTACAACCCGCACGGAGGAAGTGAATACGGGTTACACCAAAGAACAGGCCGTGACCGAGGCCAAGCGTTGCCTGGATTGCGCCAATCCGACGTGTATGCAAGGCTGTCCCGTCAGCATCAACATCCCCTCATTCATCAAGAACGTGGAGCGTGGCGAATTCCTCGAAGCTGCCCGCGTACTGAAGCACACCTCATCCCTGCCCGCTGTCTGCGGACGTGTCTGTCCGCAGGAGAAGCAGTGCGAAAGCCAATGCATACACCTGAAGATGAATGAACCTGCCGTAGCCATCGGCAATCTGGAACGTTTCGTGGCCGACTATGAGCGCGAGAGCGGTAACATCATCCTGCCCGAATTGGCTCCCAAGAACGGAATCAAGGTAGTCGTTGTAGGTTCGGGTCCTGCCGGTCTGAGCTTTGCAGGCGATATGGTGAAGTATGGCTACGACGTCACCGTCTTCGAGGCTCTGCACGAAATTGGCGGCGTATTGAAGTATGGCATCCCTGAATTCCGCCTGCCCAACAAGATTGTGGACGTAGAAATTAACAATCTTGAGAAGATGGGCGTGAAGTTCGTCAAGGACTGCATCATAGGCAAAACAGAAAGCGTGGAAGAGCTTCAGAAGGAAGGCTACAAAGGCGTGTTCATCGCTTCAGGTGCCGGTTTGCCCAACTTCATGAACATACCTGGCGAGAACAGTGTGAACATCATGTCAAGCAACGAGTACCTGACGCGCGTCAACCTGATGGACGCCTCCAACCCCGAAACCGACACCCCTATCAACCCCGCCAAGCGCGTCATGGTGGTGGGCGGAGGCAACACGGCTATGGACTCCTGCCGCACAGCCAAACGTCTGGGAGCCGAGAAGGTATATATCGTCTACCGCCGTAGCGAAGCCGAAATGCCCGCCCGACTGGAGGAGGTGAAACACGCCAAGGAAGAAGGCATCGAATTCCTGACCCTGCACAATCCGCTCGAATACATCGCCGACGAAAAAGGAGCCGTGAAGCAGGTCATCCTCCAACAAATGGAACTGGGTGAGCCCGACGCCAGCGGACGACGCAGCCCTGTACCCATCCCAGGAGCTACCGTCACGCTCGACATCGACATGGCTGTAGTGGCAGTAGGCGTATCGCCGAACCCCATCGTACCCAAATCCATCAAAGGCTTGGAACTGGGCCGCAAGAACACTATCGCTGTCAACGAGCAGATGCAGAGCAGCATCCCCACCATTTATGCAGGTGGTGACATCGTGCGCGGTGGAGCAACCGTCATCCTTGCCATGGGCGACGGACGACGCGCGGCAGAAGCCATGCACCACCAGCTGAATTAACGCACTAAACGCTTATACGTTATTACAGGCAATGCAGAAAGGCTTCTGTCCATGCATTGCCTGTATTTTTTATGCCCCAATTTTTTCTATTCCGAATTGAAATGCAGAGAGGGATAAGAAAAAATTTCCGTCACCGTAAGAAAGCACTGCATGAAGATGCGAGGAAACACTGTATGAGGGTGTGACGAAGCACTTCGTGAGGATGTGAGGAAACACTTCGTGAGTGTGTAAGAAAGCACTTTATTAGGGTGTAAGGAAGCACTTCGTGAGGAGGCGAGGAAGCACTTTGTGAGGAGAAAAGAAACAAAATGCGGACAAGTGTAAAAAGTGGGAATCTATATG
>NZ_CANRPM010000046.1 GCF_947632445.1 uncultured Bacteroides sp. | reverse complement strand
CTGTAACGGTTATTCAGGACTAGTCAATCTTGTCTTTATAGCTCCCAAATCACTTTGAAAATAATCCGGGAGGGGCTCAAAATAGTCCTGTCACGCCAAGTAACAGATTATCAATAAATTAGTGCGACACCTTAGTGCCTTTGGTAAACATTTCCGTGAAAAATAAAAAATACCTTTCCTTTAAAGGCAGCCTATTTTTTATTTTATTTCAAAAAAGTTTGCACAGCCCTGTCACGGTCGCAGCAATCGACTGTATATCAATAAATTGGTGCGACAGGACTATTTTATCCGTGCCAAAACTCCGTTTTTCTTCCGTCTTTTTTCACGGGCAGATTTTTTCCGTCCTGACGCCATGCTTGCTGACCCTCTGACGAAGTGCTTCGTTCCCTCCTCAGAAAGCACTGCATGACACCCTCACGAAGCACTGCGTCGGGACTTCAGGAAGTGCTGCGTGACAGCGGAAGGAAATAGACATTTCATTGTCAATTTCCTCAGTCAGTATTTCGCCTTGATTTCCGGTAATGCTTTCTGAATGTCGCTGATGCGCCGGTCATTGCTAGGGTGCGTGCTGAGCAGTTCCGGGACGGAGCCGTTGTCTGAGGCTGACATTTTCTGCCAAAAGCCGACAGCCACGTCGGGATTATAACCCGCCATGCGCATCAGCACCAGACCCATGTAGTCAGCCTCCGTTTCGTGCTTGCGCGAGAAGGGAAGCATGACGCCTACCTGTGCGCCCAGACCGTAGATGGTGGAGGCAGCCGTCTGAATGGCGGCGCTCTTCTCGGCGAGGGAGTAATCGAGTAGCCGGGCACCTGTCTGCGCCAGCATCTGCTGGCTGAGGCGCTCGTTGCTGTGCTTGGCTACGGCATGCGCCACCTCGTGACCGAGAACCACAGCCAGCTCGTCGTCCGATGTGACGAGCTTCATCAATCCTTCGTAGACCACTATCTTGCCACCGGGCATGCAGAAGGCATTCACCTGCTCGTCGGCTACGAGGTTGAACTCCCACTTGAAGTTCTGCACCTCGGAGGCCTGTCCGTTCTGGAGGAGGTAGGCCTCGGTGGCTTGGGCTATCTTCTGTCCGACGCGTTTCACCATGTCGGCCTGCGTGGAGGAAGTGGAGTGCGGGGCAGTCTTCATGTATTCGCTGTATTGTGTCAAGCTGGAAGTAAGGACTTCCTGGTCGGAGACGAGGAGCAACTGTCGGCGTCCCGTCAGGGGGACGGAGCCGCATCCCGCCCAGAAGAGGGCTAAGAGAAGGACAAATCTTTTCATATATAAATGTAGAAAGAAGTTATACGCGGACAAAGATAGACATAATTTCTGAATTATCATTTTCCCATTTTCAATTCCTGTTCCACTTCCTTGCGCACGCTGCGCCAGAACGGCATCTGCTTCAGTTCGCGGCGTATCGGCGCGTCGTAGAGCAGGAACAGCAGCAGGAGCAGGATACAGGCGTAGATTACCCAGCCGTAAATCTGCTTGATGCTGACTTCCATTATCTGCGTCATAAACGACTCGACAAAGGAGCCGGAAGGCAGGGCCGAAGCACTGACGGACACGCGGTCGACGGCCGCACCGTAGCGTGCCAGATTGTCGGCCATGTAGTAGGAAAAACCGTGACCGTAGAGCGCCGCTCCCATGACACCTCCCATCACCATGTGGAGCATGTTGTACACGCTCAGCGATTGGAAAAAGTGCTGGAAGGTCATAATCTCCTCCAAGCACACCAGGAACGTAGTACTCAGCACAGCGCAGGCAAAACCCCGGCAGGCAATGGGTAGGTAGAGTTGCGACAGGTGGATGTCTGCCGAAAGGATGAAGTAATAGCCCAGCAGGTAGCAGAGCAGTGCACCGATACCCACGATAAGCAGGCGCAGGTAGTTGAAGCGGCGTATGTGCATCCACCAATAGGCGAAGAAGCATCCGGCCAGAATGCCCACCAACATGGGCCAGTCCAAGCGGACGGCGGTCAGCGTTTCGTAGTGCATCACCTCCTCGTAGAACATCTCCTCAAGCACATGCTCCGTAGCGAGAAAAGCCTCGACCAGCGTAGTGAGCAATAGAACGGGCAGCAGGTGTCGGTAAGTCCACATCTTGGGCTCCAGATAAGGATGGCGGATATGGCGCATGCGGCCGATGCACCAGCATAGGGTGATGACAATAGCCACAGCCAGCCGACGCATGACGGGGCTGTTCCACCAGTCGTAGAACTCGCCGTAGCAGAAGAAGTAGATCACCTCGAGCGACAGCACCGCCCAGAGCACGCCACCCAGCCAATCTATGCCGAAAAGGGGGAACTTCTTGACGATGCGGAAGTGGCGCGTGCAGGCGACTATATACAGCAAATCAACCAGCATGACGCCGCCCATGAACAAGTGCATGTAGCTCCAATGGTAGTGATACATGAGGTACGTAGCCAGCAAATCGGACAGCTGCATGCTACCCAAGATGATGATATGCAGCAGGGGGAAGAAGACAGTAAAGTCGCGCTTGGGCGTTATCCACATCTGGATAGAGGACATGCACTCGAACGTCCCCTGAATCTTGCAGATGCCCTCGACGAAGCACACCGCCCATAGCAGGGGCAGATAGGTGATGCAGGGTGCAGCGAGGTTGCACACCAGCACACCTGCCGCAGCGGCCATGAGCAGCGTCTTGTTGGTGAAGCGGAACTTCATACGGAACAGCAAGGGAAAGTAGATAGCCATGCCCGCCAGATTGGCATAAAGACACATCTGCAAATCCTCGCGCATGAGCGACGTCTCGCCTACCATCTGATTGAGCGCCCCCAAGTACAAGCCGCCCGAGAACTGAAAAGTAAAGGCCATGAAGACATAAATCCACGGTTGCAGCTTCCGCGACACGAAGCTGCGGATCATCGGCATCGTGAACGGGACGTTTGATACAGGTACTCCCATGACTTAATGCTTCACTTTACACTCTACGTTGAACCCGGCACGCAGCAGCTTCAGCCGGTCAGGATCGTTACCCGCAAGGTTAATGCGGACGGGGACGCGCTGCTCCACCTTCACGAAGTTGCCTGTGGCATTGTCCTGCGGGATAAAGGAGAAGGCAGATCCCGTAGCGTCGGAGATGGACTCTACCGTACCCGTATAGGTAATTCCCGGTACGGCGTCGGCAGTCAGCGTCACACGGTCGCCCTCATGGATGTTGGGTAGCTGTGTCTCACGGTAGTTGGCGATGACCCACAGGTCGGTGCCGTCCACAATGTCCACCATAGTCTGCCCCGGCTGCACCAGCTGGCCTTCATGGATGTCCATACGACCCGTCACACCGTCGCAGGTAGCCATAATAACGGTGTATGACAAGTTGAGCCGCGCCAATTCGACGGCGGCCTGTGCCAAACGGACAGCGGCTTCGTTCTGGCCTAAGCGGTGGGTCTGCTCGTTCTTGGTCAGCGAGGTGGAGTGCTTCACGCGCGACACTTGTTCATAGCGGGCCTTGGTGGCCTCGTAGGCAGTCGCAATGTTGTCATATTGCTGGCGGGTGACGGCATCTTCGGCGAGGAGCTTCTTGTAGCGTTCCAGTTCGCGGCGGGCATTCTCCAGCTGGACACGCACTTCGGCGATGCCGGCGTCATTCACGCTCAGGTTGTTCTGGGTGGTGGCGATGCCCGCTGTGGTAGCTTCTTGTCCGGACAGGGCGTTGGCTAAGTCGGCTTCCGCTTGTGCTAAGCGCAGACAGAACTCCGTGTCTTCGATGATGACGAGCGTGTCGCCTTTGCGCACGGGCTTGTATTCGTCGAAGCAGATGCGTTGGATGAAACCCTGTACGCGGGTATTCACCGGCGTGATGTGCTGTTTCACTTGTGCGTTGTCGGTATATTCCACGCCCGGGTGGAAGAAGCGGGAGCATACGTAAATCAGTCCGGCTGCCAGCAGGCAGACGATGACGGTATTGTAGATCAGTTTCTTTACTTTTCGTGTCAACATGATTATTTAATGAATAATTGATGATGGATAATTTTCAATTCAGAGCGTATGCGTCAGATACTTCATCTTGTAGTAGTTGTAGAGCACATTGATGCGGGCGTTCACTAGTCCCAAGTCGGCACTGAGCTTCATATTGCTGGCGTCGAGCAGGTCGGTCAGCAAGGCCATCTCGTTGCGGTAGCGGTTGCTGGTCACGTCGTAGTTCTGGTTGGCCAGACGAACGCTGTTCTCCTGCGTGCGCAGGTCGGTGAAGGATGTCAGGAAGTTGGTGTATCCGGCTTGCACAACATTCTCCACTTCTTCGGCTGCCAGACGTTGAGACTCCTGTGCGCGGCGCACGTTCAGACGGGCCTGTTTCAGCTTGCTACCGTTCTTGAAGAGTGATGACAGGCTGTACTTCACGCCCACTCCCACGTACCAATAGTTGAAGTTATTGTCCAGCACAGGCACTTCGATTGTGATGGGACCGTCCAAATGGTCGGCGGCCACAAGTGCTACTTGGGGCAGACGGGCCGATCGTTCCAGCTGCACTTTCTGCTCACTGATGTGTACAACGGCTTCGGCCTGCCGCAGTCCAATATGGCTCTGCATGGCCAAAGCCTGCCAGTCGTCTTCGGCCAGCGTCTGCACCTGATGTTCCAGCAGGGTGGTGTCCGGCGTGATTTCCGTACCTTCGGGAAGATGGAGTGTAGTCACCAGTCGGTGATTCAGGATAGTACGTGCATCCGTCACCTGGGCCAGTTGCAGTTTCAGCGTTTCCCGCTGCAATTCATAGCGGGTGATGTCGTTCTGCAAGACCGTTCCCTCGCGGCGGCATGCCTCCATGTGGGCTATCATCTGCTCCGTCAGTTCCAGGTTCTTCTGCAATACTTGCAGTTGGTTGTTCAGTTTGTAGAGGTCCAAATAGTAGCTCGCAAGCAGAAAGCGTATCTCCTGCCGATTCTTCTGCCACTCCAGCTCGGCCAACTGTTGCTCCAACTCAGCCAGGCGGATACTACTGTTGATAGCCCCTCCGGCGTAGATTACCTGTTGTGCCTCAATGGCGAAGTTGTTTCCAAAATGTGGCATGTCGATGCGCGTGGTGTAGCCGAAGTCTCGATCCCATAGCCGCCCATCGCCTAAGTAACTGGCCGACACCGATGTGTTGATGTCCGGCAGACGTTGTGCTTTGGTCGCCTTCAATGTTTGGTCGGCTGCTTTCATGCCGGTGCGGTAGGCCTGTATGCTCGTGCTGTTCTCGTCGGCCAGGAGGAACAGTTCTTCGATGCTTGTTACTACCTGCGACTGGGCATACGGATGCTGGCTGCACAGTGCCGCGATGCACAGCACCATTAGCCTGTTCAATTTGCTCATAAGTCTAAAGAATTGCTTGTTAAAATGTAAAAAGGAGATGAAAATCAGACGGAGGGAAAAATGTAGGGAACCTCCGCACCTCTATATAAAATTAGATTTGTGCGGCTACACCCCACACATGAAAATCATGTATCTTGTTCTTATAACGAAAGGCGCTGTATTGTTGGATAGTCTCCATACATTCTGATTGTTTTTCTGTTTGATTTTCGGCCGCAAAGGTAAAAAATAGGGCTATAAGTTGTAACCCTATAAAGCCTCTCTTTTAAGCTGTTTTAACAAAAGATAAATTCACTCCGTTTTCGCAATCTTCGATAAACCCGCGAAGACGGATGCCGGCTTCTCTGATTCAATCGACAAAGCACTTCAAAGGTAATGTTTACCGTCTCAAAAAGATTTTTCCGAACATCAACGTTAAGGTGACCTTTGTCTCCGAACATCGTGCAGTCATGGTATTTCCGGCGGACATCCTTAATATGATGAAGGTCATAAACACTTGCCGCCGTCATGTCAAAAGATGAAAAAGTCATTCTATGCAGGATTAAAATCAATCATTTTCTCCCAACAGAAGCAATATTTTTTTAAGTTTGCAATCGGAATATACTTGATTCTAACACATATTAAAAAGAAATTACAACCATGAAACTGATTATCTTATTCGTAAGCGCTCTCCTCAGCCTGCCGATGTTTGGACAGCAGGATCTCTTCCCTGACGGGACACCGATACCCGAGTGGTTCAGACAAAACAAAATTGTAAACATCCGTGACCTGGGCACTGCCTACAACTTGGCCGACTACGGCGTGATAAACGACAGCACCGTGCTCCAGACAGAAAAAATACAAGCCGTCATCGACCGTGCCGCCGAACAGGGCGGAGTAGTCATCGTGCCGAAGGGAACCTACCTAACCGGCGCTCTATTCTTCAAGCCTCGCACCCACCTGCATTTAGAGGAAGGTGCCACGCTGAAAGGCAGCGACGACATCAGCAACTTCCCCATCGTAGATACCCGCATCGAAGGACAGAGTGTGAAATACTTCGCCGCCCTGATCAACGCCGACAAGGTAAACGGTTTCACTATTTCGGGCAGCGGCACCATCAACGGTAACGGCCTGCGCTACTGGAAATCGTTCTGGCTCCGCCGCCAATGGAATCCCCAATGCACCAACATGGACGAAATGCGTCCCCGCTTAGTGTATATCTCGAACAGCAACGACGTACAACTCTCTGGAGTGCGCCTCATCAACTCGCCTTTCTGGACCACGCATCTCTACCGCTGCAACAATGTAAAATTATTGGGCCTACACATTTTCGCTCCAGCAGCTCCCGTAAAGGCACCAAGTAGCGATGCGGTGGACGTAGATGTCTGCACCAACGTGCTGATCAAAGGCTGCTACATGTCGGTGAACGACGATGCCGTAGCACTGAAGGGCGGTAAAGGCCCACAAGCCGACAAAGATCCGAACAACGGCGACAACCAAAATGTCATTATCGAAGATTGCACTTACGGATTCTGCCACAGCGGACTGACCTGCGGGAGCGAGTCCATTCACAACCGCAACATCATCCTGCGCCGCTGCACCATCACGCAGGCCAGCCGCATTCTATGGTTGAAGATGCGCCCCGACACACCGCAACACTACAACTACATCACGGTGGAAGATGTGAAAGGCGACGCCAACAGCTGTATCCTGATACGCCCCTGGACACAGTTTTTCGACTTGAAAGGACAAAAAAATAAACCCAAATCGTATGCCGACCAGGTAACGATGCGCAACATCACACTGAAGTGCAACACGTTCTTCGACGTCGAAGGCTCCGACCAATATGAACTCACCAACTTCACCTTTGAGAACATGGACATCGAAGCTAAGAAGAACGACAATATAGACAAGTCATTCATCCAAAACTTTCAACTGAAAAGTGTAAAGGTGAATGGGAAATTAATTAAATAAACAACGCTGAAAAACCCACAATCGGGGAGCACAGACGCTCCATCAGACTCATTGCCCACCATCCACACAGACATCATAAACAGCCTGACGTCGACCGTATGGTGGGCAATGTTACTTAAATCCAAATTTTCGATCAACACATGGTAAGTTCCTATAGCTGTTTTCTTCGTATATGTTTTCATAATTGACACAGCTGTTTATAAAACAAAAAACGTTCTTTACTTGTTCATAAAGAAATGAGTTTTTTTCTATTTTTGCACAACCATTGTCCAATTCGTTAAAACACAACAGACGAATGAAAAAAATACATATCGGCCTCCTGCCCCGCATTGTGATAGCTATCGCAATGGGCATCGCGTTCGGGAATGTGCTACCCATGATGCTAATCAGAGCATTTGTCACGTTCAACGGCATCTTCAGTGAGTTCCTGAACTTCTCCATCCCGCTCATTATCGTCGGACTGGTGACCGTCGCCATTGCCAACATCGGCAAAGGAGCAGGCAAGATGTTACTGGCCACCGTACTAATAGCCTACGGTGCCACACTGTTTGCCGGCTTCCTATCCTACTTCACTAGCACCATCGTCTTCCCCTCAATCATCCGGCAGGACGTTCCATTGGAGCAGGTAAGTGAAGCACAGGGCATCCTACCTTATTTCAACGTGGCCATTCCTCCGCTGATGAATGTCATGACAGCCCTCATACTCGCCTTCACCTTAGGATTAGGCTTGGCCCATCTGAAAACAGAGGTACTGAAAAACGTAACACTGGACTTCCAAGAGATTATCGTAAAAACCATCAATACCGTTATTCTGCCCCTACTGCCTGTTTACATCTTCAGCATCTTCCTGAACATGGCTCGATCTGGACAAGTGTTCGGCATACTTAGCGTGTTCATCAAGATTATTGGTATTATCTTCCTGCTACATATCTTTCTACTGATCTTTCAGTATTGCATCGCCGCACTGTTCGTCCGCCGCAATCCTTTCAGGCTGCTGGAACGAATGATGCCCGCCTACTTCACGGCACTGGGAACACAATCATCGGCCGCTACCATCCCTGTCACCTTGGCACAAACTGTCAAGAACGGCGTATCGCCCGGAATAGCAGGATTTGTCATCCCGCTCTGTGCCACCATCCACCTATCGGGAAGTACGCTGAAAATTGTGGCCTGCGCTTTGGCATTAATGATGATGCAAGACATGCCCTATGACTTCCAGCTATTCGCCGGCTTCATCTTCATGCTGGGCATCACAATGGTTGCGGCGCCGGGGGTCCCCGGAGGAGCCATCATGGCCTCGCTCGGCCTCCTCCAATCCATCCTTGGTTTCGACGAATCGGAACAGGCTCTGATGATAGCCTTGTACATCGCCATGGACAGTTTCGGTACGGCCTGCAACATCACAGGTGACGGGGCCATCGCACTGGTTATCGACAAGATTTATACCAAACGGCAAGCACAAAGACACAAACAGGATCCTGTTACCTAAACAACAAAATTTATATTAATTCGTTTGTGTTATATAGAGAAAAGACTATATTGCACAAATCTAAGAAAAATGTGCAATAATTATGGAGCAAAGTTTTATCTCATACATTGAGAAGAGTATCAAGGACAACTGGGATCTGGATGCCCTGACCGACTACAAGGGAGCAACCCTACAATACAAAGACGTTGCACGAAAAATAGAAAAATTGCACATCATCTTTGAAGCGAGCGGCATTAAAAAAGGAGACAAGATAGCCGTCTGCGGCCGCAACAGTTCGCACTGGGGAGTAACTTTCCTGGCTACATTGACCTATGGAGCAGTCATTGTTCCCATCCTGCACGAATTCAAAGCAGACAACATACACAACATTGTAAACCATTCCGAAGCCAAACTGTTTTTTGTAGGCGATATGGTATGGGAAAATCTGAATGAAAACGCCATGCCGCTACTGGAAGGCATCTTTATGATGACAGATTTTTCAATTCTTGTTTCCCGAAGCGAAAAAGTAGATTATGCCCGCGAACATCTCAACGAACTCTTCGGCAAGAAATACCCCAAGAACTTTCGCAAGGGACACATTTCCTATCACAAGGATCAGCCTGAAGAATTGGCCGTCATTAACTACACTTCGGGAACCACCAGCTACTCTAAAGGCGTAATGCTCCCTTACCGCAGCCTCTGGTCTAACACAGCTTTCGCTTTTGAGGTATTACCGCTGAAATGTGGAGACAAAATTGTTTCGATGCTCCCAATGGCTCACATGTACGGACTGGCTTTTGAGTTCCTGTACGAATTCGCCGTAGGATGCCACATCTATTACCTGACCCGCATGCCGAGTCCTAAAATCATTTTCCAGGCATTTGCCGAGGTGAAGCCGCGTATCGTCATTGCCGTACCGCTCATCATCGAAAAGATTATCAAGAAGAATGTGCTGCCCAAACTGGAAACACCCACTATGAAACTCTTATTGAAAGTACCTTTCGTTAATGACAAGATTAAGGCTACCGTGTGCGAACAGGTGGTACAAGCATTCGGAGGAAACTTTGAAGAGGTTATTATCGGCGGAGCAGCCTTCAACCACGATGTAGAGCAGTTCCTCAAAATGATAGATTTCCCCTATACCGTAGGCTACGGCATGACCGAATGCGGTCCCATCATCTGCTATGAAGACTGGAAGCAATTCAAACCTGGATCATGCGGAAAAGCCGCCCCACGCATGGAAGTCAAGATAGCCTCATCTGACCCAGAAAATATCCCCGGCGAAATCATCTGTCGCGGTCCAAATGTAATGCTCGGCTATTACAAAAACGAAGAAGCTACTGAGGAAGTACTGGAACCAAACGGCTGGTTGCATACGGGTGATCTGGCTCTGATGGATCGTGAAGGAAACGTAACTATCAAGGGACGCAGCAAGAATATGCTCCTTGGTCCAAACGGACAGAACATTTATCCAGAAGAAATCGAGGACAAGCTGAACAACATGCCTTATGTGGCTGAAAGCATCATTGTGCAGCAGAACGAACGGCTGGTAGGCTTGGTTTATCCAGACTTTGACGATGCTTTCGCCCACGGTCTAACCAACGAAGATATTGAACAGGTTATGGAAGAAAATCGGGTAGCTCTGAATGCCGAACTTCCAGCCTACAGCCAACTCTCTAAAATGAAAATCTATCCAGAAGAGTTTGAGAAAACTCCCAAGAAGTCCATCAAACGCTTCCTGTATCAAGAGGCCAAAGGATGAGAAAACAAAACTCTATTATACTCCTGATATTCCTGTTCATGGCAGGGACTCTTTTTGCCCAGTCCCCTATCCACCAGTCGGCTCCCAACCCACTGAAACCCATCGGCATCAATCTGTCATTATGGAAAGGTATCTCTACGCAAACGACTGACAGTATAGGTACTACAGCCTTCAACTTAGGTTTTTTCTCTTTACAGAACAATCTGACCGGACTGGGAATTAATATATTGGGAAGCAACACGAGTCAAGATGTAAGAGGCATCCAACTGGCAGGGTTTTCAAACAATGTGGGACGTCGTATGCAAGGCATCCAATTGGCAGGAATTACCAACATCAACAAACATGGCTATCAAGGACTGTCCGTTGCTGGAATGGTTAGTATCAATGGAAATGAAGGAATAGGTATATTGGCCTCAGGCTTAGCCAGCATCATAGGTGACAACAACCGAGGAATCACTGTCTCTGGATTGATGAACTTCATTGGCGATAACAATAGCGGTCTGCAACTGACCGGTATAGCCAACATCACAGGTAATAACTATCGTGGACTGACACTATCAGGATTGATGAACGTGGCCGGAGGTTCCTCAACGGGTGTACAGGCCGGAGGCCTACTCAACATTACCGGTGAAGATATGCGAGGACTCCAGCTATCGGGAATAGGGAATGTAGTGGGAGGTAAACTCAGAGGAGTACAAATCGGCCTGCTCAATATGGTTTCTTATGCTAAGGGAGTACAAATCGGCCTGTTCAATTATTACAAGGAAAAATTCGACGGCTTGCAGCTGGGCTTGTTCAATGCCAATCCACACACCCGCATACAACTATTGGTTTCGAGTGGTAATACAACTAAATTGAATTTGGGTGCTCGTTTCAAGAATAATAGTATCTATACTATTCTGGGAGTCGGTGCACCCTATTTTGACTTTAACGAAAAACTTTCCGGCGCGGTGTTTTATCGGGCGGGAGCAGAACTTCCTCTCTGCAAGCGCCTGTTTGTCAGTGGAGACTTGGGATACAGTCATATTGAAACATTTCGCAAGGACGATGCAAACTGTCCGGCACGTCTGTATTCCCTGCAAACACGCATCAATCTGGAATACAAACTGGCTGGGAATACCGGCCTATTTGTCAGCGGAGGCTATGGCTGGGACCGCTATTATGACCATAATGCCACCTATGACAAAGGAATAATCATAGAGGGCGGCATTGTACTGTTCAGATATACCGCCCACCGGATTCAATGATATTCCATTGTTAACTATCCAATCATACATGCTCCTTTATCAAACCGGTACGATAGGCTACAAGGAGTTTTTTCAAATCTTCAATCTGAGTACGCAGTTCATGTCCCTTGTCCGTATCCTTCACCATCATACGCTGCGAATTGAATTCCACCAGGAATGTAGTCGACTTGATATCCTGTCCTTCTTCGATAGCTTTCTGCCGGCTTTGGAAAGGTTCGTGCTGCACCAACTGCAAACCATGTGAATGATAAACCAGTGTATATCCTGCTATACCCGTCTCCGGCTGATAGGCTTTGGAAAATCCCCCGTCAATCACAAGCATCTTTCCTTCGGCCTTGATGGGTTGTTCCCCTTTGATGGTTTTAACCGGCACATGTCCGTTGATGATATGGGCATGGGCTTCGAGATCTATACCAAACTCTTGCAAAATTCTGTTACATACCTCCACTTCGTTCCGCAGTGTATAATAATATCCTTTCGTCTCTTTATGCAACGATTTGTCCTCCACAAAATAACGTTCAAACGTAGCCATTTTGTCCTTATCGAACGAAGGAGCATCCGGGCCGCACCACATATACCACATATAGTCAAGTGCAAAAGCTTTTTCATCCGAGCCATCTTCACCAAAGTAGGCAGTACGTACCACTTGATCTATCTTCTTCAACATTTTCTTTCCCCAATACTCCTTTCCATTGATTACTACATGCTTGAAGCTTCCGTCAGCATTCAAAGGAACCGACGCATGATAAAGCAAGTTACTATTGCACACCATATACATGCCACCGTAAGTAAACAGGCAACGCATGTGTTTTTTCAATTTCTCGCTATTCATGAAAGAAGCATGTATCTTCTCCATTAAATCATGCTCTTCTTCCGTAAGCTTATACGGATCTGCAGGATCGATTGTCGGAAAGTTAGTGTCACGTAACGCATATTCCTTTCCATCGTATATAAAAACTTTTCGCTCGAAATCTATCAGATGCAACAGCTTCCGGTTACTCATGCCCAACTCCGGTCGACGGTCAATGATGGCAGCTTCCAGTTTCAACTGTATAATGGTGATGGCTTTATGCATCTGCGTAATAAGGCGCAGTGTCTTTTCATTGTAGCGAGAATCGGAAAAATTCAATTTCGGCGCAAAGATTTCACAAGGATCATCACCATAGACATCCATAGCAAAAGTAGCCAACGGCAGCAAATTGATACCATATCCATCTTCCAATGTAGCCAAATTGGCATAGCGCATGGACATACGAATCACATTCGCTATACAAGCATCATTTCCCGATGCCGCTCCCATCCAAAGAAGATCATGGTTACCCCATTGGATATCAAAATTATGATAGTCACAAAGCGTATCCATTATGATGTGGGCTCCCGGCCCACGATCATATATGTCACCTACGATATGCAGCAAATCAATAGTAAGCCGTTGTATCAGGTTACACATAGCTATGATAAAGTCATCGGCACGCTTGGTAGTAATAATGGTACTGATAATGACGTTGATGTAAGCATGCTTGTTGGGATCAATGGTAGACTCATGCAACAACTCTTGAATGATATAAGAAAAATCTTTCGGTAAAGCCTTCCGTACTTTCGAACGCGTATATTTGGACGATACATTCTGGCAAACCTTAACCAACTGGTTCAGCGTAATCAGATACCAGTCATCCAAATCTTTCTCAGACGCCTTGATCAGTTGCAGTTTCTCTTCAGGATAGTAAATCAACGTACAAAGTTCTTTCTTCTCGCTCTCACGCAAAGTATGACCGAATATTTCATTCACCTTGCGCTTCACAGCTCCCGAAGCATTTTTCAACACATGCTGAAAAGCTTCATATTCCCCATGTATGTCGGTCAAGAAATGTTCTGTTCCTTTAGGTAAATTCAGAATTGCCTCCAGATTGATAATCTCGGTACTGGCATCAGCTATTGTCGGAAAACTATGAGACAATAATTGCAAATAACGCAAATCGCTGATAATACTTTCAGAAGTAATATTTCCCATGATTCTATCTTTTTATTTTATTCCAATAATTTAATCATCACAACAAGAACATCAGCAGCACCTGAGCTATGATAACTCGAAGGAACATGCAAAACGGATATACTGTAGCATAAGACACCGATGGATTATCACCGGGAATGGTATCGTTAGCATAGTTCAATGCCATTGGATTAGCCATACTGCCACACAACATTCCTGTCACAGAGCCAAAATCAACTTTCATCCACTTAAAAGCGACAATCCCCATTATCAGTACCGGTACCAACGTCAAAACCAAACCTATACCAATCCAAAGAAGTCCTTCGGGGCGAAACACCGTTTCAAAAAAATGAGCACCTACATCTAAACCAAGGCAAGCCAGATACAACGACAATCCCAATGCACGCAACATCAGATTGGCACTACGAGTCGTATAAGTGACTATATGCAACCTCGGGCCAAATGTACCTATCAGAATACCGACAATAATAGGGCCACCTGCTAAGCCAAGCTTCACCGGCGCACCGATACCCGGAATGGAAATAGGAATAGCTCCCAAGATAAGTCCCAAAATAATGCCGATAAATACAGCTACCAGATTAGGCTCTTTCAGATTCTTAATAGCATTACCCAACACCTTCTCAACGTTATGCACAGATGCCGCTTCACCAACAATGGTCAACCGGTCTCCTAACTGCAATGTCAAATCCGCCGTAGCCAACAATTGTACCCCACTTCGATAAACGCGGGTAATATTGATGCCATAATGATTACGCAAATGAAGGGATCCCAGTTTTTTCCCGTTCAATTCCGGGCGGGTTATCACAATGCTTTGCGAGATAAGTTTACTGTCAATGGCATCCCAATCAATGTCTTCCTTATTCCAATCCGTATGCTCCTGTCCACCGAAAAGTACCGTCATTGCTGCAGCTTCCTTTTCCGAAGTAATCACCAGCAAGCGGTCACCTTTCTCCACGATTTTGTCCGAAGTAGGAATTGTCACCTTACCTTCTCTCCATAAACGAGAAATCACAAACTTTGAACGACTTAAGTCTGCTATTTCCTTTACACTTTTACCAAAGATTCCAGGATTATAAACCTGGAAAGCACCAATATATGTTTTATTGTCATTCTCTTTCTCTTTTACCTCCAAATCCTTGTCAGTCACCATCAGTTTACGTATAATCAAGATAGCCAAAATAACTCCTACGACCCCTAACGGATACGTAACAGCGCATCCCAGTGCAGGAGTACTGGCCTCCACACCCAACTGTTTCAAAGTCTGTTGGGCCGCTCCCAACGCAGGTGTATTTGTCGTGGCACCGCATAAAATACCCACCATATCCGGGAGCGAAATATCCGTTACAAGACTACCCAGCACGGTCATCAACGTACCAATCAGGACTACTCCCATAGCCAGCATATTCAGCCTCACACCTCCTTGCCGGAAAGAACTGAAAAAGCCCGGACCTACCTGTAAACCCAATGCATAGACAAACACTACAAGCCCGAAACTCTCTGCATAATTCAACATCTGGGAGTCAATGGTAAATCCCAAATGTCCGGCCAAGATACCGGCAAAGAATACGAACGTAACACCTATGGAAACACCCCAAAAACGTACTTTCCCCAAGCCTAAACCGATCGCTGAAATCAACGATAGGACAACAACCGCCTGAAGAGCGGAATGTTCCACAAACAAACTATATAGCCAATCCAAAATAAAATAGATTATATTTATGCACAAAGATAGGAACTATAATTGGAGAGGAAAAATAAATGCCTCAAAAACTGGCTTCACCCATGAAAGTCAGAACGCAAACATCAGGCTATGGCCTTTTCTATGCTTCTTCTACTCAATGTACACAATTTGCAGGCATACGACCAAACTACGATATAAGCAAGCAACGGAACGACAAAAGCAATCACCATCGAGGTATGATCTGCCACCAGTCCCATCAACAAAGGGCCAACCACGCCTCCTACCGGCGACATCATCAGGAAAGAGGAAGCCCGTTTGGTATGATTACCCAACCCACGAAGAGACAACGCAAAAATAGTAGGGAACATGATTGCTTCGAACGCATAGACCAGCAGCAAGGCTATCAAAGAAACGTATCCTAAGTTGAGAAGTACCACTGCCGTCGTCACCACTACACCCGAAGCACAAACGAAAAGCATCTTCTCTGCACGAACCCTCCGCATAATCCAGCTTCCTATAAAACGTCCCATCATAAAAAGGCTCAGACCTCCAAACGATAGTACCAATGAAGCAGTACGCGCATTCATCCATCCTTGCTCCAACACATAATTAATAAAGAAACTGTTAATGGAAATCTCTCCGACTTCATAAGCAAACAACGCCATCAGGCCAAACACAAACAGTTTGTGTTTCCATAATCCAACCTTATGTCTGTCAGCATTTTCTTCATCATCATGCACAATTTCCGGCAGGCGGACACGTGAAAAAAGGACTGCAACCAGCAACACAACCACTCCCATACAAGCATAGGGAAGTGCAACATTCCCCGAACCCGTATTCCCATCTTCAGAGAACAACAACAATCCCGTCACGATAGGAGCACAGATACATCCCAAACCGTTGAAAGACTGTGCAAAGTTCAAACGACTGGCTGCTGTCTCACGCGCACCCAACTCTGTGGCATAAGGATTGGCTGCTGTCTCCAGAAACGTCAATCCACACCCGATAACAAACAGGGCAAATAGAAACACCTGATAGGACATCCATTGCTGCCCTGGAATAAAAAGCAACGAACCAATCCCATAGAGTACCAATCCCAATACCACTCCCCTTCTATAGCCGAAACGGGATATGAATAATCCGGCAGGAATAGCCATCACAAAATACCCCATATACATCATAGCCTGTATCAGGGCCGACACAGATTTATTGATACGCAGCAATTCCTGGAAGTGTTTGTTTAAAACGTCAAGTATGGCATGGGCAAATCCCCATAGGAAAAACAAAGAAATAATCAAAATAAAAGGAACCATATACTGTTCCCCTACCAACGGTGTTCTTTTATTCATCATCATAATATTACAGTATAAAAACCTGAATAACCGACAGCAAAGATACACATTATTTATATTCCCTGAAGAATAAACTTCCTCAAAGTGAACGATAAAGAAACTGACACGTCTGCCGCCCATGCAGATGTGCTATAAACGGACGACATGCCTGAATGATAGAGATGCAGACTACCTCAACCGCAAACGGTCTCCTACCTCAGGTACATATTCGCTGTCCTTGCGATTCATCTTGTAGAGATTCTTCAGGCGGATGCCGTACTTCTGCGAAATGCTGTGCATGGAATCGCCATCACGCACGATGTGGACAGTATAGGGCTTCTGTGCTTTCTTGTTCTTCTTCTTCAGATAGATGATGTCGCCCGCTTCGAGGGTGTACTCACGATGCAGATCGTTGTAATCGAGCAGCTTTTTCCAATTCATGTCAAACTCTCCGCCCAACAGTTCGAAGCTGTCACCATCACGGGCCACGACATACGCCAAACCGTTGGCTATATACACCTGATGCGGCCTCAACAACCAGGGTTTCTTCTTGACTTCCTTCTCCCACTTACGGGCCTCGCGGCGTCCCATTCCTTCATTGTCGTACTTATACAGCTCGTAATCTTCAATAATCGTTATCAAACGGTTGGCATACGACGGTTCGGTAGCATAACCGGCCTTTTTCAGCCCCTTAGCCCATCCCTTGTAATCGGTTATCTTCAATTTGAACAGAAAGGCATAACGCGCACTGCCGGTGAGAAACTTGGAATGATCCTCGTATGAATCGCGCACACTGCGATAAGCCCTGAAACATTCGCCCCTGGCATCATCATCGTGATAGACCCGACGTCCGCGCCAATTATTGTGACACTTGATGCCGAAATGGTTGTTGCTCTTCCGGGCCAATACGCTCTGCCCCGCCCCGCTCTCAAGCAAGCCTTGCGCCAGCGTAATGCTGGCCGGTATTTTGTGCACTTTCATCTGCTCCACAGCAATGGAAGCATATTGTTTGATATATTCGTTATAACGGGAATTCTTACGCTGTGCATGGGCAGGCAGAAGCATTATCAGAAAAGCCGCAAGGGCCAGCAGTCGGAACCTGTATTTCATATCTTTTTCATTGATTCAGGCACAAAAGTCTGCAAAAGAATTGAATATTCCAATCCCTTCCTTATCTTTGTAACATTAATTACAGAAAACTTGTCTTATGAAAGGACTGAATATCCACATCGACATCCGTATTCTCCAATACGAGGAACTGGATGCAACCGACCGCGAACTGATAGACGCCGCACGTGAGGCCACCTTCCGCAGCTATTCCCCTTATTCCCACTTCTCGGTAGGAGCCGCCGCCCGCTTGGCAGACGGTACCATCGTATGCGGCAGCAATCAGGAGAATGCCGCCTATCCGTCGGGACTTTGCGCCGAGCGTACAACCCTCTTCTATGCCAATTCGCGCTACCCCGACCAGGCTGTAAAGACACTGGCCATCGCCGCCCGCAACGAGCGAGGTGAATTTCTGGAAAGCCCGATCCCACCGTGCGGGGCCTGCCGTCAGGTAATGCTCGAAACGGAGACAAGATACAACCAGGCCATGCGCATCTTGCTATACGGAAGCAACGGCATCTACGAAGTAAAAAAGGTAGGCGACCTGCTGCCGCTATCGTTCGACGCTTCGGCCATGCAGTGAAAGACTTTTGTACGTTCCATCGGATGCCGTCACGGGCACCCGCTGTGACGCAGCACTTTCTGACCCTCTCATGCAGTGCTTCCTGACATCCTAACAAAGCACTGTATGAGTACCTCACAAAGCACTGCGTCGGACTCTAACGAAGCACTGCGTCATACCCTCATGATATACTTTCTGAGGGCATCATGTCTTTGAATTACCCACATGAAAAAAATGTGAAAACCACAAATAACTGTAATTCGGGTACACCTGTTTCCCAAATTTCTTCTTACATTTGCGCTGTATCACTCATCGTATGATATACGACATTTTTACCTTACTAAAAACAGACATTTTATTATGTTACGTAAAATCAGACTGACCCTGGCCATCGTTTTCTTTACGCTGATTACCCTACTGTTTCTCGACTTCACGGGAACGCTACACGCGTGGTTCGGCTGGATGGCCAAGATTCAATTCCTTCCTGCCTTGCTGGCACTGAATGTGGGTGTGATACTGGCTTTGGTCATTCTCACCCTGTTGCTGGGCCGTGTCTATTGTTCGGTCATCTGCCCATTGGGCGTCTTCCAGGACATTGTGGCGTGGTTCTCGAAGAAAAGCAAGAAGAACCGCTACCGCTATTCGCCTGCCCTGTCGTGGTTGCGCTACAGCGTGCTGGGTGTATTCGTCATCGCATTGGTGGCCGGCGTACACTCGTTTGTAGCCCTACTGGCGCCTTACAGTTCATACGGACGCATCGTCAATAATCTTTTTGCCCCTATCTATCAGTGGGGGAACAACCTGCTTGCCTATCTGGCCGAACGGGCCGAGAGCTATGCGCTCTACGATACCACCATCTGGCTGAAAAGTCTGCCTACGTTCGTCATCGCCGCTGTCACGCTGGTGGTGCTCGTCGTACTGGCATGGCGGGGAGGACGCACTTACTGTAATACCATCTGCCCCGTAGGTACCGTGTTGGGGTTTCTGTCGAAATACGCCTACCTGAAGCCGGTCATCGACACCGACAAGTGCATCAACTGCAACCTCTGTGCCCGTAACTGCAAAGCCTCGTGCATCGACATCAAGAACCACCGAATAGATTACAGCCGCTGCGTGGCTTGCATGGACTGTATAGACAAGTGTAAACATCAGGCGTTGCGATACGTCCATCCTGCAAAATCTCAAGCCGAACCCGTCGGACAGAAAGCAGAAGGAGGCAATTCACGCCGTGCCTTCCTGGCATCGACCGCACTTGCAGCTTCCGCTGCCGTCCTGAAGGCTCAGGAAATGAAAGTAGACGGTGGATTGGCCACCATTGAAGACAAAAAGATACCCAATCGTCAGACTCCAATCCTGCCACCGGGAACCCAAAGTGCCCGCCACTTTGCCCAACACTGCACGGCCTGCCAGCTGTGCGTGTCGGTATGTCCCAACGAAGTGCTACGCCCTTCTACCAGCCTGATGACGCTGATGCAACCTTTCTCTTCATACGAGCGTGGCTACTGTCGTCCCGAGTGTACCAAGTGCTCGGAAGTCTGTCCTACGGGAGCCATCAAGCCCATCACCGTAGCCGACAAATCGTCTATCCAAATAGGTCATGCCGTATGGATCAAGCACAATTGCGTAGTGAAGACCGACGAAGTGGAATGCGGCAACTGCGCACGCCATTGTCCCACAGGTGCTATCAGCATGGTACCGTCGGATCCCGACAATCCCGACTCGCTCAAGTTCCCGGCTATCGACACGGAACGCTGCATCGGTTGCGGAGCCTGCGAGAACCTCTGCCCGGCCCGTCCCTTCAGTGCCATCTATGTGGAAGGACACGAACAACACCGGATCATTTGAGCCGTCAACAGTAAACAATTTGTGATTAGAATACTATAGGTTTCACTCCTATAACTTCTTAAACTTTTATAACTTCTACATCAACATACAAATGAACGACCAGAAACATTCCAATGATATGTCCCGCCGCGAATTTCTGAAGATTGTGGGCATCAGTACGGCCACCACAACCGCGGCACTGGCAGGATGCGGCCCGAAGAACTCCGCTTCCTCCTCCCTGCAGGCTGAGGGAGAAATCCCTACCGACAAGATGACCCTGCGCGAAAATCCGAAAACAAAAGAGAAAGTCTCTCTGCTGGGCTACGGCTGCATGCGCTGGCCCACCCTGCCCAATCCTGAAAAGGGTGGCAACGTCATCGACCAGGATGCCGTGAACGAACTGATAGACTATGCGATGGCTCACGGCGTGAACTACTACGACACGTCGCCCGTTTATGTCCAGGGATGGTCGGAACGGTCGACCGGCATCGCCCTGAAGCGTCATCCGCGCGAGAAGTTCTTCGTAGCTACCAAGCTGTCCAACTTCTCCAACTACACGCGCGAGAACTCCATCGCCATGTACAACCGCTCGTTCCAGGAGCTGCAAGTGGACTATATAGACTACTACCTGCTGCATTCCATCGGCAACGGCGGTATCGAAACCTTCCGCGCCCGCTACATCGAAAACGGCATGATAGACTTCCTGATGAAGGAGCGTGAGGCCGGACGCATCCGCAACCTGGGCTTTTCCTTTCACGGCACGAAGGAAGTGTTCGATGAAGTACTGGGCATGCACGACCAGGTACACTGGGACTTCGTACAAATCCAGTTGAACTATGCCGACTGGAAATATGCTTCGGGCAACAACGTCAACGCCGACTATCTGTATGCCGAACTGGAGAAACGCCACATACCTGCCGTCATCATGGAGCCGTTGCTGGGTGGACGTCTGTCCAAGCTGCCCGAGCACCTCGTAGCACGCCTTAAACAACGCGGGCCCGAAGCGAGTGTGGCTTCATGGTCTTTCCGTTTTGCCGGTTCGTTCCCCAACGTGCTGACGGTACTGAGTGGCATGACTTACATGGAGCACCTGCAGGATAATCTGCGCACCTACTCGCCGTTGGTGCCTCTGACGGACGACGACTTAGAGTTCCTGCAGCAGACAGCCGACTTGATGAAACAGTACCCCACCATCCCCTGCAACGACTGCAAGTACTGTATGCCCTGCCCCTATGGCATTGATATTCCTGCCGTGCTCATCCATTATAATAAATGTGTAAACGAAGGCAATCTGCCCACCTCGCATGAACACGCCAACTATCGCGAGGCACGCCGGGCCTTCCTTGTGGGCTACGATCGCAGTGTGCCCCGCCTGCGGCAAGCCAGCCACTGCATCGGCTGCCGCCAGTGTGTGTCCCACTGCCCGCAGAGCATCGACATTCCCGAAGAACTGCACCGCATCGACCGCTATGTGGAGCAACTGAAACAAGAAACGCTGTAACCCGGAAAGACAAAGAATGAAAGAACTCATAGACATGCTTCATGCAGGAGAATACTCCTGCGTGATAGCCAATGGTGAGCGCATCCGCACATTTACACGGCGAGGTGTGGCCGACCTTTATGACCTGCTGGTACAGGAACCCGAATTCCTGCACGGCGCATCCGTGGCTGACAAAGTCGTCGGCAAGGCAGCTGCCTCACTTATGGCGCTGGGCGGCGTGCAGCAGGTATATGCCCATACCATCAGCCAACCGGCCCTTCACCTGCTACAGAAAGCAGGCATCACGGTGAATTGCGACGAGGTAGTGGACCACATCATCAATCGCGACCACACGGGCTGGTGTCCGCTGGAACAAGCCAGCCGTGAACTCCAGTCAGCCAAAGAGATTTTCTTAGTTATAGAAAACTTTATCTCCAGTCAGAGAAAAAACACATGAAAGAACTGAATTTGAAGGAAGGTCTTCTAACCCTTCTCCTCCTAATCATCACTTCCGCCGTTCAAGGACAGGAAGACACTACGCGCATTGCCCGTAATTTAACGACAGACGAAATCGTCGTAACCGGAACTCGTACCGAGACCGATATTCGTCATCTTCCCATAACAATCTCCGTCGTAGACCGGAAACAATTGGAAAGTAATTACCAATCTTCCGTATTGCCCACCCTGACCGAACAAGTGCCGGGCTTCTTCACTACCAGTCGTGGCATTATAGGGTATGGGGTATCGACCGGAGCGGCCGGAGGCATGAGCCTGCGAGGTATCGGCGGAAGCCCAACAGCCGGGCTGTTGGTACTCATCGACGGACATCCGCAATACATGGGACTAATGGGACATCCCATTGCCGACGCCTATCAGACGATGATGGCCGAACGGGTGGAAGTACTGCGCGGACCGGCTTCGGTACTCTATGGTTCGAATGCCATGGGAGGTGTCATCAACATCGTCACACGGCAGATGAAAGAAGAAGGATCGAAAACCGACCTGCAAGTAGGGTACGGCTCGTATAACACACTGCAGACCGAGGTGACCAACCGTCTGAAACGAGGACGATTCAGCAGCATCACCACTGGTTCATACAACCGCAGCGACGGACACCGGCCCGACATGGACTTCGAGCAATATGGCGGCTACGCTAAGTTGGGCTATGATTTTAGTGACCAATGGAAGCTATGGGGAGACATCAACGTAACCCATTTCAACGCCTCCAACCCAGGTACTATCGCGGCACCCTATATCGACAACGACTCGCGCATCACTCGCGGAATGGCTTCGGCAGCCCTCGAAAACCATTATGAACGAACCTCAGGCGCACTGAGTTTCTTCTACAACTGGGGACGCCACAAGATAAACGACGGCTACCATCCGGGTGAAGAACCGCAGACGTCACACTTCAACTCCAAAGACCGCATGATGGGCCTCTCGTGGTATCAAAGCCTCACGCTGTTCGAAGGCAACCGCATTACCGCCGGCTTCGATTATCAACACTTCGGAGGCGAGTCGTGGTACAAGGTATTGGCTACAGGTGAAAAACAACCGCAAGTAGACAAGCAGCTGGACGAGTTGGCAGGATACGTAGACTTCCGACAGAACATCGGACACTGGCTATCACTCGATGCCGGTCTGCGCGTAGACCATCATTCACACACAGGTACCGAATGGATCCCGCAGGGTGGACTGGCCTTCCACCTGCCCCGTCAGGCTGAGCTAAAGGCCATGATAAGCAAAGGCTTCCGCAACCCTACCATCCGCGAACTATTCATGTTCTCCAAGAATCCCGACCTGCAGCCCGAAAGTCTCGTCAGCTACGAACTGGCCTACACACAGCGCCTCTGTGACGGTGCTTTATCTTACGGGCTCAATCTCTACTACATCGACGGGAAGAACATTATTCAAGTGGATCCCGCCCAACGTAAGAACATGAACACGGGGCACATCGAGAACTGGGGTACAGAAGCCAACGTCATCTACCGCTTCAATGCCCGCTGGCAGGGCAACGCCAACTACAGCTGGCTGCACATGGAACATCCCGTACTGGCTGCACCCGAACATAAGCTATACGGTGGTGTCAACTATCATCAGGGACGGTGGACAGCCGCCAGCGGTGTGCAGTACATCCGAGGACTCCACACTTCCATCACGCAAGGACAAGAAAAGCAGGAAACTTTCGTACTATGGAATTTGAATATCAGTTACCGCCTTTGTACCTTTGCAAGCCTCTTTGTGAAAGGTGAGAACCTGCTGGCACAACGCTACGAAATCAACGCCGGCTATCCCCTGCCGAAGGCTACTTTCATGGGAGGCATCCACGTGAACTTCTGACTTACACAAAAGACATAAGTATGAAAGAGACGGAATGCGACCACACCGCTTGTTGGTGCGTCTTCTTCAAGGACAACCTGCTGATGCAGAAACACGCTGACGGCACCTGCAACCTGCCCACAGGAGAGCAGCTGCCTGCAGCTCCTGCAAAAGGCCAGACCGTACATCGCGTCACCTTGCCTACCGGACAGCAGGTCTATACGTTTGCCATCGACTACCCCGTGACCGAAACCGACAAATGGATCATGACCGGTCTACGTGCCTCGTTCGATTATCTGCCTTTGGAAGAATACAAGGCAGCCGGCAAGGCCTACCAGATACTCTACTGGGATCAGCATAGCCGCTACTGCCCCGTATGCGGTACACCCACAAAGCAACAGACCGATATTATGAAAAAATGTCCTTGTTGCGGCAACGAATTATACCCTCCCATCTCTACCGCCATCATTGTATTGGTACGCCGAAACGAAGAAATCCTGTTGGTACATGCCCATAATTTTCGCGGCACCTTCTATGGTCTCGTAGCCGGTTTCCTCGAAGCCGGCGAAACGTTAGAGCAGTGCGTCCGCCGCGAAGTGATGGAAGAAACCGGACTCAGCATCCAAAACATTACCTATTTTGACAGCCAACCTTGGCCTTATCCCAGCGGTTTGATGGTAGGTTTCTTTGCAGACTACGAAAGCGGCGACATCAAACTACAGAAAGACGAACTCAGTGCCGGAGCATTCTACCACCGCAACAACCTGCCTGAATTACCTCGCAAGCTGAGTATCGCCCGCAGACTGATTGATGCCTGGCTGGAAGGGAAGGATACCTGCGCCAACCGCTGACATCCGAAGCGTCACTTACCTACATTAGCGACATAACTATAAACTTGGGAAACGTAAAGCAGGACTCCGGGAAAACAGCCTTTTCGTGGAGCAGCGGCGTAGTTCCGTGGCAGGGCTAACCGAATATCCGACTGACTCGGTACATGAAGAATGGCAGGTCGGA
>NZ_CANRPM010000045.1 GCF_947632445.1 uncultured Bacteroides sp. | reverse complement strand
GACGGTTTTTCCTGGCTTTTTACCGGTCTCCGTTGGCCTCACTTATGTCCGCATCAGCCTTCCTTATCTATTGTCTGCCAATTTATTCGCCCCGACTTTCCGTTTCACCGATTTTTGTACTACCTTTGCACAGACAAAAGGAATATATAAAAGGACAAGAAAGAATAGGAAGAACATCACACGGATGCTTCTCGATATTTGTTGATTGATAACATTAAGGATGCTTATGGCGTTCCTTATTTGTACCAAATTCTCCGTAAGTAACTGATAATCAGTAGCGCTTATTTTTGTAAAGGAAAGATTGCTCCTTTTGTTGACTTGAAAGGCGGTACATACGTCACAAACGGTGGTGGACTTTATATCAATGCCTCGGTGGGTATCAGATATGCGCTGAACGACAAACAGGGTCTTAGCATATCTCTCGGATATACAAATGAAAAATTGGAGTTTGAAGTATTTGATGAATTTATTGACTATGACAGCATGGACTACACAAGAGATAAGACTCAATATAATACAGAAGCTATTGCTATCAAACTTGGATTTGATTTCTAACATTAATGCCCCAAATCTATAAACTTATGAAGAAAGTAATATTCACGGCACTGATGTCGCTTTTTATATGCACAATAATAGATGCACAAATTTTGCGGGTAGATGAATTGGAGAACTACGCAAAAGAGAAGTATAGAGAAAAATGGGTTGATGCGGCAGAAAATCTTGGACAGCAACTTCTAGCTGGACAAGAACAACAGAATAATATACGTTCAAATTATTCCAGCAGAAAGTAAAACAAAAGATGAACTCTACGTACTACTCAACTATTGGTTTACGGCTACATTCAATGATGCCAACTCTGTCATTAAACTAAATGACAAGGAATTAGGGAGTATCATTGCACAAGGATATGTAGCAGACATAGCTCAGCATGCTGGCGGAACCAACAGCTATAACGTGAACCTCAGACTGGTCATTAAGTGTGATATTAAAGATGGCAGAGTCAGAGTGACCTATACCATTCCTTTCTATTCTGTTAATGTTGCTGTCGGTGAAGGATGGATTGGAGCATTAGCGTGAGTTCGACATAAAATCAAAAGACAGCAAGTTGTTCGTCCTTGATAAAGTTCGCTTCAATGGCGGGCTTCTTTTCAGAGTAACAACAGACTGCGATGGCTGACAATGAATCGGCAATAAAATTTCTATTCCCTTACTCCGTCACGCAGCACTTCCTGAAGTCCCGACGCAGTGCTTCGTGAGGGTGTCATGCCGTGCTTTATGAAGAGGGGACGAAGCACTTCGTCAGAGGGTCAGCAAGCATGGTGTCAGGACGGAAAAAATCTGCCCGTGAAAAAAAGAGGAAGAAAAACGGGATTTTTGCACGAGTAAAACAGTCCTGTCACACCAATTTGCTGATATACAGTCGGTTGCTGCGACAGTGACAGGAGCTGTACAAACTTTCTTGAAATATAATAAAAAATAGGCTGCCTTTAAAGGCAAGGTATTTTTTATTTTTTCACGGAAATGTTTACCAAAGACCCTAAGGTGTCGCACTAATTTGTTGATAATCTGTTACTTGGTGTGACAGGACTATTTTGAGCCCTTCCCGGATTATTTTCAAAGTGATTTGGGAGCTTTCATAGACAAGATAGCTGATAAAAAGAGGCCATCTCAAGTTTATTTTGAGACAGCCTCTTTTCTCCTTGTTTAAGTTGTATGTTGTAACTATGCCTATTTATTTCGTATTATATTCTTGTCGTAATAGTTGAACAGGTTGGCTTTTTTTTAGCCTTAATATCCTGCATTTTGTACGTAGAGTCCCGGAATATAGAACAGCTGGTTGTAAGGGATGGGGAAGAACTCATTCTTACCGACTGTGTAGTGGGCATCTTTGTAATATTGGGCATAAGGTTGTGTGATAGCTTCTCCGGTTTCGGAATGTATATATGTATAGGAGTCATTCTGTTCGCTGGCAAAGAATGCATTCAACGTTTTCGAGGCAATGCCCCAGCGGCGAAGATCAAAATATCGGCTGCCTTCCATAGCCATTTCCAATCGACGTTCCCAACGCAGGCATTTGCGTGCACTTTCCTTGTCCTGGAAATAGGAGGCCGGATAAAGGGCTATTTCACATTGGTCGGCAGCATAGGCGATGTGCTTGTTGACCGAATTAGCTGCCCGTTGACGGATGGCATTGATGATGGTACGGGCTTCTTCCATACGGTCGAGTTCAATCAGTGCCTCGGCACGCATCAGCATGACATCAGTGTAGCGAAATACGTAGTCGTTCATCGCAAAGGCCTGCCAGCTTCCGTTGTAGGTCTCACCTTTTGAACGTTGAGGCACTTCTTTCATTGAGGAATAGTAGCCGTACACGCTGGCAGCACGAGTGTTCTTGCCGGCATCCAACGTGTATTCAGCCTCGTATTTGTAAGGGAAGGAAGGCATACCGACGGTATGGAACAAGCGCGGGTCCCATTTCTGATTGGTTGGCTTGCCGTTGACAGGGTAAGCTATTTCGTTGTTGAAGTCGTCGAACATTGGCAGGCCGTCTTTGGTTTTGAAGGCGTTTACCAAATTTTGGGAGGGTTTGTGGCAGTCCCATCCGCACGACCAGATTCCCCAGCAGCCGTTTAGCATGTTCGACCAGTTGGCGCGGCCGTAAGTGGTGTGGTCATCGGCATAGTCCGAGGTCTGTACGGCAAAGATGGATTCCTTGCTGTTCTTGTAATCAGGCAGGAAAATGTCTCCGAAATCTTCCAGATAGCCATAGGATGAGCTTACTACGGCATCGGTATAGTCAATGACTTTCTGCATATAGTCACGATTGATGTGGCCTGCGCCGGTAGTGGCTTCGTATCCGTCGCCCCATGCCAGGTTGAGGTAACACTTAGCCAGGTAAGAAGCAGCGGCAATCTTGTTAACACGGCCACCGTCCTCTTGATTGGCAGGCAATACGTTGTAGGCGGTCTGGAATTCATCAATGATTTTTCCAAACAGTTCTTCGTAAGTATATTGATCGTTGCGTACTTGTTCTACGGTGTTGTTCTCGAATACGGCTTCGTCAATCCAGGGGACTTGGCGAAAGACTGTGATGAGTTTGTAGTAGAAGTGGGCACGGAGGAATTTAACTTCTGCCATACGTTGGTTGGTGATGTCTTCACCTAATGTGGAAACGCCGTTCCGTTGGAGGGCTACGATAGCGCGGTTACAGCGCGAAATGGCACAATAAAGACGGTACCACAACTCGTCCATGTGGTCGGGATTGGTTGCGGTTAGCGATGACCAGATTTCCAGATGATGATAGTTGGTGTCTCCCGTACCCCATCCGCCTTTCAGACAGTCATCCGACGTAAGGTCGCCGTAGGGCCACAGGTTGAAAGGGTAGGTGTACCAGCAGTCGCCCATCATAGCATAGGAGGCTGTTACCATGGCTTCAGGATCGGAAAACGCTTTGTCTTCGTCAATAACGGCAGTCGGGTTGTAATCTAAAAAGCTGTCGCAGTTAGTCAATGTCAGCCCCATGAAACAGGCAGCAAGTACGGTATATATTTTCTTTTTCATGATTTTCTTAATTTTTAGTGAGATTGAGATTGTTAATCTGAACTTTGTATCTTATTAAAAACCTATCTGAATACCGAACGAGACGGATGTGGCAAGCGGATAGGCCCAATTGGGGTTCTCTGGATCGGTACATGTCAGATTTTTGCTCTTGACTGTGAGCAGGTTCTGACCTGCAAGATAGAAGCGGGCGCTGGTCATTTTGAATTTGGACAAGAAATCAGTCGGTACGTTGTAACCGATTTGTAGGTTGCGGAGTTTGAGGTAAGAACCGTTTTCCACAAAGTAACTGGATGCGCGTCCTTCATCGGCTGTATTCAGGGTACTCAATGCCGGGATGGTCGAATGGGTATTAGCGGTTGTCCAGGCTTGAAGCACACGTTCGCCCTTGTTGGAACCCGGATCGTTTACACCCCAGAAGTCCGTCTGGAATTTTTGGTTGTTATATACGTCTTGGTTGCATACCCCTTGCCAGAACATGCTCAGATCGAAGTTCTTGTAATTGAGCGCGATGTTCAAACCATACGAGAAGGCCGGTACGGGGTCGTAAATCCAGGTCTGGTCGTCGGCATTGATTTCGTGATTACCGTCCAAGTCGGCATATTTCAGTCCACCGACGCGGGCGTTGGGTTGTCCCGATGCATCCACTTCTGCCTGGTTCTGGAAAAGGCCTTCTACTACGTAGCCTACTATAGAGCCGTAGGAAACTCCGGCTTCAACCAAATCTTCTTTGGATGTATGAGCGTAGGATCCGGTCGTTGTTTCAGGCAGATAGGTCACTTTGTTACGGAAGAAATCCACATTCGCATTGAGGTCAATACCCAAACCGCAGGCCAGTGTCTTGCGGTAACCTAAGGCAAACTCCATACCCCAGTTGCGCAGTGAAGGGCCATTCTGCCAGGAGTTTCCACCTTCGCCAAGAGCTCCCAGGAAAGCCGGGCTGATAAGCATATCGTCTACATCTTTTATATAACCGTCAATGCTGCCGTAAAGACTGCCTTGCAACAGGGTGAAATCAGTACCTATATTGAACTGTTCTGCAGATTCCCACTTCAAGTTGGGATTGGCATATTGGGTTGCCCGATAACCCGAAGGGAAAGTTCCTGAGTTTTGTAGGTATATGTCATAGGCGGTGGATGTTACACGATCCAGACCGTAGTCAGCCACATAGAGTCCGAACTGTGCGTTGTTGTCGATGGCTTGGTTACCGGTCTGTCCCCAAGAAAGACGTACTTTCCAATCGTCCATCCAATCTTTCTCCAGCAGTTTGGAAAGACGGAAACCCAATGTAGCGGCAGGGAAGGTACCCCAGCGATGGTCTTTACCGAAGCGGGAAGAACCGTCGCGGCGGATGGTGAAGGAAGCCAGGACGAAGTCGTCATAATTATAGTCTATTTTGCCGAAGAAGGAAGCCAGACGGTAACCGACCTTGGCACCGGAGTTTCGCATAGTTCCGGTGGCGGCGTTGGGCCACATGTAGTCAGGATCTTCCAAAGCATATTCTTCAGAGTAGGCAGAGTAGTCTACAATGGTCTGCTTGTTCATTTCTGTACCTAATAGTACGGTGATGTCGTGCCGGTCGGCCAGGCGGAAGTTATAGTTGGCCGTGTTGCTCCACGTCCAGTTCACTTCGTTGTTGTGCGAAAGGGTGGTCTTGGCGATGTCGTTGTTGACGATGTCCGAATGGTAGGTGGGCGTCATGGCATTGATGAATGACGAATAGTAGTCGATACCGAAGTTGGTGCGCAGTGTCAGTCCCTTGATGGGCTTCAACTCGGCATAGGCATTACCGAACAGACGCCAGTAGTTCAGGGCGTTGTTGCGGTTTTGGTAAGCTTCGCGCAGCGGGTTCTGGCGGTCGCTCATGCTGCCTACGGGGCCGCTGAATGTCGTTCCGTCGTCTTCGTAAACCGGCAGAACGGGGGCCATCTTCAGTGCATTTTCCATCGGGGCGGTATCGACCTGGCTGGAATAGGTTGCGGTGAAGTTTTCACCCACCGTGATGTACTTGTTGATGTTGTAGGAAGAGTTCATACGGGCTGCGATGTTCTCGAAATCCGTATATTTGATGATACCGGTATTCTTCTTGTATCCCAACGAGAACATGGTGGAATGTTTGTCCGTAGCGTCCGAAATGGAAAGGTCGTAATTCTGGGAAAAACCGGTGCGGGAGATTTCGTCCAACCAGTCGGTGTCGGAGAATTTCATGGTTTTCTTTGCATTGACATAGCCGTTATACAGTCCGTTTACGGTATAGTTCACATAGCTGTTAGTGGCCGGATTCCATACTGTGATAGGAGTACCCTGGGTCGCATTCAGATTCAATCCATAGCCGCTTGCATACGTTACGGGGTCTAATCCGTCGTTCAGGGCCGCCTGAGCCATCGCTGTGGCATATTGGGCGGAATTGGACAGATTCATCACCGACTGGTTCGTGTAAAATTGGGCCGTCAGATTGGCAGAGAAGTCTACCTTTATCTTTTCGGACTTTTTCCCTTGCTTGGTGGTGATGATGATGACACCGTTGGAAGCTCGCGAACCGTAGATTGAGGCCGAAGCGGCATCTTTCAACACTTGCATGCTTTCAATGTCGTTTGCGTTCAGTGAGTTCAGCGCACGGGTAGTAGGCACACCGTCTACAATGTAGAGAGGGTCTTGAGACGAGTTGAACGAACCGATACCACGAATACGTACCGTGCCTACGCCGCTGGGCGATCCGTTGGCTGTAATAGTCATACCCGGCACTTTTCCCTGAAGGGCACGCATCGGATCTGTGTTTGAGGTCGTTTTGATTTCATCGGTTGAAACGACGGCGATGGAGCCGGTCAGGTCGGCTTTGCGTTGGGTTTGGTAGCCGACTACAACCACTTCCTGTAACAGTTCGTTTTCTTCTTCCAGAAGCACATTCATGCCGTCTGTGGCAGGTAGGGTAACATTCTTGAAACCTACATAGGAGAAGGTCAGTTCGGCATTGGGTGATACCGTGATGGAAAAATTACCATCCAGGTCGGTAATCACTCCATTGGAGGGATTGGCCTTTTCGACGACGGTTGCTCCGATAACCGGATAATTGTCAGTTTTTGATAAGACTGTGCCCGATATTTTTCGATTCTGGGCTTGAACCGCAGCGCTTCCCATTATAATAAAGAGAAGGCAGGAAAAGAATTTCATGGCTATCTTTTTCATGGCGTAAATAATAAAAATAGTTTTCTGCTTGCAAAGTTATCGGGTGGGAGAGTGACAGGCTGTCATAGATGTTACATCATCGGGCATTTTGGTTTCATGTATCATGGGTGATATTCTATGTAACAGAGTTTGTGCTGTCAGCCTTTTTACATAGGAAAAGCGGAAAGCATCGCTGCCTCCCGCTTTTCTCCTTGTTTAATGTATGGTATAACTATGGCTTATTTATTTCATATCATACAATTCCTTGAGCCATCATGGCGTTGGCCACTTTCATGAACCCGGCAATGTTGGCACCCTTTACATAATTTACGTATCCGTCTGGTTCCGTACCATACTTCACACAGTTTTCGTGGATGTTCTCCATGATGTAGTGCAGTTTGGCATCTACTTCCTCGGCACTCCATGACAGGCGTTCGGAGTTCTGCGTCATTTCGAGGCCGGATACCGATACACCACCGGCATTGGCGGCCTTACCCGGAGCGTAGAGGATTTTGGCTTCCTGGAATACGCGGATTGCTTCCGGTGTGGAAGGCATGTTGGCTCCTTCCGATACGGCAATCACTCCGTTGGCAATCAATTTCCTGGCATCGTCTCCGTTGATTTCATTCTGTGTGGCAGACGGAAGTGCGATGTCGGCTTTTTCTCCCCAGGGACGGGCCCCTTCCACATATTTCACGCCGGGATATTGTTCTGCATATTCACGGATACGGCCCCGGTACAGGTTCTTCAGCTCCATGATGTAGTCCAGCTTTTCGCGGTCGATACCTTCGGGATCGTACACATAACCGTCGGAATCGGACATGGTTAATACCTTACCACCCAGCTGCAATACTTTTTCCGCCGTATATTGGGCCACGTTACCTGACCCTGAGATAAGCACTGTCTTGCCTTTCAGATCCATGCCTTTTGTTTTCAGCATTTCCATCAGGAAGTAAACGTTGCCGTAACCTGTAGCTTCGGGACGGATTAATGAACCACCGAATTCACGGCCTTTACCGGTCAGTACGCCGCTGAATTCGCGCGTCAGTTTCTTGTACATGCCGAACATAAACCCGACTTCGCGGCCACCTACACCGATGTCGCCGGCCGGTACATCTACATCCGGGCCAATGTGACGCCCCAGTTCCAGCATGAAGGCCTGGCAGAAACGCATGACTTCGGCGTTGCTCTTGCCGCGCGGAGAGAAGTCTGAACCTCCTTTGCCGCCACCCATCGGAAGGGTTGTCAACGAGTTCTTGAAGGTCTGCTCGAAAGCCAGGAACTTCAAAATGCCTAAATTAACGGATGCGTGGAAACGGATGCCGCCTTTATACGGGCCAATGGCGTTGTTATGTTGTACACGGTAACCCATGTTGGTTTGTACGTTGCCTTTGTCGTCTACCCAGGTGACGCGGAACTGGTACACACGGTCGGGAATGCACAGGCGCTCAATCAGGTTGACTTTGTCGAATTCGGGGTGTTTGTTGTACTCTTCTTCAATGGTTCCCAATACCTCTTCTACGGCTTGATGATACTCCGGTTCGTTGGGGAACCGTCTTTTTAAATCTTCCAATACTTTAGCTGCATTCATAATCTTTTATTAGTTGTTTTGTTGTTTGTGGCTGCAAATGTAGATATAAAAATGATATGCACAAACAATTTATAAATAAAAAGCGGGATAAAACGTCATTTTTATTGATTTATCCCGCTTTTTGTAGAAAAAAGACATGCTTTTACCGCTTTCTCAGTGACCGGATGACGGGAATGAATACCAATGCCGCCGAAAGGAGTATCATTAGGATGACAGGGCCGTCAATCCGTTCGCTGTACGCCAATACATAGTAGCAGAGCAACGCCCAAAGAAGCGTAATGCAGACTATCTGCGATTTGGAGAGCGGCTTTCTCATTGTTTCGCTTTCTTTTTGTCGACAATGGCGTCGATGACAGCCACGGCGGTGATGTTCACGATGTCGCGTACCGAGCTTTCGAAGTCGGTGAAATGGATGGGCTTGTTCAGACCCATCTGTATCGGGCCGATGATTTCGGCATCCGTGTCCATGGCCTGCAACAGTTTGTAAGCCGAGTTGGCCGAACTCAGGTTGGGGAATACCAGCGTATTGACGTCCTTGCCGAAGAGGCGGGTAAAGGGATACTTCTTGTCGCGCATCTCGCGGTTCATGGCAAAGTTCATCTGCATTTCGCCGTCGATGGCAAGTCCCGGATCGTGTTGCTGCATGTAGTCTACGGCCTCGTGCACCTTGACGGGGCTGCCTTCGGTATCGGCACCGAAGTTCGAATAGCTTAACATCGCCATCACCGGAGTGTGGTTGAAGAAGCGTACCGTGTGTGCCGACAGCCTGGCGATGTCGATCAGCGTATCCGTGTCGGGATGGCGGTTGATGAGGGTATCGGCCAGGAAGTAGGTGCCTTTCTTGGAGTTGAGGATGTGCATGGTGCCGAAATGCTTGTATTCGGGACGGATGCCGATTACTTCCTTGGCCACCTTGATGGTGTTGCTGTACTTCGTGTAGAGTCCGGTGATGAAGGCGTCCGCTTCGCCCATCTCGACCATCATCATGCCGAAGTAGTTGCGCTCGAACATCTTGTCGTTGGCCTCCTCGTAGGTGGCGCCTTCGCGGGCGCGCTTTTCGGACAGGATGCGGGCATAGCGTTCGCGGCGCGGGGCTTCGTTGGGATGGCGCAGGTTGACGATTTCGATGCCTTCCAGATTGAGATCCAGCTCTTCGGCCAGCTTCACGATGGCTTCGTCGTTGCCCAGCAGGATGGGGTGGCAGATGCCTTCGGCCCTGGCCTCGACTGCCGCCTTCAGCATATTGGGGTGAATGCCTTCGGCAAAGACTACGCGCTGCGGGTTGCGGCGGGCCGTGTCGTAGAGCTGGCGGATGAGCTTGCTTTCGTAACCCATCAGTTCGCGCAGCTGCCGGCAGTAGGCGTCCCAGTTTTCAATCTTCTTGCGGGCTACGCCGCTTTTCATGGCGGCACGGGCTACGGCGCACGACACTTCCGTGATGAGGCGCGGGTCGACGGGTTTCGGGATGAAATATTCGGGGCCGAAGGTGAAGTTGTTCACATGATAGGCTTCGTTCACCACGTCGGGCACGGGCTGCTTGGCCAGTCCGGCAATGGCGTGTACGGCGGCAATCTTCATCTCTTCGTTGATGGCGCTGGCGTGCGTGTCCAGCGCGCCCCGGAAGATGTAGGGGAAGCCGATGACATTGTTTATCTGGTTGGGATAGTCCGAGCGGCCGGTCGACATCAGTACGTCGGGGCGGGCGGCCATGGCGTCTTCGTATGAGATTTCCGGCGTGGGGTTGGCCAGAGCGAAGACGATGGGGTGGTCGGCCATCGAGCGCACCATGTCCTGCGTCAGCACGTTGCCTCTCGACAGGCCGAGGAAGACGTCGGCCCCTTTGATGGCTTCGGCCAGTGTGTGTACGTCGCGGCGGTCGGTGGCAAAGAAGCGTTTCTGCTCGGTCAGGTTTTCGCGGTCGGCGGTGATGACGCCCTTGCTGTCCAGCATCAGGATGTTTTCGCGGCGGGCGCCGAGCGATACGTACAGCTTGGTGCACGAAATGGCCGATGCGCCGGCGCCGTTCACCACGATGTGCACGTCTTCAATCCGCTTGCCGGCCACTTCGAGGGCGTTCAGCAGTCCGGCGCTTGAGATGATGGCCGTGCCGTGCTGGTCGTCGTGCATGACGGGGATGTCCAGCTCCTCTTTCAGCCGGCGTTCTATCTCGAAACATTCGGGCGCCTTGATGTCTTCCAGATTGATGCCTCCGAAAGTGGGGGCGATGGCCTTCACGGCCTGAATGAATTTTTCGGGGTCTTTTTCGTTCACTTCGATGTCGAACACGTCGATGCCTGCATAGATTTTGAAGAGCAGTCCCTTGCCTTCCATCACCGGCTTGCCGCTCAGGGCGCCGATGTCGCCCAGTCCGAGCACGGCGGTTCCGTTCGAGATGACGGCCACGAGGTTTCCTTTGGCCGTGTATTTGTAGGCATCCTGCGGGTTTTTCTCTATTTCCAGACAAGGCTCGGCCACGCCGGGCGAATAGGCCAGCGAAAGGTCGGTCTGTGTGGCGTAGGGCTTGGTGGGCACTACTTCGATTTTTCCCGGTTTGCCCTGCGAGTGGTAGAGCAGGGCGGCTTCTTTTGTTATCTTTACCATAGTTGTAACGGTTGTGTTTATGATGTTCGTTTTTGTCTCTTTTTCAGACTAAGGGTCTAACCAAGCTTAGGCCAGCAGTCTGGCCAAGGCTTAGGCTAAAAGTTTAGCCAGGCTTAGACTAAAGGTTTAGCCCGACGGCAGGCCTTATGCGTTGAGCGCCTGTTCGATGTCGGCGATGATGTCGCCGGCGTTCTCGATGCCCACCGAGAAGCGGATGATGTCGGGGCGCACGCCGGCTGCCATCAGCTGCTCGTCCGTCAGCTGGCGGTGCGTATGGCTGGCCGGATGGAGCACGCAGGTGCGGGCGTCGGCCACGTGGGTGACGATGGCGGCCAGTCTCAGCGAGTCCATGAACTTGATGGACACATCGCGTCCGCCTTTCAGTCCGAAAGTCACCACGCCGCACGAGCCGTTCGGCATGTATTTCTGCGCCAGTTCGTGATACTTGTCGCCCGGCAGGCCGCAGTAGTTCACCCAGGCCACTTTGTCGTTCCCGGACAGGTATTCGGCCACGGCCTGCGCGTTCTTGCAGTGCTGTGGCATGCGCAGGTGCAGCGTTTCCAGTCCGAGGTTCAGCAGAAAGGCGTTCTGGGGCGATTGGATGCTGCCGAGGTCGCGCATCAGCTGGGCGGTGGCCTTCGTGATGTAAGCCATCTTGCCGAATGCCTTCGTATAGGTCAGGCCGTGATACGACTCGTCGGGCGTGCAGAGGCCGGGGAACTTGTCGGCGTGGGCGTCCCAGTCGAAACGGCCGCTGTCTACGATACATCCGCCTACGCTTGTGGCATGTCCGTCCATGTACTTCGTGGTGGAGTGTACCACGATGTCGGCCCCCCATTCGAACGGGCGGCAGTTGATGGGGGTGGGGAAGGTGTTGTCTACAATCAGGGGTACGCCATGCCTGTGGGCGATGCGGGCAAACTTTTCGATGTCGAGCACTTCGAGCGTGGGGTTTGAGATGGTTTCGCCGAACAGCGCCTTCGTGTTGGGGCGGAAGGCGGCGGAAATCTCCTCTTCCGGGGCATCGGGATTGATGAACGTCACGTCGATGCCCAGCTTTTTCATCGTCACCCCGAAAAGGTTGAACGTCCCGCCGTAAATGCAGGATGAGCATACGAAGTGGTCGCCCGCCTGGCAGACGTTGAGCACGGCGTAGAAGTTGGCAGCCTGTCCGCTTGAAGTCAGCATGGCGGCCACTCCCCCTTCCAAAGCGGCGATTTTGGCGGCTACGGCGTCGTTGGTCGGATTTTGCAGGCGGGTATAGAAATATCCGCTTTCTTCCAGGTCGAAGAGGCGGGCCATCTGCTCGCTGGTATCATATTTGAAAGTGGTACTCTGATAGATGGGGAGTACGCGGGGTTCTCCTTTCTTGGGAGACCAGCCGGCCTGCACGCACAGGGTTTCGGGTTTGAATTGCTTGGTCATAATCGAATAAATTGGATGGTTTGGAGTTATTTATGTGCATTTAGTTGTCGCAAAAGTACGGAAAATACTGTAAATTTGTCGGCAGAAGCCGGATTTTTAGTGGATTTAATAGAATGAGACATATTTTACTTCCTTTGATAGGGGCCTTGTTCACCCTTTCTGCAACGGCCCAGCAGGCCACCGATACCCCTCGCAAAGGCGAAGGAATCTCTTCCTTCCTGCAACGCAATCACCGTTCCGGCCGGGCCTGTTACCGCGAATTTCTGCGGCTGAATGAAAAGCAGCTGAAAGGCAGGGATGAACTGACGCTGGGAGTCCGTTATGTGCTCCCTCCGTTGCCGGGGGAAGGAGAAACGGCTGTCCCTTCGGGGAAACGGCAGGTGGAGGAACCGTTGTTCGGCAAGAAACTATCTTGTGTCGATGTGACGGGCGGCAGCCTCGTAGGCGCTTGCTTTTATATCGTCAGCGGGCATGGCGGCCCCGACCCTGGAGCCATCGGCCGTCTGAATGGCCATGAATTGCACGAAGACGAATATGCCTATGACGTGGCTCTGCGTCTGGCGCGCAACCTGATGCAGGAAGGTGCCGAAGTGCACATCATCATCCGGGATAAGAAAGACGGCATCCGCAACGGCGATTATCTGAAGAACAGCAAACGGGAGACGTGCATGGGCGACCCCATTCCGCTCAATCAGGTCGAGCGACTGAAACAGCGTTGTGCGAAAATCAATGAACTCTACCGCAGCGACCGGCAGAAATACAAGTATTGCCGTTCGGTTTTCCTTCATGTGGACAGCCGCAGCGAGCGGGCGCAGACCGACGTATTCTTCTATCACGCTCCGGGCAGCCGGTATGGCGAGCAGTTGGCTCGCGGCATGAAGACGACGTTCGAGCGCAAGTATGACCGTCATCAACCCAATCGGGGTTTTGAAGGGACGGTGAGCGGCCGCAATCTCTATGTGCTGCTTAATTCCGCTCCCCCTGCGTTGTTCGTCGAGCTGGGGAATATCCAGAACAGCTTTGACCAGCGCCGTTTTGTCATCAGTGACAACCGTCAGGCACTGGCCAATTGGATGTGCGAGGGACTGATTGCCGATTTTAAGAAATGCGTGGCTCGATAGTCATTTTTGCGTTCCCTCTTCCTCTGCCCGCTCTTCTTCCTTTACACCGATGTTAAAGTAATCTTCCAGTTCCTTTTCGGCCGAGCCGTCGGCATTGGCAATGTCTCGGATAATGATGCCGTGTTCCAGCAGGGCGATGCGGGGGCAGATGTCTACCGTGTGGCTCAGGTTGTGGCTCGAAATGAGGACAGTGGCGTTGTGCTCTTCGTTGTAGCGCTTCAGCAGGTGCTTGATGATGGCTTGCGACGAGGGATCCAGAAAATTGAACGGTTCGTCCAGAATGAGCAGGCGCGGATGGGAAAGCATGGCCGAGATGATGCCGATCTTCTGTTTGTTGCCCATGGAGTAGTTGCGGATGAATTTCTTCTGCCCCGTCACTTCGCCGTTCATAAAGCGTTCGAAGGGCAGGAGGCGTTCGTCCACCTCTTCCTTTTTCAGCCCGTACATCCGGCCGATGAAGTAGAAGTATTCTTCGGGCGTCAGGTAGTCGATGAGGAAACCGTCATCTATGAAGGCTCCTGTAAAGGTTTTCCAGTCTTCACTTTTGCTGACGTCAGTCCCCTCGATGCAGACGTTGCCTCGGTCGGCTTGCAACAAGTCCAGAATAAGACGGAAGAGAGTGGTCTTGCCTGCTCCGTTGTTGCCCACGAGGCCGAGCATTTCACCCTGATTGACGGTATAGTTTTCTATGTCGACGGCTTTCTTTTCGCCGAACGATTTTTGTAACGAAGTAATCTGTATCATAAACAATGAGCAATAATAATGCCTTTATAATTTTTGGTAATTTGATAGTTGTTTCTCACCGTTGCCGGCTGTCACGAAATCCTTCCAGGTTTTTATAACGCCGTTTCATGAAGCGGTGGTAAATGTTTTTCAACCAGAAGCGTGAAGTGAGGATGAAGCCCAGTCCCACGACAATCAGGATAATATTGGTGACGTTTTCGCCTAACCACATTTTGAAAACGAAGTTCAGCAGCAAGGGCAGGCCGAAGGCGGCAAACGAAATGAGGGTTTGTAGTCCTGTTCCCATATTCTGGCGGTTGGTCAGTTTGGTGTTCAGATCCAGTGTACGGTTGTTGTACACGGCCAACTGGAACAGGCAGAAATAGATGGTTCCGGCGGTAAACAAGGCCCAGGCCAGGCAGCTTACGACTTTCAGCTTGCCTGTTATCATAGCAGGTATCATCAGCAGGAAGGGAATCAGAATGGCTGCGCTATAGAGGATGTACTTGGCATGCAGCAGCGAGTAGATGGATTCCTTGCGGCTCATCAGTCCGTCGATGTAATTGCCTTCGTAACTCATGATACTGAGCAAGAACATGATACCGAAAATGACGTAGTTGTACACCATAATGAAGTTTTTCATCCCGTCGGAGTCGTAAATATCGGAAAAACTGAGGATGCCGCTGAACATCAGTACGAGAATGACGATGGAGCGCAGCGAGGCTTTGCATACCTTGTTGCGCAGCAGCAGTTTGAGTTCTAAGCGTATGTATTCTCCTATTTCGCCGTAGCGGTCCAGGAAACGGTATTCGGACACGTTGTGCACTTTCACGGTCGTGTCTTCCACCTTGTTTAGTTCTTTGTACACTAATCCCTGTATCACTTTGCGATTCACAAACCACAGGGCAACGATGGCTGCTATCACGCCGAGAAAGATGAATACATTGCCTGTAATGAAGCCTTCGCCCAATGTGATGGACCAGTCGAACAAGGGGCTGTCGTCGGGAATGAACAGGGCACAGCCGATAGCGCCATAAACGGCAAGCGGAAGGAAGACCCACCAGATGCGTTTGTTCATCAGTGTGCGGCACAGCAGGAACCAATAGTTGTTCATCACCATCATCAACCAGATGCCGATGTTGTAAGTTACAACACCTGTCACGCCATAGAAACGCGTCACGGTAATGATGGCCAGCGGTACGAAGAAGAACAGCCAAAAGAGGTTGAACGTACTCAGTCCCGAACGCAATAGCAGGTAGTCTATCAGCCGCTTGCGTTTAATGGGAAGCAACAGATAGGGTTTCATTTCCTGAGTAGGCGTTTTTTGGGAAGGAAAACGGATGAGGAAGTCGAGCGCCAGGATGATGATGAGTCCTCCGTTGATAATCTGGTAGGGTTCGCGCGGCTCTTCACTCAGCGCAAAGGCAAAGGTAGTGCCGAAAAATATCAGGTATCCGGCCAAGAAGGCAGCCATGAGGTATGTCCAGAAGCGGGCGAATTTGTTTTTGTCATACATGGGGTGGCGCTTGTCGGCCAGCTTGCCATGTCGGCGTAGTTCGAGGAACAGGTTCATGTTGTAGATGAAGTTGGAAGGAGTTAGAGGAAGTAAAAGGGAGTTGGAAGTCGATACTTATAGCCAATAATGAGACGAAGCCATTGGCATTTTAACTTCTAAGCGAAGCGGTAACTTCTTCTAATTCCCTTTTGCCTCCTTATAAAATACTTCTTATGAAATTACTTCTTGTCGGGTACGGTCATTACTATTGTAATCTTGTTACCCTGCTTTTGTAGGTCGGCAGCAAACTGCTGTACGTCTGCTTTGCTGATGGCGTTGATTGTTTCCACGTAATCTTTGGTATTGTCCACGCCGTTGCAGAAGTATTCATTCAGATTGTTTATCCAGTAGCTGTTTTCCTGCTGGTTGTCATTATACTTTTTCAGCATGTACTCCTTGATCTTCTGCATGTGTTCATCGCTTGGGCCTTCAGCAGCCATTTTTTCCATTTCGTGATCGATGATGGAGTTCAGCTTTTCATATTTCTCTGGATCTGTCTGATATTGAATCCCCAATATCATGTTGTTCTTTGGATATTTGTTCAGACCGCCCACGCAGGTGACGCCGTATGTGCCACCTTCCTTTTCACGGACTTCCTCAGTGTAAACCATGTCGAGAGCCTGTGTCAGGAAGTTCATCAGCAGGTTGTTCTTCAGATCATATTCGCAGTAGCCGCTGTAGAGCATGGCGACAGTGGCCATCGGAGTTTGCTGTTCCTTGGCGTATGTGTTGTTCAGAATACCTTTGGCGATGTCCATGTGGTTGTCGCGTACAGTTTCTTTGACTCCAGTCGAGGGCAGAGCACCGAGGTACTGCTCGATGAGTGGCTTCATTTGTTCCAGGTCGATATTGCCAACGAAGAAGAAGGTAAAGTCGCCTGCATTGGCGAAACGTTCCTTGTATATTTGCAGGATACGGTCGTAGTCAATTTGGTCAATCAGTTCAGGCTTCAGCAAGAGGTTGCGCGGATGGTTGCCATATACCATCAAGGTAAGAGTGTCGTTGAGACTGGACAACGGGTTGGCAGCAGCATTTTCCAGCTGTGCTTTCATACGTGTCTTGAAGGAGGCAAAGGCGTCCATGTCCTTGCGTGGAGCAGTAAAGCTCAGGTAGGTAAGCTGCATCATTGTTTCAAAATCCTTAGGCGAACAGTTGCCGTGCACGTATTCCTGCGTATCACCTACACCTGCATCTACCGATACTTTTTTGCCGGCCAGCATCTTCGTCAGTTCCACGTTGCTGAAGTCGCCCAGTCCGCCGGCGGAGATTACTCCGTTCAGGATGCCTTGGTTGAAGTTCAGTTTGTCACTGTCTGGCAGCAGGCTTGTTCCACCCAGACTGAAGGCGCTCATGCGGATTTCGTCGGCTTTGAAGTCGGTCTTCTTCACGTAAACCTTCACGCCGTTCGACAAAGTCAGTTCCGTTGTGCCGTAGATGGCATCAGCCTTCTCCGATACAATCTTGCCACCCTTGGGAGCTTCTTTCATCAGCGGTTCGTCGCTCACTTTGTCTTCGTAGGGCTTTACGTCGAGCTGTTTCATGCTGTTCAGCTGTGCCAGCACTTCTTCCTTCGTGGGGATTACTTCACCTTCTTTGTCGGGGGCAGAGATAATGACTACCTCGTTGTTGTCGGGAACCAGTTCGCTTTGTACAATCTGGTTCACCAAAGCTACGGGGATGTTGGGAGCTATCTGGTTGAAGACGGTATATTCGTATTCGATGCCTGGCATAGGTTCGGCAGCAAGGAAGTGCTGGATACATTCGTTCACATACGAATCATTTTGCGTGTTGGCACGTTTGTTATAGGCCGACTCGATGCGTTGCAGGAAGTTGGCACGTGCGCGGGCATATTCCGATTCCGTGAAGCCATAGCGGCGCATGCGTTCCACTTCCGTCAGCAGAGCAGTCAGGGTTTCCTTCAGACCGTTGTCCTTGGCTGTGCCGGAGATGTTGAAGGCTTCTTTGGTCTTGGACAGGAAGAAGTTGCCATAATAGCTGCCGGCATTTACATAGGGTGGGGTGGCACTCTGTGCCAGTTCGCTCAGACGTTCATTCAGCATCATGGTGATGGTGCTCATCAGATAGTCCTGCATCAGGTAGGCCATTGTACCCTTGATGGAGTCGGGCGTGGCGTCGTGTTTGAAGTAGATGTCGATGCTCGGACTGTCAATCTCCTTGTCCTTACCTATATATATAAGAGGTTCAGCATTGTCGGGTACGGGATAGTAAATGCGTTCGGCAGGGTTGACGGGTTTCTCCACGTCGGCAAAGACAGACTTGACCTTGGCTTCCATCTGGTTTGCGTCGATATCGCCCACGATGATGATGCCCTGCAGGTCGGGACGATACCACTTGGCGTAGTAGTCGCGGATGTCCTGATAGGGAAAGTTGTTGATGACGTCGATGCTGCCGATAGGCATACAATCGCTGTACTTTGAGTCGGGATAGATGATGGGTTGCGCCTCGGTATAAAGACGGAGCATACCGCTGTTGCGGCTGCGCCACTCTTCGCGGATGACGCCGCGTTCTTTGTCAATCTCCTTGTCGGTCAGCAGGATGGCGTTGCTCCAGTCGTGCAGGATGAGCAGGCAAGAATCTACTACGGCTGCATCTGTGCTGGGAACGTTGCTGATGCGGTAGACAGTTTCGTCTACCGAGGTATAGGCATTGAGGTTTACCCCGAACTTGATGCCTTTCGTCTCGCACCATTGTACAATACCCAGGCCTCGTTCGTCGCCGGGGAAGTTCTTTGTGCCGTTAAAGGCCATGTGCTCCAGGAAGTGTGCCAATCCGCGTTGTTGTGGTTCTTCGAGGATGGAACCCACTTTCTGCGCGATATGGAATTCAACACGTTTTTCGGGTTTTTCGTTGTGACGAATGTAATAGGTCAGTCCGTTGTTCAACTTGCCCACACGAACCTGTGCGTCTACGGGGACGGGCGGCATTTGCTGGGCGAAAAGGATTCCCATGTTGCTGCAGACAATGGCTGCGGCCAGGATGGTTTTCTTGAATAAATGTCTCATAACTCAATTTTTTAGTTTTTTTGTATGTATCAGTCGGAGGCGGTGGCCGAAAGTCACACGCCGGAAAGATTTTTAGTGGTTATCGGCCTGTGATGTATATCTTATTCGGGTATAATCAACGTAATGGCTTCGTGCAGGATGCCTATTTCCAACGGGAAGTGACGGTCCAAGATACGGCCATCCAAGTCGACTTCCGCATTCTGTGCACGCAGTACCTTGACGTGCTGTGTGCGATAGGGATGCACCATTTTATGGTTCAGGATGCGTCCTTGTATCAGCATCCATAGCCCACTGAGCAGTTGGCGTAGTTCAGGGCGGTAGATGACGGAAACGTCTAACCATCCGTTGTAGGGGACGGCACTCGGCACTTGTCCATAACCACGTGCACTGCCGATGCAAACTGTCATGATGCGTCCGCGAATGTGCTCGCCGTTTATCTTCAGGTGCATGCGGTGAAGTTTACGTTCGAAAATAAGCGATAGCAAGGCCATGAAGTATGACAATGGCTTTACGCCCCAAAATCGTTTGCACTGGTCGGTTACCTTCACGATGCGTGCTCCTAAGCCGATGTTGATGGCGTTCAGGAAGTAGCGTGTCAGGTGTTTTTGCCCGTCGTAATAGTAGCACGTGCCTACGTCGATGCGTCTGCGCCGTCCGTGGATGATGCAGTCTACGGCCTCCTTGTAGTCGTCGCTCATATCCCAGTAGTTGGCAAAATCATTGCCGATGCCGTTGGGTATGATGCCCAGGCTGATGTTCCCTTTGTCGGGAGCGTCGGAGTTCATGATGCCGTTGATGGCGTCGTTCAGTGCGCCGTCGCCACCCACGATGACGATGGTTTGGTAACCGTTATTAGCCAGGATACCGGCCAATCGTTCCACCGAGCCGAACCCTTCGGATTGCACATAGTCGTAAGCCACGTCCCGGCTGTCCATGTATTCCTTGATTTCTTTCCACCGTTTTTGCACTTTGCGTGTACCGGCTTTGGGGTTGTATATCACCCCCCATTTTTCGGGTGATTTCGACATAGTTCTTTGTTCTTATTGTTTAACAGTAGGAGATCGAAGGCCTCTTTTCTGCCGTTGTCATCTGCAAATTTACAAATTCTCTGTGAGTTTTCCTTTGACAAACGCAATCTTTTCTTCCAAAGGCAGGCGTGCGTCCATCCAGTGGATGGTAAATCCGCGCCGTTCCATGCCCCTGAACCATGTCATCTGCCGTTTGGCAAACTGATGGATGGCGGTTTCCAGTCTGTGGAACATCTCGTCGTAAGTCAGCTGGCCGATGACGTAGAGGGTCAGGTACTTGTATTCCAGTCCGTAATAGATGAGGTCTTCCGCTGCGATGCCTTGCTTCAGCAGTCGACGTACTTCGTCTACCATCCCTTCGTCCAATCGCTGCTTCAGGCGACGGGTTATCTTCTCGCGGCGCAGGTCGCGGTCGATGTCCATGCCGATGATGAGGCTTTTCAGATGGGGAAACGAACGCTCATCTATTGAGGTGTGCAGGTAATATTCCTCTATTTCAATGGCGCGGATGGCCCGTTTGGCCGTGTCCACATCCGTTGTGTTATGCAAGGTTTTGTAAGTTCTCAATAGTTCTGTCAGTTCTTCCAAGGATTTATCAGCCAGACGGGTGCGTAGTTCAGGGTTTTCGGGCACAGGCAACAGGCGGTATCCTTTCAGTATCGCTTCCAGATAGAGGCCTGTCCCTCCGCAGACGATGGGGAGCATCCCTCTTTTGCAGATGTCTTCGTAGGCCGTCAGGAAGTCGCGCTGGTACTCAAAGACGTTGTACTTATAGCCCGGCTCGGCAATATCTATCAGGTGGTGGGGGATGGCTTGTCCGTTTACGTTGTAGTCAGCCACGTCCTTCCCTGTACCCAAATCCATGCTGCGATACACTTGTCGGGAGTCGGCACTGATGATTTCCGTTTTCAGTTCGGCGGCCAAAGCCGTTGCAAAAGGTGTCTTTCCCGAAGCTGTTGGGCCCAGTATGGCGATTAAATCATAGTTTGGCATACATTTTCAATTTACGTTCTGGCAACTTACTTTTCAGAAAACTGTGCTTTTCGGGTGTGAAAACAATGCTTTGAAAGGGAGAAAGCATCGTGTTTGCATGAGGATTATGTCTTTATTTTATCCTTCACGCCTTCACTTTGTTTCAAAACGTAGGATATAGCTTGCTGGTGAAACATGCCTTGCCTGCTTTCACGTTGGGGAGCATTCCTGCATATTTTGATTTATTATAGCGTGAAAAATGATGTTTCACACTCCCGGTGCCTTATTACGAGTATAAGTTACTTCCAGCGTTAGTTTAGTTCCACCGTTGTTCGGGTCGCCTCCTTGCAGTTTGGCATAGCTGGGTTGCAGGTCGTGTTCTACGGCTGTAGTTGTTGTAGAGTTTGTTCCTGTTGATTGGGATTTGATGTCCACAGGGATGAGTAATACCTTATTCCAGTCGGGATTCTTTTCATTCCATTCCTTGTTCCAGGCTTCTTCATTCCATGCGGTTCCGGCTTCTTCCTTTGCCTTGTTGCGTGCCGCTTTCTTTTCGTTGATGCAGGCCGATACGAGGCGGGCGATGTTCTGGAATGTGTATTGGTTAGTTGCAACGCTGTTGTGGGTGGCGGTGAAAGAAGTAACGTTATCGTTCACTTTGTTTTCTTCGAAGAACGATTTCAGTTCCTGCTTGCGCAGTAGCAATACGGTGCTTGGTGCATCCATGCTGAACTTGTAGTTGTTCTTTTCATTATAATTGGTAAACGTCAGTTTTGCAGAGTTAAGCGTATCTTTGGACAATTCCTGATAAATCTCATCATAGGGTAGGGTCGCCTCTGTAAAGATACCGGCGGGCGATTTAATGTAAGTCCAGTTCTTTTCTTCTACCTTTTCTCTCAGCTTTTCCGAATTGGCAAATTGGTTGGCTTGTATTACTTCTTTGGTCGATGCAAACAAGGTCTCTGCACCGTAGTAGATTGAATCTTCACCAATCTGTCCGTTCTCATCGGTCACTTTCTTTTTGAGGGCGACTCCCAGACTGTCTACGTAGTGAAAGCGGAACTGGAACTGGAGGTCTATATGGTCTGCATAAAGGATGGTTCCATCGCCGAAGTCATTCTGAATGCAGACGCCCTTGAATACGTTGTTGATAAAGTTGTCTGCATTATCGAAATAGTTATTTTCTCCTTTTTCGTAGGCTTTATTAAGTTCGTATATCTTTTGTCCTATTTCTGTGTCGAGGTTGAATACGATACTGGGCGAATAGGTGTAACTGCCGTTGGAGCCTGTAGCAAAGCGGACGGAATCGGGTACGGTAGCATCATAGGCCGTATAGGCTTTCCGTCCCAGAAGGGTTCCTTTGTAGTCGTTGATATTGATGTCCGTGTAGCGGTAGTGCTTGGTTCCGTCCTGGCGTTCCTGTATCCAGCGATCGTTCAGCTCGTAAGCGCTCATGCGGCAGGCGTTCAGGGAGTCTCCGAACCAGCTGCTGTAATATAGGATTAGTTTTAGTCCTGCTACGCTTTCGTCTACACGGGTACCTTTACCCTTCAAGGTGTCTCCGCTGTAATACTCTTCATAGAGAGGAGGCAGGGTTTCCGAGAATTTGAAGTTGTCCGTACAATTCAGTTCAGTCAGGAAACTGGATGTATATGCTCCGAATTCGGGGTCGGTGAAGCGGCCTACATATCCGGTACTGGTCTTGGCATATACGGCATCTGCCAGATAAGAATGGGTTATGACGTCGAAAGTGATGGTATGTGCGGACATTCCGTCCGAGTCGGGGAGCATCCCCATACCCAGCGTATTCGTGGTGTCGTCGCAGGAAAAGAATACGAGAGCTGCTGTCAGCAATGCTCCTATATGCTTAAGTCTCATAGTTTCAGTTTTTGCTTTTTGGGTCATTGTTCTGTTTCTGCAACCAGGTTATAGAAGTTGTTGCATTGGTCTGCCACGTCTTCGCCTCCCTGGTACTCCAATACGGGTTTCCCCAGACTTCGTGCATAGTCAAGTACTTCCTGATTTACATGTTTGCTTTGTTGGATGACGCCGTCGGAATATTCCACAGCCAGTTTGCACAAGCTGGTAAAATCCACAGGCTCTTTCAGTTTGGCAAGGTCTTTTTTGTCGATGCCTTTCAGCATCAGCTTGTTTGTGAAGTCTGGATGGAAGCTTTGTTTGAAGTCATCCTCATAGAGTGAGAAAATCACTTTGGAATTTCTGTACGAAGGTTCTTCCCGATATGCCCTTTTAATGTAAAGGGGAGTCAGGGCCGTTATCCATCCGTGACAATGTATGATGTCGGGACACCAGCGCAGTTTTTTCACCGTTTCGAGCACTCCGCGTGTGTAGAAGATGGTTCGTGCGTCGTTGTCTTCATATTCTACCCCGTTTTCGTCGGTGGTTTGCAGTCGGTTTTGAAAGAAGTCATCGTTGTCTATGAAGTAGACCTGCATTCGGGCAGACTGGATGGAGGCCACTTTTATGATCAGCGGGTGGTCGGTGTCGTCGATGATGAGATTCATTCCCGACAAGCGTATCACCTCATGCAGCTGATTGCGGCGTTCGTTGATATTCCCCCATTTGGGCATGAATGTTCTGATTTCTCTGCCTCTCTCCTGAATGGCTTGCGGCAGGTTACGACCGGTTAGGGATAATTCGGTTTCAGAAACATAAGGGGTGATTTCTTGTGTGATAAATAAAACCTTGTTAGCCTTTGTCATACTCTTCATCAATTATTGCGCAAAGTTACAAAAAAACGCTTACAGCGTCAAAATGAGATGGCTATAATTTCTTATGATTTGTTAAGTGCTTGTATTTCAATATCGCTTTTTCGGCTGGGAGGTCCTGTTCGGACATGCTTTTTCTACAAAAAATACGATATTTCTTCGTTATGTGGTAAATAATAGCTTATTTTGCACCGCTTTTGAAGTAACCCTGTATTTATCAAACTTAAAAGTAATGGAAATAGTACATTCTATCAAAGATATGCAGGCGGGACTTGCCGCTTTGCGTGCCCAGGGTAAGACGGTGGGATTGGTGCCCACCATGGGAGCTTTGCATGCAGGACATGCTTCGTTGATAAAGCGGAGTGTGGCCGAAAACGATGCCACAGTGGTGAGCATATTCGTCAATCCCACTCAGTTTAACGACAAAAACGATTTGGCCAAATATCCGCGTACACTGGAAGCCGACTGCCGCCTGCTTGAGCAGTGTGGGGCTACGTTTGCTTTTACGCCTTCGGTCGAAGAAATCTATCCTGAACCTGATACCCGTCACTTCAGCTATGCTCCGTTAGACACAGTGATGGAAGGTGCCTTTCGTCCTGGACATTTCAATGGTGTCTGCCAGATTGTGAGTAAACTGTTTGATATAGTGAAGCCCGACTGTGCTTACTTCGGCGAGAAAGACTTCCAGCAGCTGACCATCATCCGCGAAATGGTGCGTCAGATGAAGTTCCCGCTGAAGATTGTCGGTTGCCCCATCGTCCGCGAGGCCGACGGGTTGGCTCTGAGCAGCCGCAACACGCTCTTGTCTGCTGACGATCGGCATACCGCCGTGAAGATCTCACAGATTTTGTTCGCCAGTGTTGAGTTTGCGGCTTCGCATACGGTGGCCGAGACGCAGAAGTTCGTTGAAGATTCCATTGCCGCTGTGCCGGGACTCCGTTTGGAGTATTTTGAATTGGTGGATGGAAACACGTTGCAGAAAATTGCCGACTGGGCCGATACGAACTATGTCGTGGGTTGCATCACTGTCTTCTGCGGCGAGGTTCGTCTCATCGACAATATCAAGTACAAGTCTTAACTTAAAAAACAGAAATAAACATTATGATGATTGAAGTATTGAAATCCAAGATCCACTGTGCCCGTGTCACGGAAGCTAACCTGAACTATATGGGTAGCATTACGATTGACGAGGACCTCATGGATGCAGCCAACATGATTGCCGGCGAGAAGGTGTACATTGCCGACAACAACAATGGCGAACGTTTCGAGACTTATATCATTAAAGGTGAGCGAGGCTCTGGAAAGATTTGCTTGAACGGCGCGGCTGCACGTCGTGTGCAGCCTGATGACATCGTGATTATTATGTCTTATGCGCTAATGGATTTTGAAGAGGCCAAGTCGTTCAAGCCGACGATTATTTTCCCCGATCCGGTTACGAACAAGGTAGTGCGCTGAGGCTACTTTCCTTTCCTGACACTGAAAATGGCATACGGATGAAACCTTACATTGTCCGTGTGCCATTTTTATATTCTTAATGTGAGTTCGATATAAGAATGAATATATTTATCTGATTAATATGGGAATAAATATCGGGATTGACTAGTCCTGAATAACCGTTACAGTTATTGGACAAAAATAAATTATTTATTACAGTTCAGCAAGGTTAGTCT
>NZ_CANRPM010000044.1 GCF_947632445.1 uncultured Bacteroides sp. | reverse complement strand
CGTCTTAACGGAAAGCGGGTGCAAAGGTAGAAACTCTGAAACATATCATCCAAATTTTTAGAGAACTTTTTTTTCTAAATGCACTAAAATAATTCATCTAAACACAACACGAACGGAACAGGAAAGATGAAAGAATACAAAAATACACATTATTATATCAAACACACACGTACCGGTACAATGCTGCTATCCGATGGCGGAAGGGTGAAAAAGGGAAAACGACGGCCTATGAAGAAGGAAGCGACGATTTAAGATGGGGAAAACGGCGGTTTTTACCTGACCAAGGAATATAATTCACCCTGTTACCTTACGCAAACAAATCATAAATGCCCACTCCACCTCCGTAAAACAGTACATATCCGACCTGCATCAAAGTATTCCTTTCGACGAAGGAAGCTCGTAGCGATATATATCGCGCTTCACGGCCATCTTCAGAGCACGGGCCAGGGCTTTGAAAATACCTTCTATTTTATGATGTTCATTTTGGCCCTCAGCTTTGATATTCAAGTTCATCTTGGCGGCATCGCTCAGTGATTTGAAGAAATGCAAGAACATTTCGGTCGGCATCTCCCCTATCCGTTCCCGCTTAAAGTCGGCCTGCCAAACCAGCCACGGACGCCCTCCGAAGTCCAAACAGACCTGGCAGAGACAATCGTCCATAGGCAACGAATAGCCATAGCGTTCGATGCCGCGCTTGTCGCCTAAGGCTTTAGAGAGACATTCGCCTAAAGCCAACGCCGTATCTTCAATCGTATGATGTTCGTCGACATGAAGATCACCCTTCACACGAACCGTCAAATCAATGCTTCCATGTTTGCCAATCTGCTCCAGCATGTGGTCGAAGAAGCCGAGACCCGTATCAATGCGGCATTTGCCAGAGCCATCCAAATCGAGCGACACGAAGACATCAGTCTCGTGAGTTATCCGATGCACTTCTGCCCGACGCTCGCCGGCAAAGAGGAAATCGGCCACCCGATCCCAATCGGTCGTAGCTAAAGCACAAACATCCTCCAGCCCCTCGCAAAGAGCATTTCCTCCCTCTGCCACCGGTTTCAACATCGACTTATCGTCTTGCAACAGAATGGCACGGCATCCCAAGTTCTTAGCCAGCTCCACATCGGTGGTACGGTCGCCTATCACAAAGCTTCCCTTCAAATCATACGCAGGATTATTCAAGTAACGGGCCAGCATTCCTGTCCGTGGCTTGCGGGTAGGTGCATTGTCAACCGGGAAACTGCGATCTATACAGACTTCATCGAACGTAATCCCCTCGCCCTCCAAGGTCTTCATCATCAGGTTATGCACCGGCCAAAAGGTCTCTTCGGGGAAAGAAGCTGTCCCCAGCCCGTCCTGATTGGTTACCATCACAAACTCAAAATCGAGTTTGCTTCGAATAAATCCCAGGTTTCGCATCACCTTGGGATAGAACTCCAGCTTCTCGTAAGCATCCAACTGATAGTCGACCGGCGGCTCTACGACCAGCGTACCGTCCCGGTCGATAAACAATGCTTTCTTTTTCATTGCCTTACATCTCCTTTATAGTTTCTCAAAGCCTTCAGCAACTGTTCGTTCTCAAGACGGGTACCGACCGTAACACGCAAGCAGTTGCCGCAAAGTGAAACCGTATGACGGCTGCGTACAATGATGCCCTCACCCACTAAATAGCTATAAATGGATACAGCGTCGGTCACCCGCACTAAGAAGAAATTGGCATCCGAAGGGAACAACTGTACCGTACAAGGCAAAGCCCTGAATTCTTCCTCCAGCCAGGCACGCTCTTCCTTCAAGACCTTAACCCAACGTTCCACCTCATAATGACGGAGTACCATTTCAAGCGCCTGCTTTTGAGTAAGCTGATTAATATTATAAGGATATTTTATCTTATTGAAAATAGAAATAATCTCCTTCGTTGCGAAAGCCATTCCTAAACGGATGGCAGCACACCCCCAAGCCTTGGAAAAGGTCTGAAGCACGATAATGTTCGGATATTTCTCCAGGTCAAGCAAGAAAGAACGGGCCTCCGAAAAGTCAATGTAAGCTTCATCCACCACCACCAAGCCATCAAAGGAATCGAGCAATTTTTCAATCTCTGTCCGGCACAGATTGTTACCTGTCGGATTGTTGGGCGAACAGAGGAACATCAGTTTGGTGTGTTCGTCGGAAACAGCCAACATACGGTCGGCCGTAAACTGGAAATGCTTGTCCAAAAGCACTTTCCGATACTCCACATCATTGACTTCAGCGCATACCTGATACATGCCATACGTAGGATCGATGGCCACTGCATTGTCGATACGAGGCTCGCAAAAGGCACGAAACAACAAGTCGATGGCTTCATCGCTTCCGTTGCCCAGAAAGATATTCTCCACCGGTACTTTCTTTATCTGAGAAAGATGTACTTTCAAATCCCGCTGCAACGGATCGGGATAGCGATTGTGAGGATTATTATACGGGCTCTCATTCGCATCCAAGAAGACGGAAGCCGTAGTTCCACTGTACTCATCCCGTGCGGACGAATAAGGTTTCAGTTTCCAAATATTGGGTCTTACCAATTCCTGTAACGATTTCTTCATATCAAACTTTCCTACTTGAAACATTCATTTATCACGGCGAACGGCATCCAACCTTACCGATACGGCATTCTTATGGCCGTCCAACGACTCATTGGCTGCCATCACCTCAATGGCCGAACCTATCTTGCACAACCCCTCAGACTTGATTTCCTGAAAGGTTATCTTACGGATAAAACTGTCCAGGCTGACGCCGCTGTAGGCTTTGGCATAACCGTTGGTAGGCAGCGTATGGTTTGTACCCGAAACATAGTCGCCGGCACTTTCGGGTGTTAATGCACCCAAGAATACCGAACCGGCGTTGACAATCCGTTCTGCCACAGCCAAATAATTCTCTGTCTCTACAATCAGGTGTTCGGGAGCATAGGCATTCGTCATCTCAATCGCCTCTTCCATATCCTTTACCACAATCAATTTGCTGTTGGCAAGAGACCGAGCGGCGATTTCCTTACGCGGAAGCCGGTCTAACTGACGCTCCACTTCGTCCTTAACGGCCTGCTGTAAATCCTTCGATGTCGTTATCAGCACGGCCTGGCTGTCTACTCCGTGTTCTGCCTGACTCAACAAGTCGGCCGCCACAAACACAGGATGGGCCGTCGCATCTGCCAGCACTTCCACTTCGGAAGGCCCCGCCGGCATATCAATTGCCACATCGCGCAAGCCGACCAGCTGCTTGGCAGCCGTGACATATTGATTTCCCGGACCAAAAATCTTATATACTTTCGGAATACTTTCCGTGCCATAAGCCATCGCCGCAATGGCCTGTACGCCACCGGTCTTGAACACACGCTGCACGCCGGCCACCCGAGCCGCAAACAAAACAGCCGGATGTACCTTCCCGTTCCTGCCCGGAGGAGTACACAACACAATCTCCCTACATCCGGCTATGCAGGCAGGCACGGCCAACATCAGTACGGTAGAAAACAACGGCGCTGTGCCTCCGGGAATATATAGCCCCACTTTCTCGATGGGCACTGCCTTTTGCCAACAAGTCACACCCGGCTGTGTCTCCACCTTTTTGCCCACAAAACGCTGTGCGGCATGAAAGGTTGAGATATTCCCGGCAGCCAAACGGATGGCCGCCTTCAGTTCCCCGTCAATCAGGTTTTCAGCCTCATCGAACTCTTCAGGCGACACGGCCAATGTTGACAAGCTCACCTTGTCGAACTGTAACTCATACCGGATCACCGCCTCGTCTCCCCCTGCCTTCACACGGTCAATAATGCCCTGCACCGTGCCAAACAGGCTTTCGGTATTCATAACCGGCCGCTTCAGCAATTCCTGCCATTGCGATTTCACAGGATAATCAATCAATATCATAAAACTGTCTGTAGTTTAAATAATCATTTTTTCGATAGGCAATACCAAAATTCCCTCAGCACCCAGCGCCTTCAGTTTGCCGATAATCTCCCAAAAACAGTTCTCGTCGAGTACCGTATGAACCGAACACCATCCTTCCTGTGCCAAAGGCATTACTGTGGGGCTCTTCATACCCGGCAGTACGGCCACAATCTCGTCCAGCTTATCCTTAGGAGCATTCATCAGCACATATTTCTTGTCCTCGGCCGTCCTTACTGCATCCATGCGGAAAAGCAACTCTTTCAGGATCTCCTTCTTCCCTTCGCTCAGGTTCTTATTGCCAATAAGCAGGGCTTCCGACTTCATCACCACTTCCACTTCCTTCAGTCGGTTGCTGACTAATGTCGACCCCGAACTGACAATATCGAAGATAGCATCGGCCAATCCGATACCCGGCGACACCTCTACCGAACCTGTTATCACATGGATTTCCGCATTCACCTGCTGTTCTTTCAGATAGCGGGACAAGATGCCGGGATAGGACGTTGCTATTTTCTTCCCTTCAAACCATTGCACACCTGTATATTCGATGTCCTTCGGCATCGCCAGCGACAAGCGACATTTACTGAATCCCAGGCGTTTCACAATCTCTGCATCTTCAGCACGCTCCACAAACTCATTTTCACCGACAATACCGATGTCCGCTACTCCTGTAGCTACCGTCTGCGGGATGTCGTCATCGCGCAAGAACAACACCTCAATAGGGAAATTCGACGACTGAACCAGCAGGGTGCGTTTCGTCGCATTCAATTTGATGTCTGCTTCTTCCAGAAATGACATTGTTTCGTCGTAAAGACGACCTTTTGCTTGTATTGCAATTCTCAACATAACTTTCTTATTTCTCTAATTTTCAAAATCCATCAACCAAAGAACAAATAAAAAAGAAGCCTGCCTCACTCCGGCAAGCTTCTTTCCTCATGTATCCTTTCATGCACATACACTCATCTGCCTACCGAATTTATTCGTTAGGATAATGATGATGATGTACTGCAAAAATTCTCATATCTTTATTTGTTTGCGACAAAAATAAACTGTATTATCGAAACATCCAAATATTTATCACAAAAAGTTTGTTTTCCCTATCAAATCAACGGAGACGTTATTCGGTCCCGGCCTTTTGACTCTGCCATTTTACTCAGCGTCCGCCCGTCACCAAGGCCGTTAAGGTCGGGAAATATCTGCGTACCAACGCATAGCCTCCCACTCCTATGCCGACGATGGAAACCGATGCACATAGATAACCGGCAATCATCGTCCATTCATTCATGGGAGCCAACAGCTTTACCCAATATTTCACAAGAAGAGCCAAAGGCATTCCATGATAGGCATATACAAAAAACGAACTGCCTGCCAAGAATTTGCTGACGGGCAAACGGTCTGTCGATACACCTCGTGCCGTCCAGGAGACAATGGCGATTAATCCCACTACAATGCCTGTTTTATGGATATAGTCGGTATCCATCAGGTTGTTACGCCATACCCATGTGCTCAGTACGACCAATGCCAGATACAAAAAGGCAGCATTCCAACGCATCGGAAGGAAGTCGACTGTGAAATTGCGCCGATTGATACTGAACCAGGCACCAAAAGAAAAGAAGAAAAAGGCCGTGCTGCTAAATCCGGGTACTTCCATCCATAAGCCGAAGGACCACAATACACCCAATATAAGTACACTGAACACCTTGCAGCGTCTGATAAAGACATGAAGTATCGGCGAGAGAAGGATAACGACCATCAAATCGCGTATAAACCAGAACTGATAACAAATGGGCTTGCCCTCAGAATGAGACCAGAAGATATTCACCCAATCCATCCAGCCGTAATCGGTTATCAGTTTGTTTTTTCCCGATGTCATTGAAGACAGAAATTGTTGGGTAAGGAAATACAAAAACAATACCATTATGTTCCAGAACAGATAAGGAACCAATAAAGTCCGGGCACGTGTCTTCAGTTTCTGCCCGTATGCCCGCAGCGAGAAATCCGTGTGATAAAAGAACAGGAACCCCGACATGAAGAAGAAGAGAGGTACAGCTATACAAGCCAGTTCATCCGATACGATATGCCACAATAAAGCATATATCGGAAACTGTTCTTCACTCACCAGCAGATCGCCATTAATTGTAACCTTATGTAGCGAGGTATGGATAAGCACCACAGCCACAATCAGTGGAAATCTCAAAAACGTAATCGTTTTTGAGAGCATTGTGTCATCGTTTGATGTCATTGATGTTTGTTTGAATTGTTATGAATACTGTGAAAATAATAAAGCGTGCCCCTTGAAGCATTCCATATAGAGATTGGTGCAACAAGGAACACGCCCATTCATAACAAATCGCAATGGGGTGCATCACCTGTAGACTTTCTCTGGGCTTAGAATAAAATTGGTCGTTTTTTCTATGTGAAGAAATGCAGGCGGGGCAAATATAAGGACTGTTTTTATCTCATAGGCGGTCGTTTTTTAAAGGTGAATACTAAGATATCTATTGAACATAAGAAAGGTGTGCACCCGGCTATTCCAGCTCACAGAAGGTAACGACCAATCACCCAAACCCAAACTGAAACAAGCCATAGGAACACACCCCATACAGGCGTATTCACCACGCTCGCTTCTTTCAGGTTTTTAAAAATGGTCGTTTTATCTGCGAAAGAAACTGCTGTAAATACTAATACGTCAAATTTCTTATGTCTTTCTTCTCTCTGTTTCTTATTGCTTTTTACGTTAATAACTGCGCAAAGTTAATAAAAAGCAGCGATAGTACCTTGATTTGGAAACGCTTTTTGCAGGAAACCTGGTATTTTATGGTGCAGGCCCAATCCTACAATCCATCTTTTCATTTTCAAGGGTCACGAACACCCTTCATCAGGGGTCACGAATACCCTTCATCAAGGGTCACGAACACCCTTCATCAAGGGTCACGAATACCCTTTATCAAGGGTCACGAACACCCTTCGTCAAGGGTCACGAATACCCTTCATCAAGGGTCACGAACACCCTTCGTCAAGGGTCACGGATACATAAAATAATTCAGGCACGAACTGTACGGATAAAAATCCGCGCCAGCCGTGCCTGAACAGAACTGCTATCGATCCTTCTTACTTATAATTGTCCAATCCTGTCTGCAGGAAATCGACATACTTGTCGATGTCTTCATCGTAGGAATAGGACTTATTGAGCGGCTTGCCCTCGTTGTCGATCAAGACATAGAAAGGTTGGGCATTGGCACCAAACTTGACACGCTGCAAGTAGCTCCACTTGTCGCCTACGGTGCGGAGTGTACGCTCCGTGCCGTTTTCCATCACCTTGACCGGTTCGGGCAGGCGGGTCTTGTTGTCCACGTAGAGGGTGATGAGCACATAGTCGTTGTTGATAAGGTCGGCCACCTTCATATCAGTCCAGACGGCAAGCTCCATCTTGCGGCAGTTGACACAACCGTAACCGGTGAAGTCGAGCATTACGGGCTTGCCGTGTTCACGGGCATACTTCATACCGGCATCGTAGTCGTCGAACTTGGCATGAACTTCGTTGTTGTAGAGGTTGAAGTCCTGTGTCTGCATGGGCGGCGTAAAAGCACTGACCGCCTTCAGTGGAGCGCCCCACAAACCGGGTACCATATAGACGGCAAAAGCCAACGAAGCCAGTGCCAAGAAGAAACGGGTCACGCTGACTTTGGTGTCATCATCGTCGTGGGGGAACTTGATCTTACCCAAGAGATAGAAGCCCAGCAGGGCGAAGAGCACGATCCACAGAGCAAGGAAGGTCTCCCGATCGAGAATACGCCAACCGTAAGCCAAGTCGGCCACGGAGAGGAACTTCAGCGCAAAAGCCAGTTCGAGAAATCCCAGCGTCACCTTGATTACATTCATCCAACCGCCCGACTTGGGCATGGACTTCAACCACGAGGGGAAGAGGGCGAAGAGCGTGAAAGGCAGTGCCAGGGCAATGGCAAAGCCCAGCATACCTACGGCGGGAGCAATCACATTGCCTGTAGTAGATACCTGTACCAACAGAAAACCGATAATAGGGCCCGTGCAGGAGAAAGACACCAGCGACAGGGTGAAAGCCATCAGAAAGATGCTCAGCAAACCGGTCGTAGCCTCGGCCTTGCTATCCACAGCATTGCTCCACTTGGACGGCAGTGTGATTTCGAAGGCACCGAAGAAGGAAGCTGCAAACACCACCAGCATCAGGCAGAAGAAGATGTTGAAGATGGCATTGGTAGAAAGGGCATTCAGCGCATTGGCACCGAAGATGGCCGTGATAGCCAGACCCAGTGTGACGTAGATAACTACGATGGAAGCGCCGTAGGTCCAGGCGTCACGGACACCTTTCTTCTTGTCTTTGCTACGCTTCAGGAAGAAGCTGACAGTCATCGGAATGATGGGCCATACGCAGGGAGTGAACAACGCCAGCAAACCGCCGACAAAACCGGTGATAAAGATATAAAGCCATGACATATCTTCCTGTGAAGTCGTCTCACCCAAGGCGTTCAGTTCATCAATGACGGGACTCCATAAATCATTGTCGGAAACCACTACGGAAGTGGAGCCGTCGGCACCTCCGATAACGGCAGGAGCAACTGTGTCAGCCTTCTCCTCCTGAGTCTCTGTCTGCGCTGCGACGGAAGCTCCCTCGGCCTTACCGGAGAAACTGAACTCCACCTGCGTCGGAGGCAGGCAGTTTTCGTCGTTGCAGGCGCCATACTCCAGGTAGCCCTTCACCTGATAGGTGCCGCCGGTAAGCTTCAGCTTCTGGACAAACTGTGCCGTATGTTCAAAGTAACGCACATCCATCTCGAACAATTTGTCGAACGAGGCTACTTCCTTGCCCACAGGACGGAGCTTGCCGTCCAGCCGGGCGCCGGTCAGCTCATCGGTATTGAACGTGGCCGAAATGGGACCGCCGTCACCCAGGTCGGTGGAATATACATGCCATCCGTGCTCGATGGAGGCTGTAAACACAATTTCCAACTCGGTGGCAGATACATTCTTCAACTCGGTCTTGAACTTCACCGGTTCCTGTATTTGGGCATACGCGGCGAAGGCCAGGAAAGAGACAATCAGTGAAAACAGTATTCTTCTCATTTATAAAACTTTTTTCGGGTTAGAGTATCATCAGAATTCATAGTCGACACAGGCACGGCTTTCCTTCACCTCGGCCAGCAGCTTTCCGGCAGCCACATGGTCGGGATGCACGGCATACTGCCTGACGTCGTCCAACGTATCGAACTCACTGCAAAGGGCAATGCTCCACGTCTCGACCGGATTGATGTTCAGGCCCACTTCAATCTTGCGGATAAAGGGAATTTTAGCGGGAAGCGCCTCGATGGCAGCCTTAAAAGCATGCATGGCAGCCAGCTTCGCACCGGCCGATGCGTCGTCTTTCAACTTGAACAATACAATGTGTTTCACCATAACTTTGTTATTTTAATGATTTATGCTATATTCGCTGACAAAAAGTGCAGCCCTTAAACGGATGCAAAAATACTTGTTTTGTTTCAGAAATACATTCAAACAGATGTTAATAATCGGAATAGCCGGTGGTACAGGATCGGGAAAGACCACCGTCGTAAAGAAAATCATCGAAAGCTTGCCTGCAAGCGAAGTCGTCTTGTTACCCCAAGATTCGTATTACAAAGACAGCAGCCACGTGCCTGTAGAAGAAAGGCAGTACATCAATTTCGACCATCCCGACGCCTTCGAGTGGAGCCTCCTGTCCAAACATGTGGCCATGCTGCGCGAAGGCAAGAGTATCGAACAACCCACCTACTCGTATCTGACCTGCTCGCGCCTACCTGAAACCATCCACATCGAGCCGCATAATGTCATTATCATCGAAGGTATTCTGGCCCTGTGCGACAAGAAACTGCGCAACATGATGGACTTGAAGGTCTTTGTCGATGCCGACCCGGACGAACGCCTTATCCGCGTCATCCAGCGCGACATGGTGGAGCGCGGACGTACTGCCGAAGCTGTCATGGAACGTTATATACGCGTACTGAAACCCATGCACCAGCAGTTCATCGAACCATGCAAACGATATGCCGACCTCATCGTGCCCGAAGGCGGAAACAATCAGGTGGCTATCGACATCCTGACGATGTACATCAAACAACATATTCATGACAATGACTAACCGGAAAGGACAAATGGAAAATCATAGACTGAAAAGCATCATCGGAACGGCCCTGCTGTGTCTGCTGGTCATCGGAGGCTGTCGTAGCAACCGTGCGGGCGGCGAGAAAGAACGCATACACGACCTGCAACAAATCAAAGACAGCGGCGAGCTGGTAGTACTTACCCTCTACAGCTCCACGTCCTACTTCATCTATCGCGGACAAGATATGGGCTTCCAGTACGAATTGAGCGAACAGTTCGCCAAAAGCCTCGGTCTGAAGCTCAAGGTGAAAGTAGCCCGGAACACCCGTGACCTTATCCGCAAACTGCAAGCCGGCGAAGGCGATCTGATAGCCTATGCCCTGCCCATCACCAAAGAATGGAAAGACAGCCTGCTCTACTGCGGCGAAGAAGTCATCACCCATCAGGTCATTGTGCAACGTAACGGCGGACGGGGAAAGCCATTGAAAGACGTCACCGAGCTCGTCGGGAAAGACGTTTATGTGAAGCCGGGAAAATACTACAAACGACTTGTCAACCTGGACAAGGAACTGGGCGGAGGCATCCGCATCCACCTTGTCAGAGGCGACAGTGTAAGCGCTGAAGACCTCATCGCACAGGTGGCACAGGGAAAAATCCCTTACACGGTGACAGACAACGACATCGCCCGCCTGAACCGCACCTACTACCCCAATCTGAACATCAGCTTAGCCATCAGCTTCGACCAGCGTTCTTCCTGGGCTGTCCGCCGCAACTGCCCGCAACTGGCACGTGCCGCCAGCGAATGGTACCGCACCAACATGACCTCGCCCAGCGACAAGGCCAGTATGAAGCGATACTTCGAAATCAGCAAATCAATGCATCACACTCCCATCCTCTCGCTGCACGAAGGACGAATTTCCCACTACGACGAACTTTTCAAGAAATATGCCAAGGAAATAGGCTGGGACTGGCGCCTGCTGGCTTCATTAGCCTACACGGAGTCCAACTTCGACACTGCCGTTGTTTCTTGGGCCGGTGCCCGTGGCCTGATGCAACTCATGCCCTCCACCGCCCGCGCTATGGGCATACCCGCAGGCAAAGAACAGAACGCCGAAGAGAGTGTGAAGGCTGCCGTGAAGTACATCGGACTGATGGCGCAAAGCTTCAAGGATCTGCCGGAAGAGGAGCGCGTGAATTTCGTCCTGGCGTCCTACAACTCAGGCATCGGTCATGTGCAAGACGCCATGGCCCTGGCCGAAAAGTATGGAAAGGACAAGAATGTCTGGCGCGACAACGTGGAGAAATACATCCTACTGAAAGCCAACGAAGAATACTTCACCGACTCTGTCTGCAAGTCCGGCTATTTTCGCGGTGAGGCGACTTACAACTTCGTGCGGGAGATTACCGAACGGTACGAACTGTACAAAAAGAAGATCCGCCAATAATCTTCTACCCGTCTGCACCCTTCCGTCTCCCTGCCGAAAGGTGCAGATGCTTTTCTTTCTTTATTCTCCTTCCCACTTTTAAAAACTGATCTGCATTTCCCTTGCTTTCTCGTCCTCACCTTCCCACGAAGTGCTTTGTCACCCTGCCATACAGTGCTTTCTTATACCTTCATACAGTGCTTTCTCATACCCTCATACCGTGCTTCGTCACACTCTTATGCAGTGCTTCCTTAGTTTCTCTTCCCTCCGCAATGAAATCGTCTCAGGGCCGCTAAAAGCATATTTTAGAGTAATCAGGTGCCTTAAAAGATTGAAATATTAGCATTTCAACATTGTAAAGTGCTTTATAGCCTTAAAATATCAGGTCAAAGATAAAAGATATATGAAAACGGGAAAGCCTCCGCCGCCTTTTGGCAGCGGAGGAGAAATCAGTCAGGAAACAAATTGAGACGATGCTTGCGAGCCTCCTCAAGGGGGACAGTCGGCATCTGGCGGGCCTCGTTGCGGGCCAGCAACGCACGATTTGCCTCATCCAGCTCTCGGACGAAAGCCTCACGCTGGCGCGGGTTCATCAGGCGACTGGCCACAGCAGCGTTCTGCGAAGCATCCTTCAGGTGAACCACCGGTGCGTGGTAGACGGGAGCTATCTTCAGGGCTGTATGAAGGGCCGAAGTCGTGGCACCGCCTATCAGCAGGGGAATGTCAAGGCCTGCCTTCTCCAGCTCGGCGGCCACATGCACCATTTCGTCAAGCGACGGAGTGATGAGTCCGCTCAGCCCAATCATATCCACCTTCTCTGCCCGGGCACGCTCCACGATGGTCTCGGCAGGCATCATAACGCCCAGGTCGATAACCTCGTAGCCGTTGCAGGCCATCACGACAGCGACGATATTCTTGCCTATATCGTGGACGTCGCCTTTCACTGTGGCCAGCAGCACCCGTCCGGCCGAAGTCATGCCCTCAGTCTTCCCGGCTTCGATGGCGGGTTGCAGGATGGCAACAGCTTTCTTCATGGTGCGGGCGGTCTTCACCACTTGGGGGAGGAACATCTTGCCCGCACCGAAAAGATCGCCCACATGGTTCATGCCTGCCATCAACGGGCCTTCGATGATATCCACAGCCTTGGGGTATTTGTCCAGTGCCTCCGCCAGATCTTGCTCCAAATAGTCGGCGATGCCCTTGGTCAGTGCATAGGCAAGCCGTTCTTCCAACGTGCCGCTGCGCCAGGTCTGCTGTGCCGGCAAGGGAGCGGAAATTCCGTCGGCCTTTTCGGCCTCCTTTTCGGTCTTCAGACGTTCAGCAAGCTCAATGAGTCGTTCGGCGGCATCGGAACGACGGTTCAGGATGACATCCTCGATGCGCTCCAGCACATCGACGGGAATGTCGGTATAGAGAACGGACGATGCAGGATTGACGATGCCCATGTCCATGCCCTCGCGGATGGCGTGGTAGAGGAAGACTGCGTGCATGGCCTCGCGGATGTAATTGTTGCCTCGGAAAGAGAACGACAAATTGCTGACGCCACCACTGACATGTGCGCCGGGTAAGTTGCGGCGTATCCAGCCCGCAGCACGGATGAAGTCGGCGGCATAGTTGTCGTGTTCCTCCATGCCTGTAGCTACGGCCAGGACGTTTGGGTCGAAGATGATGTCCGACGGACGAAAGCCCGCTTTATCAACCAACAGGCGATAGGCCCGGCTACAGACGGCAATACGACGTTCGTAGGTGTCAGCCTGTCCCTGCTCATCGAAAGCCATCACCACCGCAGCGGCACCCAAGCGGCGAATAAGTCGGGCATGCTCCAAGAACTTTTCCTCGCCTTCCTTCAAGGAGATAGAGTTGACAATGGCCTTGCCTTGCACACACTTCAGTCCGGCTACGATGACGTCCCACTTCGAGGAGTCAATCATCACCGGCACGCGGGCAATCTCAGGCTCAGAGGCTATCAGGTTAAGGAACGTAGTCATCTCCTGGCGGGCATCGAGCAGGCCGTCGTCCATATTGATGTCGATGACTTGTGCCCCGTCCTCCACCTGACGGCGGGCAATGCTGAGTGCTTCTTCGTAGTTCTTCTCACTAATCAGCCGCAGGAACTTGCGCGAACCGGCCACATTGCAACGCTCGCCCACGTTAACGAAGTTGTTTTCAGGCTTTACTTCCAGCAGTTCGAGCCCGGAGAGCCACAAGTTTTCCGGTGCAGGGGCAGGCGTATGGGGAGTTGCACCTTCCACTAAGGCGGGGAAGCGGGCAATGTATTCCTCTGTCGTACCACAACAGCCACCGATGATGTTCACCAACCCCTCGCGGACGTATTCGCCCACCTCGCGGGCCATGTCCTCAGGTGTCTGGTCGTACCGGCCCAAGCTGTTGGGCAACCCGGCGTTGGGATAGGCACTGATATAATAGGGGGCGCGGGCGGCCAATTGTTCCAGAACGGGTTTCAACTGACGGGCGCCGAACGAGCAATTCAAACCCACAGAGAAGATGTCGGCATGCTGCACGGAAGCCAGGAAGGCATCCAATGTCTGGCCGGACAGCGTGCGCCCCGCCGTGTCGGAAACGGTGACGGAGAGCATCAGCGGCACGCGGCGGCCGGTGTCGTCCATCGCCTGCTCTACCGCATAGAGGGCAGCCTTGGCGTTAAGAGTATCGAAGATGGTTTCAATAAGCAGTGCGTCCACCCCACCCTTCAGCAGGGCAGCCATCTGCTCGCGATAAGCGTCGGCCAGGTCGTCGAAGGTCAAGGCACGATAAGCGGGATTGCTCACGTCGGGACTCATAGAGCAGGTCTTGTTCGTAGGCCCCACAGAGCCTGCCACAAAGCGCGGCTTCTCCTCCGTCGAATAGGCATCGGCAGCCTGGCGGGCCAAGCGGGCGGCAGCCAGATTGATGTCGCGCACGCAATGCTCCACATGATAGTCTGCCTGGCTGACGCGCGTGGCGTTAAACGAATTGGTTTCGATGATGTCCGCCCCGGCGGCAAGATACTTGCGGTGGATGTCCGACACGATGTCGGGGCGTGTCAGGCAGAGCAAGTCGTTGTTTCCCTTCATCTGCCCGGATATATCTTTAAAGGATTCGCCGCGAAAATCGGCCTCCGTCAAGTTGTATCGTTGTATCATGGTGCCCATCGCACCGTCAAGAATAAGGATGCGCCGGCGCACCAAGTCTTCCAGTCTCATAAAATCGGTTTTATCGTTTGAACATACGTTCCATGTCGCGTTTGTCGGCTTTCTCCTTCAGCGCTTCGCGTTTGTCGTATTGCTTCTTACCTTTGGCCAGCGCCACAACGAGCTTAGCCAACCCCTTCTCGTTGATAAAGAGGCGGACGGGTACGATGGTAAAGCCGGGATCCTTAGACGTGCGCTCCAGCTTCTCCAGTTCCTTGCGGGTGAGAAGCAGCTTGCGCTCACGGCGGGCGTTGTGATTGTTGTACGATCCGTAGAAGTATTCGGCCACGTGCATGTTCTTCACCCACAGCTCACCGCTCGCAAAATAGCAGAATGTGTCCACCAAGCTGGCCTTGCCCAAGCGTATGGATTTGATTTCCGTACCTGTCAGCACGATGCCTGCGGTATAGGTATCTATCAGCTCGTAGTCGAACGTCGCGCGCTTGTTCTTAATGTTTACAAGAGCCTGTTTCATTTTCAGCAATGGACATTGGTAATGATAAATCAGTTCAGCATGATGGTCAGCCGGTTGAAGAGCCATTCAATCAGCATCGGGCAGGCAATGAGCAGCACGGAGGCCGTCAGCGTGAAACGCAGGCGGTTGGCTTCCGACACCTGAAGCAGCCGCACGCTGCCTTCCCAAACCACATAGACTACATAGAACTGCAACAGCATGGCGACGATTTGGAAGTCGGGCAAGATGCCCAGCACCATCCGCAGCAAAAAGATCACCACCATCGCATAGCCTGAGAACTGCTGAACCAGCGACAAATTATCGTCCATCCCACAGAAACGGCTGGCTGCCAGATTGATAAGATAAGCTGCCAGGAAGTAACCTCCAAACAAAGCGACCGCCACCGCGCAGCATTTCGTCATGGCATATTGGAAACTCTGCGGGCCGCTCCACCCCAACGCTATCAGCGAACCGATGAATACGGACAACCCGCATAAACCAATCATAGGATAAACAAAAGCCGTGAAGACTTTTCGCCTATCCTCCAAACGAATTTCCTCCCAAGCTTGCGCAGGGGAGGAAATCAGTCTCAGGGTTATATTGAGAAGTTCTTTATAATTCAATTTGAGCCAGGCATTTTATATTCAATCTCATAATCCTTATATTCATTAGGGATTTCTGTCGTCATATTAGCGGACTCATGTGCTTTAATTATTAATTTGACAGGATTAGCACCCGCCTTAGCGGCAAAAGCACGTATGGCTTCCCTAATATCAAAACCATACCACTGAGAATACGTGACAGCTGCATTCTCATCTTCACCCCGATAATGTCTCAGATAGAACACAAGATTGGTGTCACCTTCCGTAACTTCTTCCATATTACAAGCCAGATACAGCTTATGCAACTTAAACTTATCACTATCATTGGTCAAATAAAAGCTTATTGGAACCAATACAGCATTCGAATCATACAATACAGGTTGTACGGCGCCCCCCCAACCGTTATCAAAATACAAAGAGCCGACAGGTGCTGTCTCAGGAGCCTTTGCGTCCATATCCTCTTTACCCTGAGCGATTACAACACCTGCTCCATCTATTGACTGTGCGCCGAGCAATTCAATCTTGAATTCTTGTTTTTTTGTGACTTCGCCCGCTTTTTGTTGGGCTTCATCCTCAATATACTCAAATATAATGTATGCTAAATTTGTTCCTGAAGCCTGAAAACCACTGGCCTCAACTTTTGACACAGAGGATGTAGTCGGGATAAATGTATTTCCCGCAGCATCTTCAAAATAATACCCTCCCATCATATTATGCACTACTCTGACATAAATAGACTGCATTGTAGGAGAATCATTCGAGTCTAAACACGAAGTCATTAACACGCCCATCACCAGCATCAGGGCAGCCCCCATCAAAGTTTTAATCTGTTTCATTTTCAAATTGATTGATATTAAGTTTTGCAAAATTAGACATAATAGAGCGAGTAGCCTACTACACGCCATGTTTTTTCATTGTTTTTAAGACAAAAATAACAAGGATGCCAAAATACTGCACCTGAGTCTCTATTTTAACCTTTATTCAGAACCCCGTTCTCATCCCGTCCGTGTTCTTCCTCAGCATGGTTAAGAAAACGGCGTTTTATCGAAGAGAAAGCAATGTTTCCCCTTCGGTAAAGCATAGCTTTGCCACCGGCAAAAGAAAGAGACTGCCAGCCTTCTTCTACACTACCTTGGCGAAAAGGTTCAGATGTTCGTCTACGTATTCAGCCACCTGCGCCGTGAACATTTCCTCCTTCTCCAGGAATTTATCTTCCAGATCGTCGAACGCTTCATACTGTTCGTACATGGCCATGAACTCCTCGTCAGTGCGTTCACGCTCCAAGTCGGCACGATTGGCATCATAAATGTTCTTGGCGGCATATATCAGCTTGCCCAGTTCTCCCACTCCCCAAAGGCGCATGGCTTTGGCAAAAGGGTTGTCAAAGATATATCCGCCATACCCATTCTGGATGAGCTGGCAGAAACCGCCCTCCATTACCTCGTCGCGAAAGAGTCCATAGGCCAGCAGCGTATGTTGTTCGCCCGTCAGCAAAGCCATGTTTTCAGCCGTGAGCTTACCTCCCAAAGCCTCCATATACGCATCGGCGAACACCTTGATAAAGGCATCCATGCCCTCGCCGGCCGCCCGCTGCAACAGTTCGTCTTTTACTTCTATCATCACTTCTGTCCGTCATATATAAATCGGGGCAAAGCTATGAAATAAAAGAAAAAGAACGAAACTTACACATAGAAAAAGAAAATCTACACCTCCCCCAGCCGACAATTCCTTATTTTTGCCGTCGATTAATCAACTAAAACATCTATATGAAATCATGAAAAATCTGTTTTTCCAGGCAGGGCTGCTCCTGCTGTTTCTGACAAGTGCCTGCCAGGCACCGGCAAGCACAACCGAAGATCCTGTACCTCCCGTCACGGTTCCCGACGATACTCCCACAGATACCCCGGACGGGCCCGCCCCGTCTGCTCCCGCCTTCCCCGGTGCCGAAGGTTTCGCACGCAACACCACGACGGGCGGACGCGGTGGCATCGTCTACCATGTCACCAATCTGAACGATAGCGGAGCCGGTTCGCTCAGAAGCGGTCTGGCCATGTCGGAGCCGCGCATCATCGTCTTCGACGTATCGGGCATCATCGAGCTGCAAAAAAGCCTTGAAATAAAGCACGGAAATGTCACCATTGCCGGACAGACAGCCCCCGGCGACGGCATCTGTCTGAAGAACTATTCGCTCGTGGTAAAAGCCGACAACGTGATCATCCGCTTCATCCGAAACCGCATGGGCGACGAACAGAAAACGGAAGACGATGCCATGTGGGGGCGCGACCAGCAGAACGTCATCATCGACCATTGCAGCATGAGCTGGAGTACAGACGAATGTTCTTCCTTCTACGGAAACAAGAACTTCACCATGCAGTGGTGCATCCTCAGCGAAAGCCTCTCCAACTCCGTCCATACCAAGGGTAATCATGGCTATGGCGGCATCTGGGGAGGCGAAGGAGCCAGCTTCCACCACAACCTCATGGCCCACCACAACAGCCGCACACCGCGTCTCTGCGGAAGCCGCTTCTCAGGCCGGCCCGACGACGAACTGGTAGACCTCCGCAACAATGTGTTCTACAACTGGGGCCCCACCAACGGAGGCTATGCAGGCGAAGGGGGACGCTATAACTTCGTCAACAATTACTACAAGCCAGGCCCATCGACCGTCACGAAAAAAGGGCTGATCAACCGCATCTTCGCGCCCAACGCCGACGACGGAACAAAGCAAAACAAAGCCGGCATCTGGGGAACATTCTATCTGAGCGGGAATTTGTTCGACAAACGGCTGGTGCCCTCCAAATACCAATCGTTGATTGATGCCGTCAACCGCGACAATGCCGAAGGGCTTCATCCCGATACCAAAAACGACTATCCCCTGCCCGACGGCGGGAAAAGCGCCATCATCAGCCGGACGGCCTATGAAGTAGAACCGACAGGCACTCACACTGCCTCCGAGGCCTACGACAAAGTGCTGGCCTATGCCGGAGCCAGCCTGAAGCGCGATGCTGTGGACAAACGCATCGTGAACGACGTGAAGGACGACACATACGAATACGAAGGCAGCAACGGAAGCACCAACGGCCTGATAGACTCGCAGGCCGATGCCGGCGGATGGCCCGCTTACAACAGCACCGAAAAGCCCCAGGACACGGACAACGACGGAATACCCGACACATGGGCCGCTCAAAACCTGCCGAAAGGCAAGACCTATAAGGACATCGACCCGGCCAGCGGTTACTGCTATCTGGAGCTCTACATCAACAGTCTGGTCGAGGACATTATGAAAGCCGGCACGGCAGACGGAACAGATTCCCCCTGTACGTCCGATTTCCGATAAAGAAAAGAGAAAAGGGAGAACCCCGTCCAAACGTAGACAGATTGCAAAGTCTGCTTAGCAATACACAAACGCAGGTTCTCCCATTACTTATTTTTAATAAAAAAGTCAATTTGAACGGTTTGCAGGATAAAAGAAAACGGTTAACTTTGCCTGCGTTTAACGAATACGTTTTACGAAGTGGAACCATGTTTTTTTAATTATAACAACTAAAAAGAGCTAATTATGACTTATTCACACGAAGTGGAACACATGTGTGTTGTAAAGAAAGGCCCCAACCACGGGCCGGCTCCTATTCCCGAAGAAGGTAAATGGGTAAAAGCTAAAGAAATCGTTGACATCTCTGGTCTGACACACGGCATCGGTTGGTGTGCTCCCCAGCAAGGTGCTTGTAAATTAACCCTCAACGTAAAGGAAGGCGTTATCCAGGAAGCATTGGTTGAGACTATCGGCTGCTCCGGTATGACTCACTCTGCTGCTATGGCTTCCGAAATCCTTCCGGGCAAGACGATCCTCGAAGCCCTGAACACGGATCTCGTTTGCGATGCTATCAATACGGCTATGCGCGAACTCTTCCTGCAAATCGTGTACGGACGTACTCAGTCCGCTTTCTCTGAAGGCGGTCTGATGATCGGTGCCGGACTGGAAGACTTGGGTAAAGGTCTGCGCAGCCAGGTAGGTACGCTGTATGGCACTTTGGCTAAAGGTACCCGTTACTTGGAAATGGCCGAAGGCTATATCAAGACCCTCGCTTTGGACAAAGATGATCAGGTTTGCGGCTATGAATTCGTTCACTTGGGCAAGTTCATGGACGAAATCAAGAAGGGCACAGATGCCAACGAAGCTCTGAAGAAAATAACCGGTACTTACGGACGCTTCAGCAAAGAGGCCGGTGCAGTTAAATACATTGACCCACGTAAAGAATAAGGAGGAAGGAATATGATTAGAGAAGTGAAATTTGAAAGCCAAGACCGTCGTATCAAACAAATTCTGGCTGCTTTGAACGAAAACGGTATCAAGGATATCGAAGAAGCGAACCAAATCTGCGAATCTTACGGCCTCGATCCTTATAAGACGTGTGAAGAGACGCAGCCTATCTGCTTCGAGAATGCAAAGTGGGCTTACGTAGTAGGTTGCGCCATTGCCCTGAAGAAAGGTGTAAAGACAGCCGCTGAAGCTGCCGAAGCCATCGGTATCGGTCTGCAATCTTTCTGCATCCCCGGTTCTGTAGCCGACGATCGTAAGGTGGGTCTGGGTCACGGTAATCTGGCAGCCATGCTGCTTCGCGAAGAGACCAAGTGCTTCGCTTTCCTGGCCGGCCACGAGTCATTCGCTGCGGCCGAAGGTGCCATTAAGATTGCCGCTAAAGCCGACAAGGTGCGTAAAGAGCCTCTGCGCTGCATCCTGAACGGTCTGGGCAAGGACGCCGCCATGATCATCTCCCGTATCAACGGCTTTACTTACGTTCAGACGCAGTTCGACTACTACACGGGCGAACTGAAAGTTGTAAAGGAAATTGCATACAGCGACGGCCCCCGCGCCAAAGTTAAATGCTATGGTGCCGACGACGTTCGCGAAGGTGTAGCCATCATGTGGAAAGAAGGCGTAGACGTATCCATCACGGGTAACTCTACCAACCCGACCCGCTTCCAGCACCCCGTTGCAGGTACGTACAAGAAAGAACGCGTACTGGCAGGCAAGCCTTACTTCTCGGTAGCTTCGGGAGGTGGTACAGGCCGTACCCTGCACCCGGACAACATGGCTGCCGGCCCCGCTTCCTACGGTATGACCGATACGATGGGCCGCATGCACTCGGATGCTCAGTTCGCCGGTTCTTCATCGGTTCCCGCCCACGTAGAAATGATGGGCTTCCTGGGTATCGGCAACAACCCGATGGTAGGTTGTACAGTAGCTTGCGCCGTTGATGTAGCTCAGGCTTTGAATAAGTAATACGAACTACTTTTATATAAGGAGAATGTCCTATCGGGGGCATTCTCCTATTTTAGTTTAAAACAATAACATTTGGAAAAGCGTTTCCATTCTTCTTATTAAAGATATTTGAGCTTTTAACTCTTATTCTCTCAATCTGAAAACCGCCAATTTGAAGTACACGAGAATAAGCAGATAAAAGTTCACGCCCCCAATAGGGTGTGAACTATTCGTGCTTATTTGTGTACAAGGTGCTTGGCGGTACCTCAGATTGAAAATAAGCAATGAATGGTTCCGCCTTTTTTATTATCACAATGATACACATCGGGAAACTGATTGAACAAAAAGTATTGATGCCGCTCTACTCTTACAAATCTCCAAACATACTTTGCTATAACTTTTTCGGTCAGCCGAAAGGGAATTGACAAAAATAAAGAAGCAAACGTTTGCATAATATAAAGAGAAACGATTGTCGGAGAAACATGGTGTTTCTCCGACAATCGTCTTATATTAGCACCATGAAAAACAATCATATATTACGATCATGAAAAAGAAAGTTTTTTCCCTTCTCGGAACAATGTTGCTGTTCCTTGCTACCTACGCAGCACCTAACATCAACAAAATTGATCCTCCCTTCTGGTACACGGGCATGCAAAACCCCGAACTGCAACTGATGGTCTATGGTGAAGGCATCGGCGACGCACACGTCACAGTAGATTATCCCGGTGTAGCCGTGAGTAGCATCGTAAAACTGGAAAGCAGCAACTATCTGCTGATCTATCTGAGATTGGACAAAGACGTAAAGCCTGGAAAAATAGCTCTCACGTTCGCTCAAGGAAAGAAAAAGACTGTGCAGGAATATGAACTGAAAGCTCGTGTCATGAAAGGCAGCGACCATAAAGGATTCGATGCGTCGGATGCCCTTTATCTGTTGATGCCCGACCGCTTTGCAAACGGGAACCCGGATAACGACTCTATAGAAGGTATGCTGGACGCAAAAGTAAACCGCAATGATCCCAATGCCCGCCATGGCGGTGACTTGGCCGGTATTGAGCAGCACCTGGACTATTTCACAGACTTAGGTGTAACAGCTTTGTGGTTCACTCCCGTTTTGGAAAACAACATGGAAGGAGGAAGTTATCATGGCTATGCCACAACAGACTACTATAAAGTAGATCCTCGTCTTGGCACCAACGAAGAATATAGCCAGCTAATCGAAAAAGCACATCAGCGTGGTATCAAAATCGTAATGGACATGATCTTCAATCATTGCGGCATCAATCATATCTGGATCAAAGATATGCCCTCTAAAGACTGGTTCAACCACTCCGACTATCAAAACAATTTTGTCCAGACCTCTTTCAAGCTGACTCCGCACATAGACCCATACACGTCAAAATATGACTTCGACCAAATGAACGACGGATGGTTTGTAACAGCCATGCCCGACCTAAACCAAAAGAATCCACACGTACTGAGATACCTTATCCAAAACAGTTTCTGGTGGATCGAATATGCAGGCATCGACGGCATCCGCATGGACACTTACCCCTATGCTGACTACGATGGAATGAGCCAATGGATGAAAGAGCTCAACGAAGAATATCCCAATTACAACACTGTAGGCGAGACGTGGGTAACAGAGCCTGTCTACACTGCCTGGTGGCAGAAAGATTCCAAGCTATCAGCTCCGAAGAACAGCAACCTGAAAACGGTGATGGACTTCAGCTTCTACGACAAGATAAATATCGCCAAGGACGAACAGACCGAAACCTGGTTCAAAGGTTTAGATCGTATATACAGCAACTTCGTCTATGACTTCCTCTACCCCAACCCGGCCAGTGTCTTGGCTTTCATCGAAAACCACGACACCGACCGCTTCCTGGGTGAAGGACAGAATTTCGCCCTGTTGAAACAGGCTACAACCCTACTGCTCACCACGCGCCGCATTCCACAGCTTTACTATGGTACAGAAATCATGATGAACGGTGTGAAAACAAAGAGTGACGGTTATGTGCGTCGTGACTTCCCCGGCGGATGGGCTGGCGACAAGCAGAATGCCTTCACCGCCGAAGGACACACCGACCTGCAGAAGGAATGCTACAACTTCTATAAGACCATCCTGAACTGGCGTAAAGGAAACGATGTCATCGCCAAAGGCAGCATGACACAGTTCATGGTGCAAAACGGCGTTTATGCCTACGCGCGCCAGTACGAAGGCAAGACGGTATTCGTCATGCTAAACGGTACAGACAGCGAAACGACCCTGCCACTGAAGTTCTACAAAGAAATCCTGAAAGATACAAAACAGGGCACAGACATCCTCAGTGGCCACCCCATCAGCTTCACAGAAGACCTGAAGATGACACCACGCCAATCATTGGTCATTGAATGGTAAGGGCAGCGACAGCCTGCCAGCCCCTCACCACACCACTTTGGCATCGGAGATAATGCCGTCCATCGCATCTTCAGGCGTAAAGGCAGCTCCTTTGTACTGCACACAAAGCATCACAAGCGGCTCCGTACCCTTGTTGCGAACCGAACGCAATCCGGCGGGAGCTACCCTTACCACACTGCCTTCGGCCACCGGAAACACTTTTCCGTCTACCTGAAACTCACCCTTGCCCGACAGGAAGAAATACAGTTCCTCATGGTTCTTGTGGGTGTGCAAGAAACCCGTCTCCGTTCCGGGAGCAAAAGACTGGAAGGAGAACTCGGCTCCGGTGGCCTGCAAGGATGCCCCGCCAAACACCTTTCCGGGGATTTTCACGTCCGGGCCCAGCTCCAATACATATTCACTCAATTCGTTCAGTTTGCCTACGCTGATAGCGCTGAAATTCTTTGCTTCTGCAATTTTCTCAATCTGTTTCATACTACATTGATTTTAAACGATATATTTGTTTTGATGGTAAAGTTAGCCTATAGGATTCTATTTTCCTACAAGTTACATTTTCATCCCCTACTAACCTTTTCCTCCCTTTTACAGAAAACCAGGCAGTTGCAACGGCACAAAAAAAAGCCAAAAAAATATAATGCGACTCCATAACCAACAATCGGGAAAAATGTATTAGCTTTGCCTGCAAAACGTCATTGGCTCATGCAGAAAAAAGGAGAAAAGAATTCAATCATAGAGTTTTGTCCGGTACGCAACATCATAGCCCGTTTTGGTGACAAATGGTCTTTCCTCGTCCTGCTCACCATCGACGAGCATAAGGTAGTCCGTTTCAATGAATTGTGTCGGGCCATCCCTGACATCTCTCCCCGGATGCTGTCGGGCACGCTCCGCACACTGGAAGCCGACGGACTGATTTCCAGGAAAACCTATCCCGTCGTGCCGCCCAAAGTGGAATACCGACTGACGGACATCGGCAATTCACTCATTCCGCACATCAACCGACTGACGGAATGGGCACTGGCCAACATGCAGACAATCGTCTCGCACCGCAGGCAGTTCGACGGGGCTGAATAACCTTATCGGCATCGACCGGTCTCCATAAAGAATGATACTCCGACCGGGAAACACATTCTCCCGACTCATTCCTTAATCACCCCCAATCGCTGAAAGATGCTGTATAGATAACTGGCTCCGAACGTTCCCAGCGTCTTCGGGCCGGGCACCACGCCGCCAAGCTCCGCTGCCCTCCGATACGCCTTCATCACGGTCGCCCGAGTGATGGATTTTCCTTTGGTACTGACAAACATCTCTCCGCACCAGGAACCGGACTTGTCTCTCTTCACCCTGTAGGTAAACTCCACACCTCCGGCACCCTTCCTGCCGGAAGTCTTGAAGAGAGAACCCTGAAGGCCGGCTATTCGCTCCCAGAGCAGCGACTCGGCTGCCTTGTCATCCAATTCTTTCAAGCGTTCTGCAAAACCAGGCATACCTTCCCCACACATTTCAGCCGTCCGTTCCGGTTTCCTACGGGAAGCACTTCCGATTTGATTTCAAACTCAATCATATCTCTCTATTTTTAAACGGCTCATTAAATCATTCGTTTCAAGGGTCGCCGTGACTTCCGGTGGAAAGTCAATCTAACTGTTGGCGAAGGTCACGAATACCCTCTTTTATCGAGGACAAAGATAAGACAAATATTCGAAGAAACGGCCTAATATGCAAATGGGAGGATAAAAATCATGTAATATTCTCATATGCAAAAAGGCCTACTCTCAACTGGCAAGTGCAAAATTAACAATAAGTCTGAAGAAAACACTCTTAGGGGATTCAAAATTGAGTTTTTTACGAGGTCTTCTGTTGATTTTATACTGAACTTTGCGGATGAAT